>NZ_CP034570.1:617884-926826 GCF_003970695.1 Maribacter sp. MJ134
GTGCCAACCCTAAATTCGCAATTAGAGTCATATCCTGAAAGTGTTACGGTCGTATTATCTTCCGTAGCCATGATACCTAAGGTGTTCGATTTGGAATTTTCAGAACCTAAGTTAGGCACCCCTCCCCATTTAAATGCTCTACCTAGCGCTATTCTACCTTTAGAGGTTAACGATGCTCCTTGAGAATTAGAATTACCTCTATAGTTCACATAAAAGTTCTCACCGCCCGGAGCTTCAAAACGTAGTCCACTGTTCGTAAGTATTATTCCTGTATTGCTATCGTCAACTAGGGTAATGTTATTGTTTCCAGTGGCCAAGGTATAAACAGCCGGAGCGGCGTTAGAAATTGAAAAAGTGGCTATTGGAGTTGTATTCGTACCTCTATAGGCATTTACCGTAAATGCCGTAGTTTGTGGTGTAGATAGATAAATTGCTTGATCTCTAATTGCGGCATTATTCGCCCCTTGCCTTAGCGGTGGCAGATAATGTAAATCGCTTAACTGCGCAAAACTTTTACTTCCTAAAAACAGAAAGATAAAAAGGGCGAGATTTTTTAAGTAAAACTTAAATTTTGACATAATTGGAAACTACTTGACAAAAAAAACAGATTTCATCTGTGACTACAATATATTGTTGTAAAAACTACTTTAAATGTTGTGCACTACGCTTTTTATAATACCATCCGCATTTAGATAAATTGAAGCAGAAACCCCAATAGATTTATAATTTCTATTGGGGTGCTCTTTCGTGTTAATTAAAGCTTATCTGTACAAAGTAAAGTGCCCTACGAATTCACGGGTATCTTCAGCTCCGTTAAGCTTAATAACATACCAATAATCACCTGTTGGTAGTGTATTCTCTTGATAGAATCCATCCCATCCTTCCGGACTGTCCTCAAGGCGATAGACCAAACGGCCGTATCTATCAAAAACATTGATCCAGATTTGAGGAAACTGTGCTATGTTCCTAGGTAGCCAAAGGTCGTTTTGGCCATCACCATCCGGGGTAAAGAAATTGGGTATTTCAATATCAATGAATTCCATGAAAATCGATGTAGTGCTTTCACAACCATTTTCATCTACCACACGAACCGTATAGGTATCCGTCCTTTTAATAAAGAAAGTGTTCTTATCGCCGTTGTCAGTTCCGTCAAAATAGAACGTGTATCCTTCTTTACCGCCTGTTGCGACGGCAGTAATCTCATTTAGGTTTTGTTGTACAGCCGTTAGCGCTAGAGGTTCAAATTGTTCTATTTGAAACTCAACCGTGTTTATGCATCCGTTGGCATGTGCTATGGTAATAAAGTGAACACCAGGAGTGATATTTTCAAAGCTCGGTTCAAGAACTAGTGCATTGGCATCATCAGTATCCAGGGCGTATAATACATCCGAGGCAATGGAATCATCCTCAAGTGTAACTACGACCCTATTGGTGGGTGTGTCACCAGAACATTCGTAGATTACTTCGGCGCTGGCGGCCAGATTTGCACCATTTTCTACCGTTATGGTTTGATTTACGATACAACCCATAGCATCCTTTACAAATACCAGATAGGTATCTCCTGCTAAGGAATCAAAAGTAAGTCTACCTTCCACAAAATCGTCATCGTTATTGGAGTTGATACTGGTACTGTATGGTGCTGTTCCTCCGCTTATCGTTACCGTTATAGAACCATCCTCATCACCGGCACATATTTCCGGGGTGGCACTTAGGTCCATTTCTAGAATCTCCGGTTCCGTCATGGTAAATTCAATAATTTCAAAACAGCCGTTCGTATCTTGTGCTATTACTGTATAGTCTCCAGGGGATAGATCAAAGAAACTACCCTCATCGTCAAATTGATTTAGGTTCGGAGAAATAGCATATTGATAAACTCCACTACCACCTTGTACGTCCAATTCAATACTACCGTCGTTGGCATCGTTACATGTAACATTGGTAATCGCAGGTGTTACTGCTAAGGGAGCGGGCTCATCGATAATAACCACTTCTGAGGTAGTTTGGCAATCCTCACTTTCCACGCTAACGTAATAAGTTCCTTGGGGAAGATCAGCAAAGGTGCCAGAACTCTGGTAAGGTCTAATTGGTGAAGATAATCCTTGATTCGCGAACAGGCCATAACTATAGTCTCCAAGACCACCATCTGCTGTGGCAAATATTAGTGCAGTACTATCACCGTTACAGTTTATAACAGCTGCTGAGGTATCTAGGCTTATGTTTAAATCTTCAACAGCGTTAACGGTAATTTCATTCGAAATTATTGAGATACAGTTGAAGCTATCTTGAATATAATATTCATATGGTCCGGCATTAACATTCTGAAATAGATGTGTGTTTGGACCATTTATTTCATTCATAACATTAAATGAAATACCGTCAGAACTCCATCTATACGGGGCGGTACCACCTGATGCTCTTAACTCTAATTCTGCACCTGATAAACAAGTTAAAGTCTGGGTCGTAACTAGCATACCTGTGGACTGCGTAGGCGCTAAAATTTCAATTATTTCGGAATCATAGGTGCATCCCATAGCATCTGAAACTGTAATACTATAGAAGCCAGAACCTAGGTTATTAAAGGTTGACCCACTTTGTGAAGCGCTACTGCTGAGCGTGGTAGAGCCAACAGCATCATCCAAACTATGTAATACATAGGTATAAGTAGAACTTACGTTTCTAGGATCTAAACTAAAAGATAAGGCAGCATCCGTATCTCCTTGACATACTAATGGTGTGGAAGAAACATTACCTGAAATTGCATCTGGTACTAAAAGTTCAAACGCATTATTAAAAGTGCTAGGACACCCTAAAGCATCTGTAATATTGATGTTATACTGACCAGCACCCAAGTTGTTGAACAGGTGCGAATTTACTCCTGAAATAGTTGTAGACGTACCAGAAGCATTATGCGTCAGCGTAATGTCATAAGGTGCCTGCCCGCCCAATGGATTTATTGCAGCGCTTCCTTGATCATTGGTACAACCAACATCTATAGTATTTATTGGCCCAAGAGTTATCGGAGCGCTTGGCGTTGCTATAGTGAATGACCTTACTTGACCACAATTTGGTAAAGCATCTTGGATTACCTCTACCAAGTAGTTACCGGCCGCAATATCTATGGACGTAGTAGGTCCTAGATTTGAAGATGTACCCGCCATTACCGCGGTACCATCGTCTGAACGGTCAGCAGGTGTGCCATTGGTGTTATAGATGCTCCAAGAGAAACCTGCGGTATACGTTGCATCTACTATGGTAAGTCTTATCCTTCCATCGTCACCAAAACAAATGGCATCCGAAAGTTTTTCCACTATTAAATCGAAAGTGTTTGGTTCATCAACAATATGATTCGCAATTATTTCGCAATCTGTATTTACATTTCTGACAACGAAGGAATAATTACCGGGTTGTAAATCTGTAAAAATATTCGAAGCTTGGGCAATACCGCTGGGTAACATTCTAAACTCATAATTACCGGGGTTAGTCGTGTAATCGGATAGGCTGCCCGTTACATCAATAGTAATGTCTTCGCCTAAATTAGTACAGCTAATAGCTTCATCAATATGAACCGTAGCAACATTTAATTGGTCGTATGCAGGTATCGTCACCGTTACTTCTCCCGTACATCCCATATCATCATAAACTCTTATGATGACATCTCCACCGGCAAAATCTGTATAAATATAATTCGCTGTAGTTCCATTTTGAAGTATGTTTCCGCTAACATCATCCTCAAATTCAAAGCGAACATAATTTCCTGAACCACCTACTATACTGCCAGAATCTAAAGTAATTGTGGCATTATTGGTGGTATTGTCACTAGAACAACCAAATGGTGTTACCGTGGGAATATCAAACGAAATGGCAATTGGTTCACTTACTGGAATATTGCTAAATGTTGTGATACACCCATTAGGACCGGTTGCTGTTATTTCATAAGTTCCTTGTGGAAGGTTCTCGAACGAATTGGTACTTGTATTGAATGGAGAAACGTTAGGACTCAGAGCATAACTTAATGGATTATTTCCGTTATTTATTTCTGAGATTGAAATGCTACCGTCCGAACCTCCAAAACAAGTTACATCCGAAGGAGTATAAGTGAAATTTGGATTGATCACATCTGGTACGTCCACAGTAAAAGTTCTTGCGGGACATGATGGTCTATTGTTGTCATACACCAATACCGTATACGTTCCCGGTGTAGACGTTGTCCATTCTTCCGGTGAGGTCAGGGTTGTTCTCGTTTCGTTTTCCGGCCCGGTAATCTCATAGTCATAAGATCCTGAACCACTATTAGCCTCGATAGTGATTACGGCATCAGGACCAAAGGGATTTGGTACGGTGACTATGCTGCAATCCAACGCTTTTGTCTGTACCGCGGAGGCTTGTAAGGTGGGGTATATTTCAGCCGTATCTACAGCCGTACAACCGTTAGCATCTAATATAGAAATGCTGTAGGAGCCTACCGCGACATTATTGAACGTACCACCATTATCAACATATGTTGTTCCCCCGTCAATGGAATATAAATATGGTGCACTACCACCGCTTGCGTTCACGGTAATTCCAAAGGGTGTTGCACAATTGGAAGTGGTAACACTGGCAATCGCAGGGCTTTGCGAAATATCCATGGATACTGTATGAGACGGTAATGTGGTTACCGGACAACTGAACTGGTCTGCAATAGTTACAAGAACATTGAAGGGTGTGGCCGTTACATCGACTAAGTTAGCAATAGGAACTTCAACCATCATGTCAGTTGTTACAATATCCGCAATGAAATTAACGCTACTTAAGGTATAGGTATATGTTCCGCCACCACCTTGTGGGTTCTGGATTTCAACCAATCCCGGGTTGGCACAGGTAATATGAGACAGTACGTTAGGCGTAAAGGTAATGGGGTCTAGTTGTTCTAAACGTAGGTTTTCACTACCGATAGCACAATTATTAGGTGCTGCGCCACTTATTTCAATAAAATAATCTCCCTCCACCAAACTTGCTGGAGTAGGCACAACAAAGGAATCTCCAGAGGTGAAGGTTGCTACGGTACCAGAAGTTACTAGGGTAGGGGCCACTGCGGAAGTATTCGCAACGCGATATAGATCCCAGTCAAATGTACCTCCCAGTTCTCCTATGTTGTTTTCGGTTACCGTATAGGTTAACTGCCCATTACTAAGGCCGTCACATGTCGGTACGGCAACACCATCAATTTGTATTGGTGGTGGGGCCAAATCATTTACGTTAACACTACTCTGTCTAATACATGGACTAGAATCACGTACATAAAACACATAGGTTCTTCCAGGTACAAGTCCGGTAAATACATGGTTTCCAGCTGTAGCCGCTGTCCATACGGTAGTAACATCATTTGGATCAAACCCGACCGGATTGTCCGTATACGTATATTCGTAAGGTGCTAGGCCCTCCGTACCTTGAACGGTGACCTGTAGGTCATTACAATCTACAACTATAGCGGATATATCTATCCCCAAATCGTCCAAAGGATAAGGGATGGTATACCTTGGTAAATCGGTCTGGCAATTGGTGCCTACAACTCGAATAGATGGTTCTACTTCGGTTCCGGAAGCATAGGCGGCTCCGACGAACGTATCGCTAGATTGCCAGTTTGAACCACCGTCGGCACTAAATTCTAATGTGCCTAAGGTCAGCGGATAATTGTCTAGCTCAAAACCATAGAGGTTGGGGTCAGGGTCACAGTTGGCAGGTAAAATAGCTATGATATCCGCTGTAAGCTCATCGGGATTGGTAATCGTTACTGGTGTTTCTGTTCTGTCACAACCGTTTGCATCGGTAACGATAATCGTATAGTTGCCCGTGCCAAGGTTAAAATAGTTCTGGGTAGTGGCCACCACGTTCGTATTGGTCTGGTCGGATGCCCCACCGTTGTCCAAATCGATAATTTCAATGGTATACGGACTATTGCCAGCAGTGATGTTCACTGCAATGGAACCCGATCCATCATGACATTCTGGAGCAGTCGGGGTTGCCGTGTACGCTAAGGTAACAGCTGGTTCAACCGTTTCTGTAACCATATACTGGCAATGTGGGTCTATTCCGTTATTGTCCCACACATAAACATCGTAATCCCCATCGTTACCCGTAGTAACGGCAAACGTATTGGAAGCTCCGAAGTCCGCGAGGACGGGAACGTTTCCTGTAGGCATGAACGCGTATACAAAATCGCCGTCTCCTCCCGTTGCGTTCACGGTAATACGACCGTCCGCGCAAGAGCTGATATCCACAACATCTACGGTGGCATTAAGATTGGCCTGTATGGTAGTAGATGCTACGGTAGATATACAACCAAACGCATCCGTAACTTCAATATCATAACTACCGTTGGATAATCCTGTAAATGTATAGGTAACATCCGTTGCAATGGCAGGTGTTCTCCATGGCCCTCCATCTATTCGAAATTGATATCCTCCATTTCCTGCATTTACAGTGGCGGTAATGCTAGCATTATTAGAGTCATCGTAACAGGCCGTAGCGGCAAGATCAAAATCTATAATCTCGGGTTCCGTAATGGTCACGGGTACGGTTGAAACCACTTCACATCCTTTTTGATCACGCACTCTTACCACGTAATCTCCAGCAGGAACATTTGGAAACGTACTATTGGACTGAAATGCTGCAATTATACTCGCAGATGTATCTTCTAACTGATAGGAATATCCAGGCGAACCGCCTGTTGCTGAAGCTTCCAAAGTCCCTCCTGTATTGAAACAGGTGAAATCTGCAGTTTGGCTTAAGGAAGGTACTATTGCGGTTGGTTCGGTCAGTGTGGCAAAAAAATTCACTGAGCAGGAAGTATCATTTAATCTACGCACCTCTACGTTGTAGGTACCATCGGCTAAGTTCGCTGTTGTGGTGACCGGTGAAACCAATGAGGAGGACCAAGTTGTTCCGTCCGTACTATATTCGAAACCGGTTGCAGCATCAAAATTGGACACTTCAAATCGTATGGCACCATCAGCAGCACCACTACAACTTGGGTCTGTAGTACCCAGAATACTTGCAGAAAATTCTCTATTGTCCTCGACGACTACGGCAAAGGTTGTTGTTTTCTCGCAAATCTCCGGTAATTGTGTAGCTTGGATGTCGTCTAGAATCAGCTCATTTCCATCATCACTTGCTTGGAAACTTCTTAGGACAATAGCAACGTTTGTATTTGTGCCGGGATTAAAGATGATTGTTCTGTTATGCCAGTCATCCGCATCGTTGTTCTTAGGTATTTCTGGAAATACAGTACTGTTTATTACAGTGCCGGAACCATCTACTAATTCAATCTGAATTTCCGGGTTATTCCCTGCAGAACCCGTTGATCGTAAATTATAGGCCCAGAGAGAGATTTCTATATCCCTATTGGGAAGCACTTCAATATTATTTCTTTCCCATATGATACTCGTAGTGCCCACCAAATTATTACTTGGGTTTATAGCGAAGAAACGTCCGTTCGCCAGTGCAGAATGATCATTAGGATTTCTATAGGCAGGAATTGGATTTGTAACATTATTCGTCACAGCATATTCTCCATCTACCAATATACCGGCAGGACCTAGATTACATGTAGTTTCGCTTCCGTTCTGAGGTTCATAACAGTAACCGGGACCGACTTCACCGATTTGGGTGGTAGGTCCGGCTCCAAAATTCTCAAAGAAAAGTGTTGTTTGGCCGGGCGTGATACTACTGGAGTATTCCACAGTAATATTTTGGGTTCCCGAGGTAACGTTAGTGAACACATTATTAGCTATCGGAGCATTTGCCGTTCCGTTCATAGCGTAGGTGTACGTAAAATCACTGGTGTTTGATGGGGTCACGGTTATGGTCCCAGCACCATCACATGCATATTCTACGGTATTGCTAAAACTTGGGTCTGCTGCTGCGCTAGGCACGGTTAACTCCATATCGTATTCACAACCCAAAGCATCTCTTACGGTGAATTGATGGTTGCCAGGTAAGAGATTTGTGGTATTCACTCCACTGAACGTACCACCGTTAATACTATATTCATAAGGTGCTTGACCCCCGTTAGTATTGATGATTTTCACCAATGCACCTGCTGGGTTACATGAAGCGTCTTCTATAATAGTTGCCGATGCGGTTAGTCTAAAAGGTTGTACAATTTCATAATCGAAATTTTCTATACATCCGGTTGCCGTAGTCCCGCTGGAATCCATAACCGTGATAGTATAAATACCTGCTGCTAAATTGAAGAAGGTATCCGTATTCTGATACGTGGTGCCGCCATCTAAACTGTACTGATAAGGTGCATTTCCTCCAGTTGCGGTGACCGTCAACGATGCCGTAGCACTATCGGCACAAACAATTCCAGAATCAGATGCTGAGATGGTAATGGTGCCCAAATCTTCTACGCGTACACTATTTGAAAGCGCATCACAACCGTTGCCATCTTTGACAATGAACACATAATCGCCTTCTCCATTAGGGTTTCCGGTATCGCCAAAAAGGAAACTTGCCGTTGTCCGAAATTCTGAATCTGGAACGGAGCTTACATCAGTATAACTGGTTACACCGTCTATACTCCAAATGGCCATTTGGTAGTTAGGGCTCGGTAATCCACCTTCAGGCGTTAAGTTCACAATTCCTGGATTACAGGTAATGTTTTCTGAAGTTACGGCATTTAAAGTAAGTTCCGGTATGGCTGCCACAGTAATATCCCGTGATTCTGAACAACCATCTTGTGTACTGGTCACTACCTTGTAGTTCCCAGGGTTTACGTTCAAAAAAGTATATGTATTATCATTGACGGCAAGTTGGCTCGTTACAAAAGAACCTGCCCCGCCATTACTTCCGTCGTCTATAAAGAGCTCGTAGCTATAGTTTGGCAGTGCGTTCAGTGCAGCAATAGATATCGTGCCTAACTCATTACAATCTGCAGGTGTAGTCGTGACATCCACATCGAACAATTGTTCTACGATACCAATATCTTCAGTTTCAAAAACACAACTATTGGTAATGGGCGTATTGTCAGCAGGGTTCAATTGTGTTATCTGTACCTTGTATGAGCCATTATTGGTAATATCAAAGTTAGGACCATTGTTATCGGAAAAAGGAACTACGATATTGTTCGTTATAGCATCTAATAACTGAAAACCGTAACCTGCTCCTATATTGGTAATTCTAATATTACCGGGTGTGTCACATAAAATATCCGAAGTATTATAGGTTATGGCTAAGTCGTTCTTAAAAACATTAAAATAGAAACGACTTACGCAACCGTTCAAATAAGTGATGGAAAGTCGGTATTTGCCAGCCGTATCAACGGTATAATCACTTCCCGTACCCACTTGGTTCCAAGTACAACTTAGATTTCTGTTCAAGCAGTCGTCCGGTTGAGCTGTACAACTCGCTTCATCTAACTTTTCCCAGAATAACTGTCCGTCAGAAATATTCATTTGTAAAAGAGCGGTATCCGTAGCACCACATAAGAATATTTCGGGAAATTGAGTGGTTCCATCGGTACAATCGGTAAGAATTTCGCCCTGTATGTTGTTATCGGGATTTACATCACCGTTCACGGAGTTAAAATAGTCTACTATAGGATTGGTTTGTGTGGTTCCAAAACGCTCAACTGTGATGCGTTCGGTTAGATCAGGACAGGATCCATTAGATGTTTTTTCTACAATATAATTTCCGACTGCGGTAACCAACAATGTGCTACTATCGTTATCGGGGTCTCCATCGTTCATAACGGTGTCACCGCTGTCTATTTGGCCATCATTGTTATTATCCAAAGCCCAGGTATAAGTGGTAAAGCCTGCACCTGCTGATAGAATAACATTGTCTCCGCAGAGTTGTACCGTCCTAGATTGACTACAATTGGCCAAGTCATTGAAGATACTATTGCTCGCAACTTCTGGAGTAACGGCACAAGGTGTTGCCGTAGTACCTCCCGTTTCATCCGAGAAGACCGTAGGGTTCAAAATACCCTGATAAGTAGAATATGCCCTGTTTTCCAATAGTGAAGAACAAGCGTCTATAAAACTTGAACAATTTAAATCAATGGTAACGGTAATCCGTATACTGTATTCAGGATCACCTACTTCAACCAAATTATCCGGTACTTCGAAACTGATGATCCCGTTAGAGACATCGTGATCGATTACAGTATTCGGTGCGTTGGTAATGTCGATATTATCTACTGTGATATTATTCGGTAAAACATTTCTGATAACGTAGTTGGTTGCATTATCATCTCCCGTATTCTGAAAACGTAATACATATTCTATGGTTTGGCCTAGACTTACATCATTCCCATTAATATCGGTACCTCCTAAATCTTCCGTGGTATTACCGAGCGCAATGACCGGAGCGAAAACTTGAGCATACGAGGCTGCGTTCACAGAACCGTTAGATGGGTTTACTACGGGTACTCCTGTACCGTATTCACCACCATCTCCACCATCAGCATTTTCATCCTTGTAAAATTCGTTGGCATCGGTACAACCATCACCGTCGCGATCAAGATCTAAATGATCAGGAATTCCGTCACTGTCCGTATCACAATTGGCGGTCAGGAAATTTCCGCGCATGTTTGTTGGTCCAACTACTTCTTGACCAATGACTATTGCATTATTTCCTGATGTATTCCAATTTACAGTACTGGCCGGTGTCTCTAAAAACAGGGGTTTAAGAGGTCCGTTGCTGGATGTTGAACCGTAAAGGCTCAATATGCCCGTCTCATCAATGACTAGTCTTATAATAGGGGTTGAAGCGCTTCCTGTAATGGTCCAGATGTTAGGGTTTCCGTTTTGTCCATACCCAAACCCGTCTTCAAAACGTACACGGTTCCCAGTACCAGGAATATAGAATTGTATCTCACCGGCTATATCAATGCCGTTTATATTTAAGTTAAACGAGTTATCTAAACGGTAGATATCGTAAACGAGATAATTTTGAGTACTGGTTATAGTTGCGCTAAAAGGATTTCCGCTTGAAATATTTACATCTAAGGAGTTGCATTCGTCAGTATCGTAAACCCCGTCATTATCATCATCAATATCGGAGATATCCCTAACACCGTCATTATCAAAATCATTATGGACCACTATCCTTGCAGCAGGCGTGTCCGTTGTTATATTCGCATCTACTTGGTCTTGACTATTAGTAGCTGTATTTGTTAAACTCAACAGAGGAAGCGTATCAATTTCATCGGCTTGTACCTCAAGTTCTAAGAACGCTGTTTCTCCACCGTTCAAAGTACCAATATTCCAATTGTTTCCGATCCAATTACCAGTTATAGTGAAGTTAGAGATTAAGGATAATCCTGCAGGAATATTATCCGTTATTTGAAGGTTTGTAACCGGACCAACCCCTAGGTTTCTCACTTTTATGGTGAAAGTCGCAGTTTCGCCTTCGGTTATTTCCGATTTGTCCACGGTTTTCTCTACAACAACATCTGGGTCACAATACAAAGCATTGATAGATTGCGAATCATAAGTACAGGGTCCCTTGGTTCCTCTAACGAAAAATTCTCCTGCTCCTGAAGGGGCGTAGCTTGGAGAATTGGCTCCCGGTATCAGCACACCGTCTTCAAACCATTGATAGGCATCAAAATTTCCGGTGGCCTCGAAGATTTCCGATCCCACAAAACAACCTGATCCTCCTCTTATTTCCAAAGTAACCTCTGGCACGGTATCGAAACCTGAAAAATAACCGGCAACACCTCTAGCCCCATTGTAACCAAAAAAGCCCACGGCCATTGGACCTGTTGATTGCACACTTACATTGCCGTTAAGATTGGGAATGTAAAAAGTTTTCCAATCCGTTGAACCCGCTACTGCATTTGATGCAGGCAGCGTAACCGGTCCGTTTCCATCGGTAACGGAAATATTTGCATCCGGCGTATTTACCGCTGCTATAATTGTGAGTCCTCCACTCACGGTTGTCCCGGCCATATTTCTAATGTCCGGAATATTGTCCATGACATCTGGTAGTAAACAATTTACGGGAGCTACAAAGTTCAGCCCCTGCGTGTAAGGGGTGGATGCACCGGCCATACATTGATAGGCGTAGACATCTTTTGAAGTTTGAACTAGCATATTTGCACCTACGGTATTTGAGGAATACAGATTACTCGGTATTTCAAAAAATTCTCCGTTGTCTATTGTTGCTATAGGCGTTGCGGAACCATTCACAAAAATCTGTGTATTATCCGAGATGGCAATTAGAAGCGGAAACTCCGTCCAGCCATTAGCATTACCATTTCCTCGAACAAAAACATATTCCTTGCCCAAACGATTCTCTGGTACCGGTTGGTCAATTCCTGCATCCCTATTGGTCGCACCAACTTGGCGACCAAAATTCATGGACCCGTTACTAATTACAATGTTTTTGTCAGCAACTATGGATGCCCCTATCCAACCATCTTCGTGGGCTTGTGTTGGGGTATTGCCAATATATGTTTCATATACAAAAGATTCATTGGCATTAAGTGTAATTTGGTGAGAGTTCGCCGTAATACCGGCTCTGTTATTACCCACCCTAAATTCACAACCTGGGTCGTACCCAAAAAGGTCAATGGTAGTATTGTCCTCAGTGGCCATAATACCTAAAGTATTGGATTTGGAAGGATGCGACCCTCTATTTGGAACACCACCCCATTTAAAACGCGTTCCCATGGCCACCCTACCTTTTGAGGTCAATGAAGCGGATTGAGCACTACTACTTCCACGATAGTTTACATAAAAACGATTACCGCTAGGCGCTTCAAAACGTAATCCGCTATTGTTCAACACAACGCCAGTATTGGCATTATTTACAAGGATAATATTGTTATCCCCATTGGACATATTAAAAACAGCGGGGTTTACATTAGAAATATTGAAAGTCGCCACTGGAGTATTATTAGTACCTCTGTAAGCATTTACGGTGAACGTCACTGGTTCTGGGGTGGATAGATATACTGCCTGTTCCCTGATACCGGCATTATTCTGACCCTGTTTCATCGGAGGGAGATAATGAAGGTCACTTAATTGCGCTTTAATAGAAAAACTAAACCCGATGGCAAGAATAAAAAATAGTAACTTTTGGTTCATTAAGGTGGTATTTTAAAAAGCGGGATGTTTAGCCCAAATCCAAAAAAAGAATAACTACCATTGGTTTACAATTATTTGTTGTCAAATGCCATTAAGGTGTTGGTAATACACAAAATGTTGTGATTTGGTCTATAACTCTTAATGAATTGCAGGGCTAGAATAGGTTTTTGTTCCACCCTGAAACAGTAAAAAAAGAGAATAATTCATTCATTATTTTAGCACCTTTCGGACCTGAATTTTTCATGAATGAATATTATGGAAAAGCCTATATTTTCATCCATTCCAGAAGTATGATGGATACTAAATTCACGGGCTGATTTTATTTAAGATAACCTATGTGGCAGAGCAAAAACTAGTATTTGTTCTGTCGCGTGAAATTAGTTCCGAAAGCCCTTTCGGTAGAAACACCTAAGCGCAATCGGTCAATGGTTTTAAACGACAAGGAAGAACGGCACTTCAAATTGAATTTAAATTTTCAATAGCGTGATAAATCAGGTATATTTGAAACTGAATTTCATCAGGATAGATATTCAATTTTCATATTAAAAATTAAGTAATTTCATAGAATGAACAAGGAATTAGATCAACTAGCCGCAGATAATATCAGAGCCTTGGCCATAGCCATGGTAGAAAAAGCTAAATCTGGACATCCGGGAGGTCCAATGGGTGGAGCGGATTATATGCATATTCTGTACTCGGAATTTTTCAATTATGACCCATCTGATATGCATTGGCCTTTCAGGGACCGTTTCTTTATGGATGCCGGTCATTTGTCCTCTTTGATGTATGCTCAGTATTATCTGCTCGGTAATTTCAAGAAAGATGATATTGCTAATTTTAGACAGTGGGGTTCCGTTACTCCAGGACACCCAGAAGTGGATGTTGCCAGGGGAATCGAGAATACTTCTGGACCGCTTGGACAAGGACATACCATGGGAGTCGGAGCTGCCATAGCGGCAAAATTTCTAAAGGCTCGTTTTGGCGATTGGATAAACCATAAGGTTTACGGTTTTATTTCCGATGGTGGCGTCCAAGAAGAAATATCCCAAGGAGCAGGAAGAATTGCGGGCCATTTAGGCTTGAACAATTTTATTATGTTCTACGATTCCAATGACGTTCAGTTATCTTCAAAAACGGATGAGGTAACTTCGGAGGATACGGCAAAAAAATATGAAGCTTGGGGATGGAAAGTGGTGACTATTGATGGTCACGACCACGAGCAGATCAGGAAAGCGCTTAAGGACGCCAATGCGGAAACTGAAAAGCCAACACTGATAATTGGTGAAACCATTATGGGGAAAGGTTGTGTAACCGCGGATGGTGAAATGTACGAAGGTTATACCGAACTTCATGGGAAACCTATTGGAGATACCGGAGCCGATTATGAGAAGACCATGGACAACCTCGGTGCCGATGTGAACAATCCTTTTGATATCTACGCTAAGGTCTCCGATTTTTATAACAGCGTTAAGGATGCTAAAAAGAAAGCTGTAGATGCTAAGAAAGCTGAAATACAGTCTTGGAGAAACGACAATGAAAAATTAGCGTCCAAATTAGATATGTTCCTTTCAGGAGATTTACCTGATTTGGATTTTGACAGCATAGAACATAAAGGCGGATTGGCCACGAGAGCGGCCTCTTCCAATGTTCTCGGATATTTAGCGGAAAACGTTGAGAACATGATCGTTTCCTCTGCGGATTTATCCAACAGTGATAAAACGGACGGTTTCCTTAAGAAGACCACAGTGCTTAAAAAGGGTGATTTCTCAGGCGCCTTTTTGCAGGCAGGTGTTGCGGAACTCACTATGGCCACTATAGCTAACGGTATTGCGTTACATGGCGGAATTATCCCTGTAGTCGCTACATTCTTTGTGTTCTCTGACTATATGAAACCCGCGATACGATTAAGTTGTATACAAGAACTTCCCGTTAAATTCGTATGGACACATGACGCTTTTAGGGTAGGGGAAGACGGACCTACACACCAGCCCGTTGAGCAAGAAGCGCAAATACGTTTATTGGAAAAATTAAAGAACCATAGTCACGAACAAAGTTTTGTAGCTTTAAGACCGGCAGATTCCCAAGAGACCAATGTGGCTTGGAAAATGGCAATGGAGAATTCAAAAACTCCGACGGGTTTAATTCTTTCTAGACAGGGTATTCAGGATATACCCTCCAAAGGTAACCGATATGAAGATGCCTTGGGTGCAGAAAAAGGAGGCTATTTGGTACAAGAAGTAGCTGACCCAGATATAGTTCTTATCGCAAACGGTTCCGAGGTCGCTACCTTAGTTGACGCGACAAAACTGCTCGAGGAGAAAGACGGACTTAAAGTGAATATCGCCTCAATCCCTTCCGAGGGAATCTTTAGACAGCAGACAAAGGCATATCAGGAAAAGGTAATACCTTCCGACAAGCCTATTTTTGGTTTAACTGCTGGCCTACCGGTAAATTTACAAGGTTTGGCAGGACCCAATGGAAACGTGTTCGGTCTAGAACATTTCGGATACTCAGCTCCAGCGAAAGTCTTGGATGAAAAGTTCGGTTTCACGGGAGATCAAGTTTACCAACAAGTAACGGAGTTTTTAAAATAATTGAATCAATTTAAAAAGATAACAAATGAAATTTTTTATAGATACAGCAAATATAGAGGACATTAAGGAAGCCCAAGATATGGGTGTTTTAGATGGCGTAACTACAAACCCTTCGCTTATGGCGAAGGAAGGGATTACCGGTGCGGATAATATTTTAGAGCATTATAAGAAAATATGCGGTGTGGTTGATGGGCACGTTAGTGCGGAAGTTATCTCCACAGATTTCGAGGGTATGGTCGCTGAAGGTGAAAAATTAGCTGCATTGAATCCACAGATCGTTGTGAAACTTCCAATGATTGCGGATGGGGTGAAAGCTTGTAAATATTTTTCGGATAAGGGTATCAAGACAAACGTAACCTTAGTTTTTTCTGCGGGACAAGCGCTATTGGCTGCTAAAGCCGGCGCGACCTATGTTTCTCCTTTCATTGGAAGATTGGATGATATTTCTACGGACGGATTAGGTTTGATTGCCGATATCCGATTAATTTATGACAACTACGGTTTTGAGACGGAAATACTTGCGGCTTCCGTTAGACACGTCATGCATATTTTGGATTGTGCGAAGATTGGTGCAGATGTAATGACCGGTCCTTTATCAGCAATTAAAGGATTATTGAAACACCCTCTTACGGATAGTGGTCTGGCTAAGTTTTTGGAAGACTACAAGAAGGGTAATTAATCTTTCGATAGGAAAATACCCTTTTAATGATTGATAAAACGCTCACTTCTATAAGTGAGCGTTTTGTATTTATAGCACCCTCTACGATATTATAAAGCAAGCGATAGCATAAAAATTAATAGGGCACAGGACAGGCCTACGACAAAAGTGCCTAGGCTATATAGTTTATAGCCGGTTTTAACGTCCATTCCCGTTAGTTGTGTTACCACCCAAAAAGCACTATCGTTGGCGTGGGAGACTACAAGTCCGCCTGCACCTATGGTTACGACCAAAAGCGCTTTTTGAAGTTCCGTATCAAAGCCCATGGAGCTCATTAACGGGGCCATAATAGAGGCCGAAGTAATCAAAGCTACCGTAGAAGAACCCTGTGCGGATTTTATCGCAGCGGTTAAGAGAAAAGGCAACCATATGCCCATACTTATGCCGTCAAATAAATCGGCTATCACAGCACCGATACCAGAGTTTTGCAGAATTTTTCCAAAAATACCGCCAGCTCCCGTAATCAAAAGTATCGTAGAGGCACTTAGAAAAGCCTTGCCTACCCAACCAGATTCGGAAAATAAGGATTGATCTAATTTCTTGGGTAAAGTAAAAGCCAATAACATCCCAATAATCAAGGCTATAAGCGGGGAGCCAACAAAGGAAATGAGTTGAAACAGAAATGAGCTGGTCATGGCTTCGTTGGCAAAAAAGGTTATTAAGGATTTACCAACTATCAATAGGATAGGAACCAAAATGGGAAGAAAAGACCTGAAGGCATTTGGTGCGTCTGCCATCTTTTTTTCAATATCGGCCTCTGAAAGTTCAGGATTAGGGTCAATATACGTCTTGCCAGCTATTTTTTTAGAAAAGATAATAGCTACCATTAGCCCAAAGAGACTTATGCCTAGACCTAGGAGCATGACGAGACCGATATCTGCTTCTAAGATACCGGCGGCAGCAATGGGACCCGGCGTAGGAGGCACAAGAACGTGGGTAAGCATTAGACCTAACATAAGCGCAACACCCGTGCCCGCTATAGAGAGTTTGGATTTTTTGGAAAGGGATTTGTTCAAAGGGTTTAGAATTATAAAACCACTGTCGGCAAAAACGGGGATGGAGACGATATAGCCAATGATACCCATCGCCGCATGAACATTTTTTCTTCCAATGAGATGTAAGACCACTGCTGCCATTTTATAAGCGCCGCCTGTATTTTCTAAAAAAGCCCCAATAACCACACCAAGCAATATGACCAATCCTATTTTACCCAAGGTACCACCAAAACCCTCTTCAATGGAAGAAAGTATAAGGTCGAACGGCATGCCCGTAGTCAACGCGAAAAAAAAAGAGGCCAGCAAAAGGGCCAAAAACGGATGCACGTTTAATTTGGCGGTTAATAAGATAATCAAGGCAACACTTGCCACTAACAGTATTAAAATCATTTTTCTTCTTTTTTTAACATAAGTTGCTCGAGCTAGTGCTTCAAACCTTCAAAAAATTTTTACCACGAACCTCTTAAAAATAAGGAACTTATGCTAAACAATAAAAAGGAGAAATCAACTTATAAGTCTGCTATTGGTATTACTATTTTAATGCTAATGCAATCCACCAAAATCTAAAGCCTGTGTTTGCAAATAGGTATTTGTTGGGTCTAGAATACGCAGTGCTTCCGCGATTGTTTTTACAGGTAATTTACAAGTATTATCACGACATACATAGATGTAGGTGCCATCTTCAGAAAACCTGCCTTCAAAAAGGGCCAAATCACTTTCCGTAGTGCTGCCTACTAAAAGTATATTGGGAACATAAGTAGCACCCATTTTTTTAATCATACTTTCTGCATCTTTACCCACTACCGCGACCTCATAGAAAGGGTAGGAAATGTTTAAAAGAAGCGAATTCCATTTAGCATAGGAGTAAGGCGTTTCCTTTGAAACTTCCACCATTGATGAAACCATGGTTTTTGCCTTTTTCATATCCTCTTGGTTATAGCATATATGCCCAAGTTGAAAGAGGTTATGTGCCATAATAGCATTGGAGGATGGGATAACGCCATCGTCTGTTTTTATTAATTTGGCTATCAATTTATCTCCTTCATTATAGGTATACATCCCAGAGGAGGCATCATTAAATTTATCCTGAGCCTTTCGTGTCAGTTCTTGGGCAAGGGATAAATGTTGTGTGTTTAACGTAATACTGTAGAGGTTCAATGCGGCGTTAGCCAATAGACTATAATCTTCTAGGAAGGCATCGATATGTTTGCTGTCCTTTTTATAAGAATGTCCAAGTTCATTGTTTTTATAGCCACGTGTTTGAATAAATTGTAGGATGTGTTCCGCATGGTCCAATAAGGAAGTAGTTCCTATCGCAGTATAAGCGTTTAGGTAACCATTGATTAAAAGTGCATTCCAAGAGGTCAGAATTTTATCATCGGTTCTAGGGCGGGTCCTTTTTTTCCTTGCTTCCATCAATGTTGCTTTCCAATTGGACTTCAGGTCTTCTAGTTCTGATTTGGATACGGAATTCGTCTCTAGGAATTGGGTGTCGTCCATAAGTCTATGAAGCACATAATTACCGTTTTCCCAAACAGCCTGTTCTTCGATAGTGTAGTAGGCGGCAAAAAGTTCAAAATCAGTGCCCAAAATCGATTTTAGCTCCGTTTCGGTCCAGACATAGAACTTGCCTTCTTCTCCCTCGCTATCCGCGTCTAAAGCGGCATAATAACCGCCTTCTGGATTCTTCATTTCACGTTCAAGAAATTCGATGGTCCCCAAGATAACTTCTTTGTATAGAGGTTTTTTGAAAACCTGATAGGCTTTTGAGTATAAGCTTAAGGCTTGCGCATTATCGTATAACATTTTTTCAAAATGCGGTACTTTCCATCTAGCATCCGTGCTGTAACGGAAAAATCCACCACCAATGTGATCATAAATTCCACCAAGTGCCATTTTGTCCAAGGTTCGCTCAACATGTTTCAAAGCGGCTTCATCTTTTGTGAGCAATGCGTAATCTATAAGAAAATTCAAATTAGAAGGGAGCATAAATTTTTCGTCCCTAGTATCTCCACCCCAAACTTCGTCCCACAAAGGCTTCCAGTTTGCTATACCTTCAAAAACTGCTTCTTTTTTGAGTTGGGTAAAATCATCTGAAGGAGCTATGAGATTTACTTCTTGAATACCCTCCGCAACCATATCTGAATATTGCGCGGCCTTATCAGGGTCTTCCTTATAGAGTCTGCTTATCTCCGTAAGGACTTTTTTCCATTGCTCTTTGGTGTGGTAGGTACCACCGTATAACGGTTTGCCATTTGGAAGGGTGATTACGTTTAGGGGCCACCCTCCGTTCCCTTTCATTAGTTGAACGGCCGTCATGTAAATCTGGTCCACATCTGGGCGTTCTTCACGGTCTACCTTAATATTCACAAAATTCTCGTTCATTATTTGGGCGATGGAATCGTTTTCAAAAGTCTCTTCTTCCATTACATGACACCAATGGCAAGATGAATAACCAATACTTACCAGAACAAGCTTATTTTTTTCTTTGGCTTCATCCAGTGCATCTTGGCTCCAAGCCCTCCAATCCACGGGATTATGGGCATGCTGAAGCAAGTATGGGCTCGTTTCGTTGATTAGTGCATTGGTGTATTTATGTTTTGATGCTTCTTCTTTAGATTCATTTTTACAAGAGGCCAGGGTAGTTAGAAGAACAAGGGCAATTCCTAAATAACGAGAAACTTCGGGGATAAAATAATTGAACATCTTGCGTGTATCTAAATTAGTGTTAAGGTAAACAGACGTAATTTTCTGCTAACTTTAGCTAGCGTAATTTACTCATTTTATGAATTTTACTAAGGTCTTTTTTAGCATATTCATTATCTTTTAAAACTAGAGATTATAAGTAACTCAAGATTAAAAATTTATGAAGAACAGTTCCTATGATTTTTTAATGGTAAAAGACTACTTGCTCCTAGTTTTTATTGCGCTACTGCTTGCTTCTTGTGGAACGGAGACGAAGGAAAAAGAAGCTACTAAAATTACGAGGCCAAACATTATTTATATCCTTGCGGATGATTTGGGCTATGGTGAAATAGGTGTTTTTGGTCAAGAAAAAATTGAAACACCTCATATTGATGCGCTAGCTAAGGAAGGTATGATTTTTACGCAGCACTATACCAGCGCCCCGGTATGTGCGCCCGCCAGATACATGTTTTTAACGGGAAGACACGCTGGTCATTCCTTTATCCGTGGTAACCATGAGTGGCGAGAGCGCGGAGATGTTTGGAATTATATGGCAATGGCACAGGATTCTACCTTAGAAGGCCAGCATCCCATGCCTTTGGATACCAAGACCCTTGCACATTACTTGAAGGATATAGGCTATACAACCGGTATGATTGGTAAATGGGGTTTGGGTGCTCCGCATACTAAATCTATACCCAATGAAATGGGATTTGACTTTTTCTACGGTTACAATGGTCAGAGACAAGCGCATACTTATTATCCGTTGCATCTTTACAAGAATAGAAAACGTGTTCATCTGGCGAACGATACCATTGCTCCCCACACACCATTTCCAGAAGGTGCAAACCCCGAGGACCCTGCAAGCTATGCTGATTTTACACTTACGGATTACGCACCCGATTTAATGTTCAACGAGCTAACGCAGTTTGTAGCACGTAACAAAGCAGCTCCTTTTTTCATGTATTGGGCAACTCCAATTCCGCATGTTGCGCTGCAGGCACCTCAAAAGTGGGTCGATTATTATATAGATAAGTTTGGACCAGAGGTTCCTTATCTCTCTGGTGGTAAGAACAGCTATTTTTCTCATAAAAATCCGCATGCGGCCTATGCGGCTATGGTATCCTATTTGGATGAAAATATTGGGAAGTTGGTGGCGCAGTTAAAAAAAGAGGATATTTATAACAATACGCTTATCGTTTTTACCTCGGACAACGGACCCAGTTATGCTGGTGGTGCTGATCCTTCGTTTTTTGATAGCGCTAGACCTTTTGATGGGGGTTACGGAAGAGGGAAGGGGTTTGTTTACGAAGGAGGTATCAGGGTCCCGACATTTTTTACGTGGCCCAATAAAATAAAGGCAAACACCAAAAGTGACCATATTTCCGCTCACTATGATATGATGGCAACCTTAGCGGACATTACGGGTTTTAAACCTGGTAAGGAAACGGATGGCATTAGTTTCCTGCCCACCTTACTATCCGAAGAAAATCAAACAGAACATGATTTCTTGTATTGGGAGTTTCCGGAATATGATGGACAAATAGCCATCCGAATGGGAGATTTTAAGGTGGTTCGTCAGCATTTAAAAAACCCTGAAAAAGCGACTATTGAGGTATACAATCTGGTGAACGATCCAAAAGAGCTAAAGAATATTGCGGAAGCGCATCCTGAACTATTGGAGAAAGCCGCTGATATTTTTAAAAACGAGCATACCAAGGCAGAAGCGGATAGATTTGTAATACCGCTATTGGAGACGGGACTTTTAAGTAAAAAATAGGGTAACTTTACCTTTTAATTACCGTACATATGAAAATACGTTTCTTAGTTCCAAGCCTACTTTGTTTGTGTATTACAGCACTTTTTTTGAGCTGTAAAGAAGATAAGGCTTATAAAGAGGCCGAAAAAGCATTCACAAAGAAAGAGGCAAAGCCAGAAGTACTTACGCCGCTTTTAGTGGAACAACCGGACGGAGTAAAGACTCCCGATGGCATGATTTGGGTCTCCGGGGGTGAATTTCAACAGGGAGCCGTACCACAGGATAAAATGGCCATGGCGCATGAAAAGCCGGCCGTTAAGGTGTCCGTAGATGGCTTTTTCATGGATATAACAGAGGTAACCAACCAACAGTTTAGAGAATTTGTAGAAGAAACGGGGTATGTTACTGTAGCCGAAAGGGCAATTGATTGGGAAGAATTGAAAAAGCAAGTTCCTGAGGGTACCGAGAAACCCCACGATTCCATCTTGCAGCCGGGAGCATTAACTTTCAGGAAGACCGAAAGCTCCCTACCCAATCTTTACGATTTTTCGCAATGGTGGAAATGGACCATAGGAGCAAATTGGAAGCACCCGAACGGACCTAAAAGTGATATTAAAGGAAAGGACAACTATCCCGTAGTGCAGGTTTCTTATGAAGATGCCTTGGCCTATTGTGAATGGGCTGGTCGTAGGCTCCCAACCGAGGCGGAATGGGAGTTGGCCGCTAGAGCTGGTAGTTATGGCACAACCTATTTTTGGGGAGACGACGCAACCGAACTTTCCAAAAGGGCAAATACTTGGGAGGGCGAGTTTCCTGTCAAGAATACCGAGTTAGATGGCTATGAGCTGCGTGCTCCCGTAAAATCCTATGCGCCCAATGCCTTAGGTCTCTACGATATGGCGGGCAATGTATGGGAGTGGACAAGTGATTGGTACAATACAAATTATTATAAAGATATGGTCGCTACATCCAGTGTTTTAAGAAATCCACTTGGTGCTGCGAGTCCGTTTACACCGAATAATCCGTACGCCAAGGAAAAGATCATTAAAGGCGGTTCTTTTTTATGTAGTGATTCCTACTGCGCTAGTTATAGAGTTTCAGCCAGAATGGGTTCCAGTATGGATTCTTCCCTGGAACATACAGGTTTCAGGACGGTAGCTTCGGTTGCCATGCTTAAGAATTGAAAAATTAAGTTTATAATAAACTGTTGATAACTTCACTGTAAGGTTTTTGCACAAAAACCTACTTTTGTACTGTATAATTTGAAAGAAATTTAAAGACCATGTCGGATAAAGTAGAACGAGTAAAAACCTTAATAATAGGATCAGGACCCGCAGGATATACTGCGGCCATATATGCTGCTAGAGCAGATTTGAAACCAGTCATGTATACGGGAATGGAACCAGGAGGACAATTGACCACTACAACCGAGGTAGATAATTTTCCGGGTTACCCAGAAGGTATCGATGGTCCTACGATGATGGTTCAATTACAACAACAGGCGGAGCGTTTTGGAACAGAGGTGCGTATTGGCATGATAACTGCGGTGGAATTAAGTAAGGAAGTCGGCGGAATACATAAGGTTACGGCAGATAACGATAAAATTATTGAAGCGGAAACCATTATTATTTCCACAGGTGCAAGCGCAAAGTATTTGAACATTCCGAGTGAACAAAAGTTACGAGGTGGTGGAGTTTCCGCTTGTGCCGTATGTGACGGATTCTTTTATAAAGGTCAAGATGTGGCCATCGTTGGAGCAGGGGATACGGCCGCCGAAGAGGCGTCTTACTTGGCCAATATTTGTAATAAAGTGACCATGTTGGTTAGAAAGGATCATATGAGGGCATCCAAAGCCATGCAGCATAGGGTAAATAGCCTCAAAAATATCGAGGTGCGTTACAATACCGAAGTTGATGAGGTTTTGGGCGATCAAGTAGTAGAAGGTTTACGGATGGTGAACAACCAAACAGGAGAAAAGGAAGATATCGCAATTACCGGACTGTTCATAGCCATTGGTCACAAACCGAATACAGATATCTTTAAGGGGCAATTGGATATGGACGAAACGGGTTATCTGATTACAAAGGGTAAATCTACCAAAACCAACTTACCGGGAGTATTCGCTTCGGGTGATGCGCAGGATAAGGAATATAGGCAAGCGGTGACGGCAGCAGGAACAGGTTGTATGGCCGCTCTTGATGCCGAGCGGTATTTAGCGAGCATTGGCTCTGTAGAGGAAGCGATAGCGGACGATTACAATATATAATCTGATTGGAGTAACAATAAAAAAAGCGGCTTAATAGCCGCTTTTTTTATTGTTAAACTTTCATTAGTCAATTCTTCGATAATTCTCTGCAAAGGTTCTATTCCCCTCATCGTCCAATGAAATTTGACTGTACCGGTCGCTATCAAGAATCAACTCAAAAGTGAAGACCTGAACGGTATCTTGAATCCCCATCATTACGGCGGAACCATATTCCAACCGCTCCTCTAATTCATTTTCCGTATTGGTGTAAGACCCATAGCCGAACCATTCAGCAGGATCATCAGGGGCATAACGCGTCCACATGACCTTCCCTTTACTATAAATTTTGATCTGTCTGTATCCATTAACGTTTTGAAGTGTGTCCGATACACCCGATTCGTCGTAATTGTATCGGTTAATAAGTTCCCAGGTGCCCTCTAAGGAGGAGGCGCTTTGTAGCTTTGAAGAAGTGATATTGGTTGCGGATACCAATAACAACATCAAAAAAACCAATCCAAGTAATTTTTTCATGGCTATCTATTTTAATGGTTATTAATACCATAAAAGATACGATTTAAAAAGTTAAATTCATAAGAAATGCACCTAATAATTACGGATTAAATAAATATTTCATTAAAATTTTATTTATTCGTAATCAAAGCTGTTCAGTAGCTGTATTAATTTTTTTAAATCGTCTCTGGTATGGTTTGCTGAAATAACAATTCTGCTCATGGTTTCCGAGTCTTCGTTCGGGTATTTGAAATCAGTAACAATGATTTTATTTTCAAATAAATAATCAACAAGGGCCGAGTTTTGGAAAGATATGGTGGGATGGCCCTCCATATATCGTAATTTTTTATTGCGCACTAAATGTTGAAGAAAAAATGCTAAATTTTCCTGCAGCTTGTTTCTTCTATTTTCATAAATGGTATCTGCCTCAAGTAAAGTCGCCATTGCAGCAGGACTAGCAGGACTAGAACCACCATACAAAGGGGACTTCTTCAAAACTTCCAAGTCTTCTTTTTTTCCGAAAATAGCTCCGGCCTGTAGGCCAAATCCTTTTCCTAAAGAGCAACAGACAAATAGTTCTTTAGCCCCGAGCCTATTAAGGGTTTGGTAAATACCTCCGCCATTGGCCCCAAGTATTCCTATGCCATGAGAATCGTCCACTACCATAATAAGTTTGCCCAAAGGCAAATTCTTTAAACCCTGGAAATCAGGAAAATTTCCTCCCGAAAAGTCTATGGAATCCAGAAATAGTACTGGGGTTGCTTTATTGGTACTTTTCAAATGGCTCTCTAAGGCGAAATTGAGACTGGCGTAAGTAACATAGCTTTTGGACGCTTTTCGGAAAAGTGCGGAGTGGGTATGTGGTACATAAAAAAGCTTATGTTTTTGTGCTTGCATGAACCCCGAAAGGAATTGGCCTGCCAAATAACCGGAAGAGAGGGTAATACACGCTTCGCTACCTGCTAATTGCGCTAAATGCCTTTCCGCCTTATCGAAAACTGAAAATTGAACGTTAGATTTTCTTGAGGCCCCGTAATTGGTTCCGTAGTTTCGGATGTGTTTGATGAACAATTCTTGAAACTCGGGTAAGTCCTGTAACCCTAGATAAGATGTTCCGCCAAAATATAGGTAAGGGTTACCTTTAACATACACTTCACGTCCTGGAAAAGAATCTATCTGGATAGCCATTATACTAGGGTTATACCGCTACCACCTAATTTAGGGAATATTACCGTAGCATCAGATGCAATTTGCACACCATGGGCAATATCTTCTTTTAGAAGCAGGGCACCGTCCATATCTACATAATCTAACTGAGGTAATAATTGAGCAATCGCGGATATACCTACGGTAGACTCCGTCATACAACCCACCATAATCTTAAGCCCCAGTTCTTTTCCTTGTTTGATCATCCGTAGGGCAGGGGTCAAGCCCCCGCATTTAGTGAGCTTAATATTGATGCCACTAAAATGTAAACCGCATTTTTCAACATCTGTTTCTAGAATACAGCTTTCGTCTGCAATTACGGGTAAAACACTATGATGCATTACTAGTTCCATACCTTGCCAATCGTCTGCCTTTAGGGGTTGTTCTAAAAATTCTACCCCCAAATCTTTAAGTAAGGGTGCATTTTTAATAGTTTCCTCAGGGGTCCATGCGCAATTGGCATCAATCCGAAAAACGGCGTCCGTATGGGCTCTTAGTTCTTTTACGATAGCGACATCATCTTCTGTACCGAGCTTTATTTTGTAAACGGGCCAAGGAAATTCCTTCATTTTCTCCACCATCTTCGCTATGGAGGCTATTCCTATGGTATAGTTCGTTGTTGGATAGGAATCCGTACTTGTACCCCAAATTTTATGAAGCGGTTTTTGTAGCAGTTTACCATAGAGATCATGAGCGGCCAAATCTAGCGCGCAGATGGCGAAATTCGTTAGTCCTTTGGAAAGTAAAAAGGCATGGAATATTTCAGGCGTCGTGAATTTAAAGCTATTAATTTCTGTTTGTATCCTTTCAATTTCGACCATCATACTATCTACCGAAACATTGTAGTAAGGATTGGCGGTCGCTTCACCATACCCAGTTTGTCCGTTCAGTGTTAGACCAACGATCAAGGTGTTTTGGTGATCATGGGATTCCCTAGAGATACTAAAAGTGTGCTTTAAGGAAAGCACGTATTTTTTAAGGCTAATTTGCATACTACTAATATAGTAATAAGCCTTAGGGGATAACACCAAAACCCGCTGATATTTCAGCGGGTTTTGGTGTATTTTAATTTAATCTGAGGTATTTAGTACTTATGTACACTACCGGAAACCGATTTATTCTTTTTAACCGTTGCCTCACCGGAATACGAAATATTTCCACCGCTACTAGCGTCCGCCGTTAATGCTTCGGATACATGAACACTGACATTAGAGCCGCTACTGGCTTCTGCTCTACATTCCTGCGCCATCAGGTTTTTAGCTCTAATATTGGCACCACTGCTACCATCCACATAGACTTCTTTCGCTTTTCCGGAAACATCAACATTGGCACCACTACTGGCATCCAATTCCAATTCCGTGGCATCTATTTCCGCTGTGAGAATAGACCCGCTACTGGACTCGATACTCAATTCATTACTCTTAATAGTATTCTGGGCCGTTAAATGTGCTCCGCTGGAACTTTCCAGACCAGTAACGTTGGGCAGTGATACGAAAACCTTTTTTGTAGCCCTACCAATATTTTCAATGGCATGAATTCTCAATTTACCATTTTTAATATCCGTTCCAATAAGGTCGATTACATTTTCGTCCGCCTCTACCGAAATGGAGAAATCACTTGCCTGCGTAACATATACCTCTATGCCTTCTGATGCGGAAACGTTCGTAAAATCGTCCGTAATATCTCTATTTTCCTCTACGACTACGCCGTTTCCTTTTTTTCCGGTACCGAAGTCCCCGAAGTTAACGTCAAAGGCACAGGATGATAGGAATAGTGCCAAAAATAATGCGATTGAAATTCTAACTAGTGTTGTCATGATTGTTGTTTTTAAGATTGATGTAAAACTCTTTATTTTTTTAATTTGATACGATTATAATGTACCCAGTTGTTGAAATAGAGCTATGAACCGTCACTTTACTGGTCGTCGTCCTTAGCTTTTATCTTTACGCCATTTTCGTCTAACTTCATTTTAAAGGACTCCCCGTTATCTTGCACATCTATATCTATTCCGTCTTCGTTGATAATGATTTTACCCATTTCTCCGTCTTCGTTGATGTTAATATCTATTCCGTTCTCGTTAATACGAATGCGATTATTTCCATCGCCATCCTCATAGTCCAGATTATCTGGGCAATCCAAACATTCCAATTCTCCAGCGTCCGTCATTTTCCACGCATAATCTTCTATGTCGTTCGTATCCCTGTCGGTATCGGCATGGAGCATCCAGCTACGAGAAGTACCACTGTCATAGGTAAGTATTGTTCCAACGGGTATGTAAAGACTGGCTCGTACCTCCTGATCATTGAATTTGCTATCACCGGAGGTGGCGAGAAAATCATTAAATTCGATGGTATTCCCTTCCACTTGGTAGCTGTAATTTATTTTTTCCGCTATTTCCTTCGCCCTAGCAAAAGAAGGACCGTTAGCTTCCTTACGGATTTCCATTCGTAACAGGGAATCCTTGGACTTTTTCAGTCGTAATCTTACATCTCTGGAAACTAAAATTTTGTTCCCGTCATCATCGTGTGTAACGATCATATTGCCCATATGCATTTGATTGTCCCTGTCGTAATCATAAGTTACCAGGTTAATGTTCAAGGTATCGGACGGGTTTTCTATATAGATTTCACTTTCTGAAGTAGTACTGCCAGAGTAGGCATGACTGGCCGCTTCACGAATGCCGAATACTACTAGAAGAATGATGGAAAGTAACCATAATCCCAATAAACTGAACTTGGCTATGTTGCCAATAGACTTTAAGTTGGTCACTAAAATCTTTAATCCCAAATAAAGTAGGAAAAAGAACGGAATGCCAATAGCGAAGAAAGCCAGTAGAGACACCAACCAAATAGGTAGGTTACTAGAATTTACCACATTGTAAAAGTCTATTCCGGGAACATGTACCATATCCATGACACCCACGAAAAGTAGTCCTATAAATAGACCAATTAGTGTAGAAGCTCCTATGATGATCAGTAGAATTCCAATGAACTTTCCAAAAATTTTGAAAAGGAACATGATGATATCCCCAAGCGTATCGAAAAATGTTTTGCCCCCTTTTTTGACGGTGTCGCCTACTTTATCGTAGTCCACACTTTTTACACGATCCGCAACGTCCTCAAAACCCTCTTTAACTTTACGCTCAATATTACTGATGTTTACCGCCTCGCCGCGCATATCCAATTTCTGTGCAGTAGTGCTGGCTTCAGGAATCAATATCCAAAGTAAACCATAAAGAAGTATAAATCCGCCACCCGAGCCAATGGTCAAAAAGACCCATAGGATTCTTACCCATAGCGGGTCAATACCTAAATAGTGTGCCAGACCGGAAGATACGCCGGCCACATATTTGTGCTCCGTGTCTCGATACAATTTTTTTACACGGGTCTGTTGTGTAGAAGTTTTGGACCTAGGTTCATCTTCAAAGATATCCTCATCCACCATATAATCTTCTGGTTGGCCCATAATGGCAATGACTTCGTCTACTTCTTTTTGTGTAATTACTTGCCTTTCGTTCTCTAATTTCTCATAGAAAAGTTCGGCAATACGAGCTTCGATATCCGCTAAGATTTCATCGCTTCCCGGTGTATTGGCAAAGGACCGTTTTACGGTTTCCAAATACCTTCGCATTTTGTTGTACGCATCTTCGTCCATATGAAAGAGCGTGTTCGCTAGATTAATATTTATCGTCTTGTTCATCGTTAGCTGTTTTTTGAGTTGGTTACCAGGTTAGTGGCTTTACGTAATTCGTCCCAGGTGGTATCCAATTCCTTAAGGAAAAGTTTACCGGTCTCTGTAAGTGTATAATATTTTCTTGGTGGTCCGGAGGTAGACTCTTCCCAACGATAGTTTAGAAGACCTGCATTCTTTAGTCGTGTTAAGAGAGGATAAATGGTTCCCTCTACCACCAGCATTTTGGCGTCTTTTAGCGTTGATAGGATTTCGGAAGCATATTTGTCTTCTCCGTTTAGGATGGACAGTATGCAATACTCCAAAACTCCTTTCCGCATTTGCGCCTTTGTATTTTCTACATTCATAACGTCTTTTTGCTTTTTATGCAGCTTTCTTCTTTGTGGGGATTGCTCCTTGTTTTCTGTAATGGTCTGCATGGGTTAACGGTTCGTTTTTTGATTGATGAATAAACATTTGGCTCATGATTAGTGAGTTCCTGAAAAACGTTCAGGGCGTATTGATAATTTTACTCTTTTTGGTTCAGGTTGATGAATAAACTCCTTAGGTGTGATGAGTACCTAGATTTTAATTTTCTTTGTACTGATGGTCATAACTTAATTCCCTCTTTATCCTCCATTGCGCATCTTCTTTCACCCATACATGGGTAAATTTGGCAATATCTCCCTTCTGATAAATCTTATCACCGTCCAGAGATTCAAAACGATGAACCCCGTGCTGTATGGCTCCGTATAGTTCTCCGTTCTTGTAAAGTGGAAAAACTTTAAGACTGTTAGCGATCAGGATTCTTTTCGAAGGTTGCAAGTCTTTTGGGTCCCAATTGGCACAATTTTCCTTCATAGGGTTTATAAAGGCGTCCCTACCTTCTGTTAATCCTCCCTTATCGTGATAGAATTCAAAATCTTCTGTAAAAAGTTCCTCTAATAAAGGAGTGTTGCAGGTGTCAAAGGCCGCTTGGAATAACAAGCTATCTTTTTGAGCCAACTGCTGGTGTAATTCTGAATCGGTAGCCACTTGGCCCATGGCCAAACTTGTAAAGAAGGCTACGATGATATATACGAGTGCTTTTAGTAAGTTGATCATTATTTTATGAATTTTATGGTTATAGGATATTGAAAGGTTTGTCCTTCATTAGTCCTAATAGTTGCTAGAATGGTGTACACGATATTTACTACGAACAGGGCTCCTTGTACCAAACCTGATATTCCTATGGGTAAAAGCCAAGAACCGAACCTAAAATCGTCACTGTCAAAATTTAGATTAAGATTGTTGTAACCATTTAGGTGATTAAATCCAAAATGGTCAAAATCAAAAATATTAGGTAAAAAACCAACAAAGAAGGGAATACTGATAATACCTAAGATGATAGAGTAGAGGAGCATACTTATCTGAAAATTCAAAGCTTGCTTTCCGTTATAATCTACAAACTCGTACTCTTTTTTATTCGCTGTCCATAATACCAATGGAATGATGAAGTTCCCGAAGGGAATAAAGAATTTAGAAAACGTGCTCGCATGTATGAGCGATGCTAAATTACGTTCGTGTTTTGTTAATGATTCTGTCATGATTTGCTCATTACTATTGATTGATTTCTGTTACTGTGCTAAAACTAATTATATAGATAACCTAATAACTTCTTATGCAAATATATATCTAAAAGAAGGTACTATGCAACACATAGTACTAATAATTAACATAATATTAACATTTTACACTGTTGATTTAAATCAATACTTTTAGCAAAAATTAAGAACAAAATGGCGGAAAGCGTTAGTAAATTCAATACGTTCACCTTTTTTAAATTACCCTCTGCATGGTGGTCTGGCGTGCGTTTGCGTCATTTAGACGAAAAGAAGGCAATTGTTACGGTAAAGCACAAATGGTTTAATCAAAATCCGTTCAAAAGCATGTTTTGGGCGGTTCAGGGAATGGCGGCAGAGCTATCTACCGGTGCCATGATGATTGACCAGATTAGAGAAAGCGGCAAGAAAATTTCCATGCTCGTTGCCAATAACAATGCAAATTTTTCTAAAAAAGCGACAGGAAGAATAACATTTACCTGCGAGGATGGCCATCTTATTAAGGATGCTTTGGATAAAACCATTGCTACGGGAGAGGGGCAGACCATATGGATGAAATCCGTAGGTGTCAATGAAGATGGGGTGGTGGTCAGTACCTTTAACTTTGAATGGACGGTACGTCTTAAGAAATAAATTTGGTTGTAGATACAAGATGACCTTGGTAAGTTAGCGCTAGTTGCTACGTACTAACCTTACTTAAAAGAACAGCAAACTAAAAACTGAAGTTAATTGATATGAAAAAATTTTTAATTCCCCTTATGATCTTACTCTTTATGAATTGTGGTTCCGACGATTCCGTAAAAGATTTTACTGCAGCCAATGAAGAGGAAATACTGGAGTATATAAGTGCACAAGGCTTAAATGCACAAAGAAGTGATTCCGGACTGTACTATGTTATAAACGAAGCCGGTTCGGGGAGCAGCCCCACGGCAAGTTCAAATGTTACTGTCGCATATAGAGGTTACTTTACGAACGGTACGGTTTTCGATGAAAGTAATTCGGAGGGTATCTCTTTTGATCTTAGTGGTGTAATTGCGGGTTGGACGGAAGGCATCACCTATTTTAACGAAGGTGGTAGTGGTATTCTTTTGATTCCCTCTAGACTTGCTTATGGCACTAGAGGTAGAAGCGGTATACCCGGCGGTGCGGTACTTATATTCGATATTACCCTCATATCCGTAAATTAGGCCTGGAAAACTTCTTCCAAATGTGAGTACTATCGTGCGTTAATTTTTTGGCCAATAGTGCTCGTACTCCTGTTTTTTAGTAACTTTAGGGAAACTATAAATTAAATTAGCAATGGGTAAATTTGAAATTAAAACAGGAAGTTCTGGCAAAACAATGTTCAATCTTAAAGCCGGTAACGGACAAGTAATTTTAACGAGTCAATCGTATGCCAGCAAAGACGGATGCAAGAACGGAATAGAATCGGTACGCACCAACTCTCAGGACGATGCTCGTTTTGAGCGCAAGACGGCTAAGGATGGCAGCCCTTTCTTTACATTAAACTCAACCAACGGTCAAATCATCGGCAAGAGCGAAATGTATTCTTCTAAAGATGGTATGGAAAACGGTATTGCTTCAGTAAAGAAAAACGCTCCAGATGCGGAGGTAGTGGATAATTCTTAGAATAAACTTTTTATCCTAATATATGAAGGCGGTCCGTAAGGCTGCCTTTTTTATTGGCACCGCCAAAGGGTATTATAACTTGGGGCTTGCCTTGAAATGAAGTGTTCATTTCCTACGAATGCCTCGCGGGCTTTCCCTGTGGTAGTTTATTTTAAATTTTAATGATTCTTAAATTAAAATTTGTTTATGATTGTAACAATCATAGTATTAATTGCAACTAATACGTATCAACAAAAAACAATTAGATTTCGGTATACGCCGAAATGATAAAACACAACTTATGAACGCACATGAAATAGATTACGAGATTTACGGGGAAGAAATGCAATATGTAGAAATAGAGCTAGACCCTCAAGAGGCTGTAGTGGCCGAAGCAGGAAGTTTTATGATGATGGATACCGATATAAAAATGGACACCATTTTTGGAGATGGTTCCAACCAGGACAGTAGTGTCCTAGGTAAAATATTTTCCGCAGGAAAACGAATGCTCACAGGAGAAAGTCTTTTTATGACCGCCTTTTTGAACGTTGGTCAGGGAAAGAAGCAAGTTAGTTTTGCATCGCCCTATCCAGGAAAAATATTACCAATTGACCTATCCGAAAAAGGAGGAAAATTCATTTGCCAGAAAGATGCTTTTCTCTGCGCCGCAAAAGGAGTTTCCGTCGGTATAGAATTTTCCAAGAAATTAGGCAGGGGACTTTTTGGAGGTGAAGGTTTCATCATGCAAAAGCTAGAGGGCGATGGCATGGCCTTTGTACATGCGGGCGGAACCATGGCCAAAAAAGAACTAGCAGTAGGAGAAGTTCTTAAAGTTGATACCGGTTGTATTGTCGGTTTTTCGCAAACCGTAGATTACGATATTGAGTTTGTCGGCGGAATAAAAAATACGGTTTTTGGGGGCGAGGGGCTTTTCTTTGCAACCCTAAGAGGTCCTGGAACGGTATACATACAATCCTTACCCTTCAGTAGATTGGCGGGTCGTGTTTTGGCTGCTATCCCAAGGGGAGGAAAGGATAAAGGCGAAGGAAGTATATTGGGTACTTTAGGCGATGTAATCGGAGGAGATAGAGGGTTTTAAAGTTCCATTCTTTATTACCCTTTCAAGAGGAGAAAGGACTTCCAAATTAGATTTTTTGTCAGTTCGGGCCTTTGGCTTTGATCAGGACAGGCGCTGCCCAGAATGAGTTCAGGAATATAAATGCATCTCGACTCCGCTGGACTTGACGATAGTTATTTAAGTAACTTTGCGATTCAATTACTAGAAATGAACTTCAAAAACCAAATCAATTTCCTCAAAGAACTCCAGAAAAATAACAATAAGGAATGGATGGACGCCAATCGCAAATGGTATAAAGAAGTCCGTGACGATTTCATAAGTTGGTTAGATGGTATGAATACTAGACTAATGAGTATTGATGATGAATATTACGATACTCCCGGAAAGAAGGGCATAAATCGCATCAATAATAATCTCATGTTTCATCCAAATAAACCCATATATAAAGACCATTTTGGTGCCGGATTAGATAAGCGTCCCAATACAGGTGACTTCTACGTAGAAATAGGAATTGAAAGAGGTATGTTCGCTGGTGGCCTATGGAGACCGGAACCTAAACGGCTGCGAAGCATTAGAGATGCAATCGATTATGATGGGGAAACGTTGCAAGAAATCCTAAATAGAAAGTCTTTCAAAGCCATGTTCGGTGGTCTTTGGGAAGATGTAAGGCTTACCAATTCGCCTAAGGGTTTTTCCAATGACCATCCGCACATAGATTTATTGCGGAATAAAACCTTTGCAGTTGCAACCGAATTTTCCACTAAAGAAATTTTTAATTCAGATTTTGAAGACAAGGTTATTGCCACTTATAAAGAAATGCTTCCGTTTAGAAGGTATTTAAACCATGCTATTACGGTTTAGCATTACATTAAAATATCATTAATAGGCGTAATGGCATCAGGAAGTTCGGTTTCACCCAACATTTCCCGCAAGTCAATCTCAATAGTTCTGCATAAGGAGAGCATAGGGATATCGTTACCAAGTCCTTCAAAAGGATTTTCCGAGTAATCGCCCACCAATTCCATCATAATATAAACCCAACCCACCAAGATGGTAAAAGGAATGGAAAGCCATACGCCGAATTCGCCTAATTTTGCAAACTCCGAAACCATCCCCAAAGGCAGCAGGAAAATGAATATACCAACGAAAACCAAACTCATGCTACCATACTGTCTCGGTAAAGGAAATTTTTTAATCCGTTCACACTGCCCTTGAAAAGTGTAGAAATCGGCAAGAAGTTTTTGCATCTCCATATGCCTAAAATCGTCAATAAGATTCTTTTCTCTCAATAGTTTTAAATCTTGACTTTGGTGGTCTATGATTTGCGTGGCCGTGTTTTTATAATTTATAAGTCTATCATATTCTGTTGTAGGTAAGAATTCGCGAAGGTGCTTCTCGGTAATATCATCGCTGTGCAGACCGACCCCAAAATTTTCCATTCTTTTTTTAGCTGTCTTGCGTACATGTTTACCTTGATTAATATGTTCCCATTGCGTTGGAATCAATAATTGACTTCGTAAAGCATATAACCAACCAATATGTCTGTATATCAATTTTTTACGTAGTATATCAAGTTCTTTTTCATCATGATGTTCTTCACTGAATTGATTGCTGACAAATGCTTTTGTAGTGGCTCCCCATGTTCTGCTACCATTAACAATGGCTCCCCATATTTTCCGTGCCTCCCATAACCTGTCGTAGGCGCTGTTATTTTTGAAGCCTACATAAAATGCCACTGCGGTACCGATTACTGAAAGTGGTAACCATGGAATGACCAACCAATCCTTTAAGGGGGTAAATTGATAGACCAAGGCAATGAGTATGGCCCAAATGGCAATCCAAATGATATGCCCACCGCTAAATATTAGAATAGATTTTAGTCCAAAATTCTTTTTTACGTACATGATTTTAATTCAGCTGATTTGATGCGGACAGTAGTCGCGCTTTTAAATTTGGTGTATCCATATCCGCATCCAATGGAAACATGGGACGTTTTATGTTCTCATAGTCAAGACGTTCTAAATCTTGATCTACGCCGCCAGGAGTAAGGGCCATTGTCCATCCTTTACGCATTTCATAAAGTTCCGGGACAAGGTAGCCTATTTTTACTACTATAATATCCGTCTCTCTGGGATTCAGACCCAAATCAGTGAAATCCTTTTCTTTGTGATAAGGTTTTCTTTTCTTGGTAACGATAACGTTAATACTGCTTATCCGCACCACAACTTCTACTTCGGCATCACGGTCACCTTCTTTGATTGCGGTTACGGTACCTTCTAGTTGAAGCGGCGGCGCATATCTATTGTCCACAAGAGCTCCAGCCATGGCCGATACAGAACCTCCAACACCAACTTTAAGGGCTTCTTCAATCAACTCTGGCCCGGGAATAGACGCGTATATCAGAGAGGGACCTTTAGCGGACTTAAACTCCTTTCTTGCCAAAAGTTCCTTTAAAGTCCAAGTGACATCCCCAGCACCACCTGCAGTGGGATTATCGCCCATATCACTAATTATATAAGGCCCTTCTTCACTAGCTAAAGCCAATTTTAAACTTTCGTCCAAACGAGCTACCGGAGCTACAAATTCAAATTCGTTACGTACTCCCCAGTACGCTTCTGCTAAATCTTCAGCAGCATTGACCACTCGTTCTTTGTTATCACCTACCGCCATCACTACGCCATGGTTCCTAGATTCGTCCGCCCATGGATATCCCATCCAAATAGCCGCGTCAATAACACCCTCTTGTGCAACCAAAGCAGGAATTTTGCCATATAAGCTTTTTCCAGGCTCTATACGCGTACTGGTTTTCTCTCCAGGAAGTAAAATCGGAACAGGAATCCATGCTTTGAATTTTGGTTTTCCCTTGCCACTTTCTAATCGGTCCAATAGGTTGGTAATGGCGCGTTCTTTTGATTCCAACGCATCTTCATGGGGAGCCATTCTATAGCAGGTGATAAGGTCAGAATGTTCAGCTAGCGTTTCGGTCACATTACCGTGTAGGTCCATTGAGGTAGAAATCAATACCTCGGTCCCTACAACTTCTCGTATTCGTTTAATTAAATCCCCTTCTGCATCTTGTAGACCTACCACGCTCATGGCACCATGTATATCAAAGAACAGCCCGTCATAAGGTCCATTTTCCTTAAGCATATTCAATATTTTCGTCACCATGGATTCGTATGCCTCTCTCGTTACGATACCGCCTGGTAATGATTTCCCCAGTAATGTGGGTACCCATTCCGCGCGCTTTCTTACGGAAGTACCTTCAGCAAAGAATGGATAACGCCCAAAAATGGAGTCACCAATTCTAGCATGGAATGCTTCTTCATGTGTTTGGGCAGGGGAGAAGGTACTGGACTCAATACCGATACCTGCTATTGCAATACGGGGAAGTTTTTTAATTTCTTTTTTATTTTGTTCGCAGCCAAAAAACAGCCCGACACATAGTGTTGTTAGCAGAAGATATTTATTCATTTTCACTAGGTTTTTCTTAGGGCATAAGTTACAACGTTTTCATGGTTTACCCTTGCAAGAAATAACGATGATGTCATTGGGCTAGGACTATAGACATTTGAAAACTATATTTGAGAATTCACAAGGAATAGGGACAACAAAAATCCTCGAACAGTCTAAGCAAGAATTAATTCTTAAAATTATAAATGAATTGAAAAACCCAAAGATTAAAAACATAAAAAAGGAATTATTATCTGACAATTGGTATACGCTGAATAAATATACTTTCGATTATCAAAAGGAAGATGGTACTTGGGAGGAACAACATCGCGAAGCCTATGATAGGGGTAATGGTGCTGGAATTCTGTTGTACAACAAGAAGAAGGGAACGGTAATACTGACCAAACAGTTCCGTATGCCCACCTATGTCAATGGTAACGATGATGGCATGATGATAGAAGTATGTGCCGGTTTATTGGACGGCGACAATCCGGAGGATTGCATCAGAAAGGAAACCGAAGAGGAGACAGGGTATAAAATAGCCGATGTTGAAAGGGTGTTTGAAACGTACATGTCTCCAGGTTCGGTAACCGAAATCCTCTATTTGTTCGTTGGGGCTTATGAGGAAAAAATGAAGGTTGGCGACGGGGGAGGAGCTATAGACGAAACAGAAAATATAGAAGTCTTGGAATACCCTATGGCTACGGCAATTAGGATGATTGCCTCCGGTGAGATTAAAGATGCAAAGACTATTTTACTGCTACAATATGCACAGATACATAGGTTAGTTTCTAACTAATATTACGACCAATAGTACATGAAAACGTTACAGAAAGTAGCCCTAGGCGGCGGTTGTCATTGGTGTACGGAAGCGGTTTTTAAATCCTTAAAAGGAGTTAGTAAGGTAGCGCAGGGATTCGTTGCGCCTTTAGGGGAGGAAAATGAATTTTCTGAAGGGTTAATTATCCATTACGATGCAGCATGTATATCCCTGGAGGAACTTGTAACAATTCATTTACATACCCATTCCAGTACTAAGATACATGGTATGCGGCATAAATACCGTTCCGCTGTTTACGTGTTTTCATCTACTGATATCGGCACTGCAAAAGCGGCTATGAAGAAGGCTCAAAGAGGTTTCACAGAAAAAGTAATTACCCAGGTTATGGGATTTGGCGACTTTAGAGCTTCTCCGGAACAATTTCAGAACTATTACTATAAGAACACTCAGAAACCGTTTTGTGAGACCCATATAACTCCAAAAATAGGAATGCTTTTAAAGCGTTTTTCAAAAAACGTAAATGAAGAAATGCTGGAAGGTCAGTAGTTCTGGTGAAGCATTTCAAAAATCTGCTGCATCCTAATTTTCACCTCAGAGGAAGGATTTCTAAAATGATTGTTCATAAAACTGAATAGAAGCACTTTACCAGATTTTGTAAGGAGGTAGCCGCTAAGACAATAATTGTTTCCTAAACTACCGGATTTAGCGAAGATGTAGGGCTTTATACCGTTACCGTACCAGTTTTCCAAGGTTCCGGAAACACCACCAGCGGGAAAAATTCTGAAAAGTCTTTCTTGGGGTGTTTCAAGTTGAAGTTGGTGTAGCACATGTACCAAGGACTGTGGGGTAAAGAGGTTGTACCGAGAAAGCCCTGAACCATCCACCCAACGTGGTGGTTGTTTTAAATCGGCCAAGTTGTTTTCTAATATATGTGTTCTTATTATTTCACTGTTCAGCGTATCCCTTAGTTCTGATGCCGCTAGTACTAGCAATTGCTCAGCGATAAAATTATCACTCTCGTGCATGAGTTTTACATAAAGGGAATCTGCATGAATACCTTCCAGAGTTCTCGCGTTGCCTTTTGGCATTTTAGAGACAAGACGTATTGGCTTACCCAAACTACTTTCTAATACGTTTTTGGTTGTTCTACTACCAGTCTTAAAGGGCACTTCTAAAGTATCGGTACGGGCAGGATTAAAATAGAATTTGTTTTTATCTTGCTGACGGTTAAAGTTATAATCTTCATAGAAAACGCTATCCTTAAAATATGTTGGCGAAACATGCTTCTGCGGCGTACTGGTTATTAGGGTAACATTACCGTGAATAGGGAAAGCACTGCGTTCCGGAGAATAGTACCAGTGAAAATCATCCCAAGACCAACCTGGCCCTAAAGGTGTATCCAGAAAATTATCCGCAAAAAAGGCCAAGTTTTTATGCTCTTTTAGAAACTTATAGGCCGTTGAATCGCTTAAAAAGGGGTGTAAGAAGCTAGGGTCTCCAGTACCCTCAAAGTAAAGTGTGTCATTTTGATGTAAATAGCGCAAAGCAGGTATTTTTTCCGGGAGGATTTTTAGGGCTGTGTATAAAGTAAAAATCTTAGTATTACTTGCGGGAGTAAAGTATCTGTTACTGTTCAGATTGTAGATTGTATCTCTAGTACTTGGGTCCACAACCAAAAATCCGGTAAATTGATTTTCAAAAAATCTGGAGTGAAGTACTGTTTCAATCTCTTTCTTAGTTTGCTTTTTTAACGAAGCACAGCCAAAAAGGAGCAAGAACGTACACAAATAAATCGATACTTTTTTTATCATATAGTCTATTGTATGGGCACTTAGATAACTATTCATTCGGTTGAGAATTCCTAGAAGTTTAAAAGTAATGAAATTAGCGTTTCTTCCTTTGTCATAGTTTAACATATTGCCATTCAGTTTTAACTTTTTAGGGGCAATAATATACCTTCTTTTCTGTTTAAATTTACACAACACCTAATCAATAAAACTACATACTATATGACTAGAACTATGCTAGAGTATAGCAAGACAGTACTGAAAAAGGTTAGTTTCGACGTAAAATTATTTTGCAAAGAACTAAAGAAAGCAGTAGACCTGTTACTACCTGAAGAGGTAGTGGAACTCAAAATCTGGTTAGAACGTTTTATTACGGATAAGCCAGAGCTCCAACAAAGTTTAATCTATCTAAAATAATGAAGAGCCACTGAAAAGTGGCTTTTTTTTTGTTTAGAAAGCAACCCTTTGAATATATGATATCTAACTAAAAAGGATAGTCGTTATGAAAAGACTGCTCGCATTAGTATTGGTGGTGTCATTGTCTTCGTGTTTTAAGGAATCTAGCGGTATAGAAACTCCAGTAAGAGCGAGTGCCATCGTTGGTACTTGGCAGATTATTTCTAACAGCTATAGTATAGGAGGTCCTCAAATAAATGAAGAAATAGAGGATGGAGGCTTTTATAGCTTTGATTTGAACGGTTCTTTTTCTTATAACGATACCCAGAATCCTTCGCTCAATTACTCCGGTAATTTTGAAATAGAAGAGGAATTGATTGTGCTCTTCTACACCAAATCTGATGAATCCTTCACTTGGAAGTGGAGACCTGATTTTAAAGGAGATATATTGATTGTCTACCAAGGTGGTCCTACAATTTGTATAGAAGGTTGTTCCTTTACTTTGAAACGAAAGGATTGATCGCTACTACTTGTTCAAAGGACTTATAATTTTTACATCTTGAAATTTAATCGCCCCTCGGATCACTCCGGATATGACGTCACGTAAGGCCTCCGTTATCTGAATCTTTAATTCGCTTTTATGGTAGATAAGGCTTACTTCCCGTGCGGGTGAAGGTTCCTTGAAAAACTTAAGATTTTCCTTTTTAGTGGTATCGAGTTCTAAGGTATTTAGAAAGGGTAATAAGGTCATTCCCAAGCCTTCATTAGAAAGATTGATTAGAGTTTCAAAACTGCCACTTTGCAATTGAAAATGCTCTTCTCCAGATTTTTTTGGGGTCTTACAGAGATTAAGCACCCCTTCCCTAAAACAATGCCCATCCTGCAATAACAGGATATCCGAAACATTTAAATCGTCTGGGGTAATTTCTTTTAATGCCCTAAGTCTATGGTCTTTTGGAACATAACCCACAAATGGTTCGTAATAAAGGGGTCTTTCCTTTATAAATTCAATTTCAAGAGGTGTAGCAGCAATGGCAGCGTCTAGATGGCCATCTTGAATATTCCTGATTAGATTCTCCGTGCTCTGCTCCTTGATAATGAGGTTTACCTTCGGGTATTTATTTATGAAGGTTTTCAAGAACATGGGTAACAGTGTAGGCATTATGGTAGGGATAATACCCAAGGTGAAATCTCCGCCAATAAACCCTTTTTCTTGGTCCACCACATCTTTGATACGATCCGCTTCGTTTACGATATTCTTGGCCTGTGCAACGATTTTTTTGCCTACTTCCGTAACGGATATAGGTTTTTTGCTTCTGTCAAAAATCTGTATATCAAGCTCGTCCTCAAGCTTTTGAACCTGCATACTTAAAGTAGGTTGCGTCACGAAACACTTTTCCGCCGCCAGGGTAAAATTTTTATACTCGGCAACTGCTAGCACATATTGTAATTGTGTAATGGTCATGTCAATAATTTAGTACTATAAAGTTATAAAAACTATCAATAAAACTTATGACAATCGTCATGTTTATTTTTTAAATTTATAGTTAATTATGCAGGCAGTATAATGTTACATAGAAAATTATAGAAATTATGAAATTAAATAGTATTGGTTTAGATGCAGAAAAGTCCAAAGTTATTGGGGCAGACCTTAATATTCTTTTGGCCAATTTCCAACGTTATTATCAGAGTTTAAGAGGTATACATTGGAACATCAAAGGAAAACGATTTTTTGATTTGCATGTAAAGTTCGAGGAACTTTATGATGATGCTAATCTGAAGGTTGATTTAATTGCGGAACGTATTCTAACCTTAGGAGTTGTTCCTTTACACACCTTTGAGGATTACATGGAGCAAGCCACGGTACCTGCGGGTAAAAATATTACTAAAGACGAAGAAGCCATTCGTTTAATCGTGGATTCCTTAAAAGAACTATTGTTAATAGAACGAAAGCTTTTGGAGGCATCAGCAGATGCCAATGACGAAGGAACGAATAGCATGATGAGCGATTTTATAACCGAACAGGAGAAAACGGTCTGGATGATGAAAGCTTGGCTAACAGAAGAGATTTAAAGAAAAAGGCTTCCATTTTTGGAAGCCTTTTTTGTTCTTGATTGATGAATGTTATAGAAATCTACTTTCTATGAGAGAGTAGAGGACCTAAAACCGTATTCTAAAATCAAGGTCATTGTCGACTACCTCAAACTTTGCGCTATTAAAACTTGGAGGACCAAAGACCAATTCTCCCGTCGTAGCATAACTCTCTTTGGGCATTCCGTTAGCTTCAAAATCCATACGGTTATTCCCATTACCATCGTGCAAAATCATTATGGCAAAGGTGCCGGGTTCAACATTTGTAAAGGTCAAGGTTACTTCCCCTTTTTCGGCATCTACCACCTCGGTAGCAATGCCGGCTCCTTTCATAAAGGTACCCTCTGTATGCAGGGCCCCTATAATCTTACCTTCATTTGAAAGAACATTCTCGATAGTTACGGTAAGGGTCACACCTTCCTTTTCCTGTGCGTTGCTCAAAAAGCTGGTCAATACTAATCCTAAAATAAGTGCTGCAATTCTCATAATATATAAAGTTTTAATTGTTATTGAATGACTCAAAATTCCAAAGAAAGCACGCATTCCGAAAAATGGAAGTACCCAGTTGTTGATTTTTGTGTGTGAATTGTCATTGAAAAACAGCGATACATTTCAGTCTTAAAAATCTACATTTCGGTCAGACGTTTTGGTTTAGGTCTGTATAAACATTCAATTTTGCCCCGTAATCATCACTCAAAAACCATGAAGGCAATTTTAACAACACTAGTTTTTCTAATCACATTAAATAGCGCTGCTCAAACCATTATTTCGGGTACAGTTGTGGATAGCAAAGGTAATTCCATAACGGGTGCGAACGTTTACTTAGACGGAACGTATGATGGGGCATCTACGAATGCAGATGGAAAATTCAGCTTTGAAACCTCCGCTTCCGGAACACAAAACCTTATTGTATCCATGATTTCCTATGAAACTTATATGCAAGCAGGTGACGTATCCTACTTAAAAGACTTATCTATTGTATTGCGGGAGGCCATTAACCAATTAAACGGAGTTACCTTAACAGCGGGGAGCTTTCAAGCTGGGGACAACTCCAAAGTATCGGTACTAAAACCTTTGGATATTGTAACCACAGCAGGAGCTGCAGGAGATTTTATAGGAGCGCTACAAACATTACCGGGTACTTCAAATGTGAGCGAGGACGGTCGCCTCTTTGTACGTGGAGGCCAAGCAGGGGAGACACAAGTTTTTATAGATGGGTTACGGGTATTTCAACCTTTTAACGCAACCGCCAATAATGTACCTACTAGAGGGCGTTTTTCACCATTTCTTTTTAAAGGAATCACATTTAGCACCGGAGGGTATTCTGCCGAATACGGTCAGGCACTATCTAGCGTGCTTCTATTGAACACCACCGATGAACCGGACCAAGAAAAAACGGACATATCGGTTCTCTCCGTTGGCGGAGGTCTTGGGCGAACTATGATTTGGGACAACAAATCGCTCAGCGTTAACGCCCAGTATATAAATCTGGCACCGTACCAATGGATCGTGCCTAATGAGCAAGGTGCCCGTTGGAACAAACCTTACCAATCTTTTTCTGGCGAAACGGTGTATAGAAGTAAAACGGATAAAGGAATTTTTAAATTTTATACAGGATTTAATCAGGCGAACCTAGATGTAGACCAAGAGGATATCAATTTTGAGGACTTTGTCAACTTTCGTTTAAAAAATAGCAACCTGTACGCCAATACCACTTACAAGCATTTTTTTGATAAGGAATGGACCGTAACTACGGGAGCAAGTATTTCTTATGATAGAAACGATATTGGTTTTGAAGCCAACGATATTTTAACGAGCGAGACCGCCGGACATTTAAAACTGAAGGTAAAGAAGACCTTTAATAGTAAACTTCAATTGAATATGGGAGTGGAACATTTTATTACCGATTACAAAGACGATTTCACAACCCCGGACAATTTTATTTTAGCATCGGGATTTAATGATAATTTAAGTGCCGGATTTGCCGAGGCCGATATTTTCTTTAGTAACAAGTTTGCAATGAAACTAGGGCTTAGGGGAGAGCACTCCAGTTTTTTAGATGATACTAATATTGCACCTCGTGTATCATTGGCTTATAAGAGTAGCGAAAAGGGACAGTTTTCTCTGGCTTACGGAGATTTTTATCAAAACCCTTTGACAGAATCCCTGAAATTTGACCAAAGTCTAGACTTTGAAAAGACAGCACACTATATTTTAAATTATCAGTATCTATCCGACGGAAAAACTTTTAGGGCAGAGGCGTATTATAAGGATTATGACGGACTGGTAAAATTTGACACCCAATTTCCGCAGTTCAACTCAGAATTCAACAATCTCGGTAATGGCTATGCCACGGGTATCGATATCTTTTGGAGAGATAATAAGAGTATTAAAAACCTGGACTATTGGGCCTCCTATTCCTATTTGGATACCGAACGGGATTTCCGAAACTTTCCGGAGAGGGCAACACCCAATTTTGCCCCCGCACATAGTCTTTCCTTAGTGACAAAGTACTGGGTGGGAGACTGGCGTTCCCAAATAGGCCTTTCCTACAATCATGGTTCAGGAAGGCCATATGACAATCCGAATACGCCAGAATTTTTAGCCGAAAAGTCTAAATCTTTCAATAGCTTGAACATGAACTGGGCTTACCTGATTTCGCAACAAAAAATATTGTTTTTCTCGGTCAGTAACATTACCGGATTCAAAAATGTAAATGGGTATCAATATGCAGATACACCAAATATGAACGGTATTTTTGAGCGCCGTGCCATACGACCTACAGCAGATGCTTTCTTTGTAATCGGTTTCTTTTGGACCATAAGTGATGATAAAACGAGCAATCAGTTAGATAATCTTTGATACTAGCGTAGTTTTTTCGATAACCAATAATCCAAGCCCCATTTTCCCGAGCCAAAACCCATGAGAAATAAGCCAAGGCAAAAGAAACTAAAAACTGGAAGTATGTCCCAAGTGCCGTCCCAAGTCCTAAAAAAAATACCCATGGTCATTGTAAGAAAGACAAAAAATGCAGTGACACGAGTATTGAGACCTAAAATAAGCAGAAGGCCGCCAAAGGCCTCCATAAAGCCAATGGACCAAGCGAAAAGGTCAGGAAATACATCAAATGGATAACCTTGATTTGCAATGAGCCCTACAAACTCGTCCGAAACTTCCAAAAAAGACAATTCCAATGCGTCTGGGGTCCATGGGGTTCCAAATTTATTAGGGGCGTAAACAAATGCAAGCAACCCACCGGTCACCAAGCGAGGTACGAACAGAAAGAAATTAACAAAGAAACTATCAATGGTATACGGAGTAATCCACTTCTTAAGTTGGTATGTAATGAACGTCATCTAAGGTCATTTGGTCGGTTATTTGGTTAGCGTCTTAAATATACCAAAATGTTCATTATGCATCAATAAAGATTTCATTATAAGTATTTCATATTAAAGAGAATATAATTTGTAGTTCCCAACATATAATTTGGCATTAAATCATACGTTAATCTAGAGTATTTTTATAAAAAATAATATTGAGGCATATTAGTTGTCCCAGTATTATTTACTCATACTAAATATTCAACTAAGAAGGTTCGTCTTGCGAATAAAAAGATTTTTAAAACAAATAGTACCTTTTGGACTTATATGGGCGGGCTTTGCTTTTGTCTATGGCTTAGTGGAGTATGGCTTGCTGGGTACGTTGGAGAAATACCCCGCTACGGGAAACCCTTATGATTTTGAAAATGGCATTTTACCCTTGGTTTTGGGAGCGTTCGTGGTTGGTCTACTACAAGGGGCATGTGAGGTCACTTGGTTTAGAAAAAAACTGTCCCATACCTCGCTCAGGGTAAAGATTTTATTAAAGCTGCTATTCTATGTTTTTTTTATAGCGCTAAGTCTGATAGCTTTCAGCCTTCTCAACAGTTATTACAATTACGAAGAATACCAATTTACGGATGCTTTAGACGACTTAAAACGATTTTCTGCCAATTTCGCCTTTTGGAGTACATTGGTTTTTATGGGATTTGTGGCGGGTATTGCCATTTTCTTTTCAGAAATGCTACAATATGTGGGAGATGGAGTGCTCTACAATGCTTTGTTTTCTAAGTATCACAAGCCTTTGAAAGAAGTTAGAATATTTATATTTTTGGATATGAAGTCTTCTACGAGCATTGCGGAATCGCTAGGTCACGAGCAATATTTTGCCTTATTAAAGCAGTATTATGCGGATATGACCAGCGCTATTTTAGATAGCGAGGCAGAAATATACCAGTATGTTGGGGACGAAATTGTTTTATCCTGGCCCAAGGAAATTGGTCTAAGAAATAATAATTGTATTGTTTCTTTTCTAAAAATTTCCGAAACGCTCGAAGCAAAAAGGAATTGGTACCAGGAAAGGTTCGGAATAGCACCAAAATTTAAAGCAGGCTATCATATAGGGGAAGTCACCACGGGAGAAATAGGCATCATAAAGAGAAACATCATTTATACTGGGGATATTTTAAATACTGCCGCTCGTTTAGAGGCGGCCTGTAACACGTATAGGGCCAACTTACTAATGTCCGGCGAGCTCTACAGGGAACTAAACAACAAAAGTACTTCTAGATTTAAATTCAAACGAATAGGGGAGTTGGTACTGCGAGGGAAGAACAAACCAATTGATTTGTACACCATTGAATTCTAGAAACTTAACTCTAGTGTCTTAATTGAAACCTCAAGTTTAAGGTCTTTTAACCGTATTTTTAAAACCCTTGGCAATTACATTTTCTGCGGGCTTAAAACGTGGCGAGAAATTGAGGTCGGTTGCGGCACTTTCCTCCGTAGTCCGTACGTTCCATTCCCAAATATAAATACCCGCTAGCCATGGCTGGTCCCAACATTTGTTGAACAAAGCTTCGAAAGCCAATTGTTGGGTCTTATCGGATTTCTTTTTAGTAAGTATACTAAAGCCTGAACCCCATTCCCAAGGCTTTATGGTAGCATTAGATTCGCTTTTATAGCCCACTTCTGTAAAAAGTATGGGTTTCTCATATTTTTCATGTACACCCTTTAATTCCAGTATATGTTTGTCCCATCCCTTTTCGATGGTCTCTAAATCCGGATTTTCCATTTTGGTCAAGGGAAAGTAAGCTTGTATCCCTATGTAATCTAACCTGTCCCAAAAGCCAACGTGCTCATACTCATCGTACCAGTTTGCGGCGTAGGTGAGTTCGCCCTTATAAATTTCCTTTATTTCATCAATAAGTCCGTTCCACTTTTCAGGTTGTCTTTTTATAGAGGTGCGCAGTTCGGTACCTACGCAGAATAGTTCCGTTTTTGTAAGCGCCGCAATTTTTGCATAGCGCATCATGTTTATCCGGTAAGATTCAAACCAAGCATCCCAATCTTCATTACTATCTAACGTAATATTACTCCGCCAACCACTACTCATCCACAAATGCGGTTTCAGATGTACTTTAAGTCCTTTTTTATGAAGCGTCCTTATCGTTTTTATGAAGCTAGAATCCCTTCTGGTAAAAGAATTGGGATCATCTGGAACATTAACTCGTTTTGTGGTTTCATCCTCTTGATAAAGAAAGGGAATTACTGCCACCCATTCTACATTGGCCTTGATAAGATCATCTATAACCTCGTTATTATCATGAGACCAGCCAAAAACACTCATGCCTCTTTGTTTTTGGTCTGCCTCATAAAGGTTATTAACGATTCCCTCAGTATTCATTACGGAATTATCCCACTGATAATCGTGCCACTCATAGGAATTGGCATAGATAAGTGTCTTAAAACCTAAGAAGGCTATCAGGATCGGAAGAATAAAACGGTAACCCAGTTGTCTGAGGAAGACCGATTTTGATTTAGATCGATAAAGTTTGATGAAATATTGAAGTGCCAATAGCAGTAAGCTGCACAAAAGAAAAACTACATGAAAACCGGTGAGGAAATTTTTATTCGCGGCAATGTTAAAAAAGAATAAGGCGCTATCGCCAAGGCTTCTATCTCCACGACTTAAAAGAATAGTAATGACAATGAAGCTAAGGAACCAAAGCACCGCATATACTACCAAGAATTGTTTGGTTTTACGACCCATTTATGCACTATTGGATTTGGTCATTGCACTAGCGACTGAAGCTGCTTGCGCATCTCGTTTATTTAATTCTTCAATGATTCTAGGGTGGTCATGCTCGCGTCCTTGAGATAATTTTTTCGCCGCCTGTATGTCCGTTATCCGTATTTTAAATCCGACAACACCTTTTATTTGGCGCATGGTTTTTGGGGACAGATTTTCAATGGCCACCGGACAAGCGGAATTTTTCTCGTACTTGTTCACCAGCTTATGCATGGAATCCAGAACGGCCGCCTCGTCTATAATTTTTAGGGTACCGTAGACATGAACCGCAATATAGTTCCACGTAGGAACTTCCTCTTCTTGGTACCAGGAGGAAGAGATATAGCTGTGCGGACCATTAAAAATACAAAGGACTTCGGTCTGTTCCGAAAATTGAGTCCACTGCGGGTTGGCTTTGGCGATGTGACTAACAAGAATATCGTTTCCATCCTTATCGGTATCCAATTCCAACGGAATATGGGTGGCCCATGGTTTTCCATCGACCTGACTTACCAAAATGCCAAAGCTGTTCCGCTCTAAAAACTCTTTGACTTCGGACAGGTTCTCGTTTCTATACTGCGTGGGTATGTACATAGTGTAAAATTAGGTAAAACATTTATAGAGCAAATATTCTTTTAAAACGAGGTAATAGCATGCCAGTTATAAAACTACCTTGTTCAAAATAAAAAAAAGATATGCCATTTATAACAAACGAGAAAGCAAAAGAATCCGTAGCTATTTTTTATGAAGATTACGGACAGGGACAACCAGTAATCCTAATCCACGGTTGGCCATTGAGCAGAAAATCATGGGAGCAGCAAGTATGGAAGATTGTTGAAGAGGGATACCGATGTATTTCGTACGATAGAAGAGGATTTGGAATATCTTCATCGCCTTGGGACGGTTACGATTATTCCTCTTTAGCAGGCGACTTACATACGCTGATTACCGAACTGGACCTAAAGGATGTTGTTCTAGTAGGGTTTTCCATGGGTGGAGGCGAGGTAGTGCGCTACTGTACGGATTTTGGTACGGAAAATATTGCGAAAGCGGCACTCATAAGTTCTATCATCCCTTTGGTAAAGAAGAAAGATGATAATCCAGATGGCGTGCCAATGCATGTTTTGGATAATATTAAAAGTGCCCTACAAAAGGACAGGGTCGGATTTTTAAAAAATTTCCACAAAGGTTTTTATAATTATGAGGATAATAAGAATAGGGTAAGCGAAGGCCAATTGGAATATGATTTTATAGTTGCCTCCCACGCATCTCCAAGAGCCACGATACAAGCTGCCTTGTCATGGATGCATACCGATTTTAGACCGGAGCTTAAAAACGTAGACGTGCCTACTTTAATAGTACATGGCGATGCAGACCAGACCGTTCCTATTGAAACATCAGGTGATTTAGCGGCCAAGGGAATTTCCAAAAGCACGTATGAAGTCATTAAGGGAGCCCCACATGGCTTAAATGTTACTCACGCTGACGCATTGAACGATATCTTGATCAATTTCCTAAAAGGATAAGGATGAGATAGTTTTAGTTAGGGGGCCCGTGTAAAAAGCGGGCCTTTATGGTGTAAAGCTAAGCATGGCTATTACGGGCAAATGATCAGAAATATGTTTGTTATTTTCCATACGGTCGTCTATATGGGTATAACTTTCTACTTTAAAACCATCCACGAAAATATAGTCTATACGCTTATCCAGAACTGCATTCCAGTCAAAACCATTGAATGTTCCAAGAGGTCCGTAGGGAGGCTTTTTTGATACCTCACGTCCGTCATGGAGCTGTTTGCTCAAGTACATAATGGGAGCCTCGTCCGGGGTAAGATTTAAATCTCCCATTAAGATACAAGGTAATTTTTGGGTATTCAGTTCTCTCATCTTGCTAATAATAAGCCGTGCAGCTTTTGCACGTGCAGTTTTACCAATGTGGTCAAGATGCGTATTGAACACATAGAATCGATTTTTAGTAATACTATTTTGGAATAAGGCATAAGTACAAATACGTTCTAAAGCGGCGTCCCATCCCACGGAAACCTTATCCGGTGACTTCGACAACCAAAAAGTATCGGTTGCCAATACCTTTAGCTTGGTGCTGTCATAGTGAATAGCCGTATATTCCCCTTTTTGCGTTCCATCCTCCCTTCCTACACCAACATAGGCGTAAGAGGTGATGCTACTATCCAAATAGGTGGTTTGATGGTAAAGGGCCTCCTGTGTACCAAAGACTTGCGGATTGTAATGTTTGATCAAACGCACCATGGCTTGTTTTCTTTTGTTCCAATTATTTACGGTATCATTGACATTATCGTATTTTATATTGTAGCTCATGACGGTCATTTCCTGACCATATCCCATGCGCGTACAAATTACCAAAGCAAGAAAAAGTATATGTTTTAACATCTCTATGTAGTGTGGAAAATTACAAGGTAGCTATAATCCCTTTATATTTATAGTATGGAAAGAAAAGGATTTTTACATCAAATACATCCTGTTTTACCTGTTAGGGATGTGGTACATGCACTAGATTTCTATGTAAATAGATTAGGGTTTAAAATCGCATTTGCGGACGATTCCAAAAAACCGACTTACGCAGGTGTTCTGCGCGATGATATTGAAATTCATTTGCAATGGCATGACGCCAAGGAATGGGAGCTGAACGGTGATAGACCCATGTTAAGAATTGTTACCCAAAATATTGAAGCGCTTTACGAGGAATATTCGGAAAAATCTGTTTTTAATGCCCATACCTTACTTAGGGAAACAGCTTGGGGAACCAAAGAGTTTGCCTTTTACGACCCTGACAATAATGGACTTACTTTCTACAGGGATGCGTAAAAAATAGCGTTACTCAATCATACAGATTTATCGCCTCGACGTGAGCGTCGAGAGTAAATATTGTTTTTTCTAACGCCTCATGAGTTTAATTCAAGGTCGTTTAGCCTAGTTTTCTTTTTCTTTCTTCTTCATTTCAATATACCTTGTAACAAGGCGGACCCCTAACCTTGCAAAAAGGATAACGGCGATAACCATTACAATATCAAATCCGTTCAAAATTTCTTTTTCTTTAAAATAAGGTTTTGAGAATTAAAAAGAAGCAGCTTTAAGCATTTTAACTAGTATAATAGGCCTCTTTAGTCTTATATAACTCTTTGGTGTAGCCAACAAGTTTTGGATTATAGGGAATGATTTCTCCCATAATATCACCCATCCCCTTAAGCCCCTCCAAAGAGGGGTAGGTTTCGTTTTTAAATTTGACATTGATAGTAGCTAAAAACCGAATAACTAGAAGGATAATTTCACCAATGGCATATTTGAAGTATTCGGTGATTTTTGATTTTCAAGGAAGTATTGCTATTGTTGTTTTTTTCAGGGTTGAAGTCATGCTTCAGATTCAAAGAGGGAACAGGGTTCTGGGCCTAGGATAGCTAGTAAAAAAAGTATAAAGAAGAAATGGCCAGACCTATAACTAGGTAAGGAGTGTTGGGTTGGTTTCATTTAGTTGGTCTAATCAGCGGTAATTGCTTAAAGGTATTGAAATAAATCTTAAAGAGTTAACTATATATTAAAACAAAACCCAGAACAGGATTCCGGGTTTTGGAGTTTTGTAAGGAGGTTAAGAAGTTATTCTGGCGCAGTAATTTTATAACCCTGTGCCATCATAACATTCATCATATCGTAAAAATAACGAGACATCACTATTTTACCATTTTCTACCAAATTTGCGGTATGGTAAGGAATTACGATAGTTTCCGCTGTCTCTTTATTGGTCAGCGTATTGGTGCCCCAAGCAAGCACCCATTCTCCTTCGTTCCAATTATTGGTAACTTTTACGGGTAAGTATAAATCTTGCGTAATCGTATGTTTGAAACTATCTGTGCTGTTTTTAAAATACTCCTTGTGTTGTGCAACGTTCAAGGAGTCCAGTCCTCCTCCAAGTCCATAGATCATTGCGTGATCTGCCAGATGCATATTCATAGTGGCTACATCTCCTTTTTGCAAGGCGGCAATATAGTTTTGAACAACTTCGCTTGCCGTCTCGGCGTTATCAAATTCTATGGTCACGGTAGACTCTTGTGCTTTAGAAATTGAAGGAATCAATAAAAGGGTTAGTGCTAATAATAGATTCATTTTTAATGTTCTCATAATACTTATATTTAATTGGTTACTATTCTTAATAAGTAATTACAATCAATAATGATTTGGCAACAATCGATGGTAATCCAGTCGGGAGAACAAATACGTGGGAGAACAATTAGATGGGAGAACAATAAAGAATCTGGTCTAAACCAGTAAAAAGAAGGTCTACATAATGAACCTAGGGTAATGTAGTGATTATTTTGATATGTTTATCAATTGATAATCAAAATGTTATAACTTTTGTTGATTTTTCATTGTATTTATGTAAACCCTATTTAAGTAGCGTTATCATACAATTATCGGAAAAGCAGGTTAAACTATACATCTATAAGTTTTTCAACAAACCACATATCGACTTCTCCTTTACCTTTTGCATTTATTTTGCCTCTATGGGTACAAGTGAATAATGGGTTGTCTTTTATTAACTCATAAGTGTCCTGAGAAATATTTACTTGTCCTACAGCGCCGCTACTTTCCATTCTCGAAGCCGTGTTTACAGTATCTCCCCAGATATCATATTGAAATTTCTTAACTCCGACTATACCGGCCACTACCGGCCCGGTGTGTATTCCTAAGCGCATTTTAAAGGTAAAACCGTCCGTTGATTCTTTTTCTATGAACCTCTGTGTCATGTAAGCCTGCATCTCTAAGGCCGCCAGAACAGTATTATGGACGGCATCGTCCGATGGTATAGGTAATCCACCTGCAGCCATATAGGCGTCTCCAATGGTTTTTATCTTTTCTATACCGTATTTTTCACAAATATGGTCAAAGGCCTTGAAACAGTTGTTGATTTCACCAATTAATTCCCCAGCGGACAGTTCGGCAGATTTTTCGGTAAAACCTTTAAAGTCGGTAAATAAAATCGACACAAGGTCAAAATCCCGAGCCGCTGCCTCTCCTTTTTCCTTGAGTTCTTCGGCTATTTCAGCAGGTAGTATATTGAGCAGTAAACTTTCTGAACGGTTTTTTTCCTTTTCTATAACGGCGCGCGACTTTTTTATATACCGCCAGCGAATAAAAAAACCTATGGCGAGGATCAGGCAGATTAGTGCACCGGCGATAGCAATATTTCTATTTTTATCTTTTTGCTGTACTTCAATCTCGTGCTGCAACCGTACGGCCGTATCTTTCTCTATCTGTATTAAACTGTCCTCCGCCACTTTTTTGGAGAACTCCATTTGCTGTAGTTTAATGGCGGTTTCCTCAGATTGTATACTATCCGAAATTGCGATCATTTCTTCGTAGTAAGATAAGGCCTGGCTGGTTTTACCGAGGGCTCTAGAAGCTTCGTAAAGACATTCGCAAGAATACTCCTGCCCACCTAAATCGCCAACTATTTTAGCATAGGATAGGCTTTCCGTGCAGAGCTGTATGGCCTTTTGGTAGTTTTCCTGATCCAGATAAATATCGCTTATACTCAGTAAATAGGAAGTACTTCCTTGTAGGTCATGGATACTTTTTGCGATTGCTAAACTACGTTCCAGATAGTCTAATGCTTGTTCCGTATCACCTTGATTATAGAACACAATGCCCATACCGGAAAGTGAGGCAGCGATACTCAATTTGTCTTGTTTTTTCTCATCAATGGCTAGCGCCTTTTGATAATACTCCAAGGCCTTCGTATACTCTTCAGTATCCAGATAAACATTCCCAATATTTGTATATTGGGAAGAGTTGGCCGTTTCGTTACCGTACTCCTTATTAATGGCAATGCCCTTAAAATAATAGTCCAAGGCTTTATCATGATCACCTCTCACAAAATAAATGCTGCCAAACTCGTTATAAATAGCGCTCACACCTTCCGAATCACCAATTTCTTGAGAAATTTTTAGACTTCTTTCATAGTTTTTCAAGGCATTGATAGCATCCTCATTGTCATGGTAGATATAACCTGTTTTCAATAAAATATCAGCAGCTCCGGTTTTATATCCAATAGTTTCTGCGAGCGATAGCCCTTCATTATAAGCAGCTAGGGCCTCAGGATAGCTTCCACTTCTAAATAATACGTAACCCTTTAGGTCCAGTGCGTCTACGGTTGCAGTAGCGTAATTAATTTCTTTGGTGAAGCGGTACAGCTCATTGGCCAAGATCAAGGCACTGTCAGGAGCACTGTTAAATGGTCCTTCATTAATATAATCATGTAGCGCATCCGCACGGGCCGAATCCGGTAGGGCTTTGTTCAGCCAAATACTTTGCAGCGAATCTAGTTTTTGTTGTGCACATAAAGTACCGGTAAAAATTAGAAAAGCAGTAACGAGCAAAGCCATATTATTCTTAGCTACCGTTCCTATAGAACAATTTTGCGCAGTTCCCACCTCTAAATTGTTATGCAACGATTAATCTTTATGTTTCTCAAACCAAGCCAGTATACCCGCTATTTTAGCGATTAAGTTGCTTGGCCTGTTGGCAATGCCGTGCGATGCTCCGGGGATACGTACCATAGCGGTTTCTACACCCTCTAGCTTTAGCGCGGTATAAAACTGCTCCGACTCTGCAATGGGTGTTCTATAATCTTCCTCACCGGTCAGAAGCATGGTGGGTGTGGTTACATTGGCCACATAGTTCAGTGGGGAACGTTTAAAATAGCTCTCTGGGTCTTCCCATGGTTTTTTACCGAACCAATATTTGGAGAAGAATGCGGCACCATCTGCATAGAGAACAAAACTTGCCCAGTTGATAACGGGTTTGGCCACTACGGCAGCTTTAAAACGGTCGGTCTTACCTACGATCCACGCGGTGAGTACTCCACCACCGCTTCCTCCGGTGACGAACAACTTATCCGAATCTACATAGCCTTTTTCTATCACTACATCTACACCACTCATTAAATCACCATAGTCGTGGTTGGGATAATCGTGATGTATCAGGTTACCAAAATCAGCACCGTAACTGGTACTTCCGCGTGGATTGGAATACAGCACTACGTACCCTGCCGCTGCAAAAGCTTGTATTTCTGCCGAATAGACCGAACCATAACTGGCGAAAGGCCCGCCATGAATCTCTAAAATAAAAGGATACTTTTTTGAAGGGTCAAAATTTGGAGGTGTTACGATCCAACCTTGAATATCTTGTTGGTCATAGGAAGATTTCCACCAGATTTCTTCCACATTACCGATAGTTTTGAAAGAGAAGAGGTCGTCGTTTACAAAGGTAAGTCGCTTGTTCCCTTTTTTGGTTTGAACGCTTAAATCTGCTGGGTGCTCCGTAGTACCCAAGGTGTAGGCAATGTTTCCATTTTTGGCTACCGTAAAGGCCCCTGCATTATAGGGTCTCCCCAGGGAAAGTCCTCCAACCTTACCCACTTTGTCCGTAATTTTGCCACTTAGGGAAATATGTGCAATTTTGGTTTCCCCTTTATCATCATATTGAAAGAAAAGCCCTTTGCCATCGCCGTCCCATTGAATATTGGAAATATTACGATCAAAATCGCCGGACAATAGCATTGCGCTTCCGCCGGTAACATCCCTTACGTACAACTGATTCAGTTGATATCCTAGTAATTTATCATCTAGTCCGGTATACGCCATTTTGGTACCGTCGGGAGAGATTACTGGCGTATTGTCCGGCCCATAGCGTTTCGTCAGCGCTTTAACTTCATTGTTATTTAAATTTAGCGCGTAGATTTCACTATCATTGGGTTCAAAAGCTTCATCGGGATTAAAATTGGCGGAGAAGTATAAAGTCTTACCATCTTTTGCCCATTGAGGAGCACCATGGTCAAAATCGGTCGTAGTCAATTGTTTTGGCGTTCCTCCATCAATGGATAGGGTAAAGAGTTGCGTGTTTCCTCCTTTTATGTAGCCCTGGCCATCTCCTCTATAATTGAGTTGGTCAATATAAGTAGGGGGGGTATTCCATTTAGCCCCCTCTGGTTTTGCCGGCATTTTTATGATCGATTCGTTTGCTTTGGGCACGAACATGGTAAAAGCGAGGTACCTATCGTCCGGAGACCAGCTTACGGCACCCGGTGACTTCGGTGTATTGGTCAGCGGGGCAATTTCCTTGGAATCCATCCACATTACAAAAAGTTTCATACGATCGTCCTGCCTGTTGGATTTAAAAATGATTTTATCTCCCTTGTGCGACCATCTGGGATAAAAGTCGTTCTGGTTGCCCGTAGTAATTGGTCTGTTTTTGGAACCATCACTATTTATGAGCCAAATGTTGGACAGATTCTTATCCGTCATCACATCCTTAAAATTCCGAACGTACAGAACTTGGCTCCCGTCCGGTGAAATCTGGGGGTCGGAAACATATTCCATATTGTAAATATCCAGTAGGTCTAAATTTGAAATCTTTTGGGAAAATGCCAAGGGCCCACTTAGGACCAATAGCAATAGTAATACGTTTTTCATGATGTTATTTTTGGTGGTTATACTGATGTTTTTGAATATAGTGATTAACTTCAAATATTTATAGTACTTTGAAGTAAATAGTACTTACTTTAAAAAGCAGGGAACATGAAAGTTTTATTTATAGGAGGAACAGGTAATATCAGTACGCCATCCAGTAGATTGGCTCTTGCTAGGGGCGTAGACCTATACCTTCTGAACAGAGGAAAATCTAAGGTCCACATAAAAGGGGCTAAGACGATTATCGGAGATATTAACAAACCAGAGGAATTAACGGGGCTTAAAACGCATCAATGGGATGTGGTAGTCAATTGGATTGCTTTTACTCCAAAGGACATAGAACGCGATATCAACCTTTTTAAAGGAAGAACAAAACAGTATATTTTTATTAGTTCGGCATCCTGTTATCAGACCCCGTTGAGTTATCCGGTGATTACAGAATCTACTCCCTTGTGTAATAATTTATGGGATTACTCCCAGGATAAGATACGTTGTGAGGATCGTTTACAAAGGGCTTATCGCGAAGAAGGGTTCCCTGTGACCGTAGTGCGTCCTTCGCTAACTTACGACACGGTTATTCCCATTGCGATCGGAGGATTTAATAGATACAATACGGCACAACGAATACTTCAGGGCAAAGAAATTATTGTACACGGCGATGGTACCGGACTTTGGACGGTAACCCATTCCGATGATTTTGCTAAAGGATTTGTGGGTCTTCTGGGCTTAACCACGGCAATAGGTCATGCATTTCATATTACTTCGGATGAAATATTAAGCTGGAATATGATTTATAAAATACTCGCGGAGGCCTTAGGGAAAGAGGCGAAGGTAGTTCATATAGCGTCTGACTTTATATGTAAAATAGTGCCTTCCTTTACCGGAACACTATTGGCCGATAAGGCAGAAAGCGTCATATTTGACAATACCAAGATAAAAACTTTTGTGCCGGGCTTTAAAGCGACTATCCCTTTTACCGAGGGTATTAAACGTACACTTAGCTGGCTCAATGAAGACGACAGCAGAAAATTTATTGACCCAGAGGCGGAACAGAAAATTGAGAAGGTCTTAAAAGCTTATAATGCTCTTGGTGGTGTCAACAATTTATGAGAGGCAAGTATTAGTGTGGACTTCGAAAAATTACTAAGGCGGGTTAAACTCCCAGAGTTAATACTGCATAATAAACCACAAGAATTAAGAACACAATAAGTCCAGAAGCTAAAAATTGCAGTGATCTATTAACATATTTGAATTTGGCAGTGGCTATTTTGGATATTATATAAATCTGTTGTCCCAATTGATCGAACAATTCTTCTTCTTTTAGACTAGTAGTGTAGAATATTTTTGAAAATTCCTTTATGGAACCAAATTTGGTAATTACGTCTCCGAAATAAAAAACATTCTTTTCATAATTGCCTTCTAAACGCGGCATAAAACAACGAATACTAAAGTATATAGAGATAACGGTAGATAAGAACCAAAGGATTAGGAGAATATACAATAGAATTTCTTTGGGACCGCCTGTTAATACCACCTCAATTTGTTGAAATATAAAGTTTAGCAGGATACCATAAAATGTTAAAATTAGACCTGCTTTCACCTCAGATGCTCTTATGAGACCTAAAACATAATTTATACTGCCCCAATAGTGATCCACAAGTTCTTCGGCATGACCTTTAGATTCTAGTTTTTTAAGTAGCTCTGTTTCTAAAGATGTCAATGTTTTTTCTTTATTTTCCAAAATAATGTGGGCATTTAATCCATTTCTAGAATGGTGTGTCTAATGTCTTAACTGCAACATATTCATATAATTAGAAATTGAAACTTATATTAATTTTTCATGGGTACTTCTGGCGCTTTTTCGTACAGCGCTTTACTGGCTGCTTCATACTTGTCCCCGGCCACCCAAGTAGGGGTAGTGGGGTCGTTACCAATTTGTCTTCCCGCTAGGACATAAGCACTGAAAAATTTGAACAAGTAGTCATAATCCAAGGTATCCGCCTCATCACCTGGTCTATGATAATACTTGGTAACATCGCCATCAAAAGATGAAAATCCGAGGGAGAAGGTGGGCGCAGGTATTCCCTTTTTAGCAAAGTTAACGTTATCGCTCCGGTCAAATAAACCCTGTTCTTTTGCAGGATCTTCAATCGCCTTTAAACCAAAGGTTGTAGCTGCAGTAGTTATATTTTTTTCCGCAGTGGTTCGGGTTAGTCCTATAATGGTGGCTAATGAGGTGTCGTTATACCCACCATTATCGCTATTAAAACAATAAACCATTTGATTTAGTGGCAACACGGGATTTTCCACATAATATTCACTTCCTAGAAGCCCCTTTTCCTCGCCCGTAAATAAAATGAACAGGGCGGAACGTTTGGTGGGATATTTCGCCAGATTTTCTGCCATGCTCAGCACGGTCGTGGTTCCTATGGCGTTATCTCTAGCGCCATTGTATATGGTATCACCTGTTTCATCTGGCGTTCCAATACCCACATGGTCATAGTGTGCGGAGTAAATGATATATTCCTCTTTAAGTTTTGGATCCGTACCTTCAACAATCCCGATAACGTTTTGGGACAGCACCGCTTCCTCCTGTTCTTCGTTAAGGGAAACTTTGGCCTTTAAGGTTGTAGAAGTTTCCAATTCCTTGGCCATGGTACCGGCAGTATCCAATACCCAAATGTGAACCATTGAGTTATCTTTTCCCTTATTATCTTCTTCATCTTCAGCTACCATTAATCTGGCTTCATTAAAATTATGGTCTATGAAACCCCACATATTAGCATCGGTATCTAGTAATTCTATGATGGCAGCAACTCCATGCTCTTTGGCAATTTTTTGTTTTTCCGAGCGTAATCCAAAGGCTGCCCTTGCATCTTTGGTATCCGGACCCCCCGCTTTTACGACGATAACTTTACCTGAAACGCTTTTTCCAGAATAATCTTGAGAGAGCCCATATTTAAGGAATATAGCATCACCTTCAACAGCTATTTGAGCAGGATTTATGAGCGCATAGTCGGTAATTTTGGTATCGTTTATTTGAATATTGACTTCTGATGGGGGAGAAACACTTTTTAATTTTACCTCTTGGTAATACGTACCTGTCTTGGGATTTGGCTTTACCCCATAACGGCGAAAGGCGTTAGCGAGGTAGGAAGCCGCAATTTTTAATTCAGGAGTACCGGTGGCACGACCTTTTAAGAGATCGTCCGCCAAGAAATAAATATGGCCTTCTATATTAGATTTACTAACGGTCTCTTTCGTCTTTTCAATATCCGTTTGCGCAAAAATAGAACACAGGCAGAATACCGCGACTAAAGTGGAATAGATTCTCATGGTTTATGGTTTGTTGTTGGTTTGTATAAAGTATGGAAGATAACAAATTGAATGCGAATGTGCTTCGAATTATTTTAAAATCAACCAATTATGTCTCCCGGAATTAAATCTTCTATGATGTGTCCATTCTCCGCATGTACGTAATACGAATGATTGTCGGCGTCTAGCGAAACTGATTTTACTACCTTTTCATTGATAAAATGAAGGGCAGACCTATCATCGCAGGCATAACCATCGGTCAAATCTCCATTAAGGATATTGGAGTGATATAAAGGGCGTCTGGATTTTTCCGAATTATAATGCGGGCAATGACTTTTGTCAATAAACCGCATTCCCTCAACAATACTTAATTCTGCCGGGCGAGAATCCGTAGTTCCTCCATTGAACCAGCATAGAGAACCAGCACTGCCACCACCCATAACAACCCCATTTTCGTAGGCGTTCCTCAAGGCTTTGTCTATGCCTTGGGCTTGCCATATGGCGAGCATATTCAACGTATTGCCGCCACCTACCACAATAGCGTCCATTTGATTGATAATAGTCGCAAAAGTTTCTTTATCATCATAAGAATTCACCCAGACCCTCATTACATGGGCATGTACCTCTAGCTGATCGCAAACTTCATGAAATCGTTCTATATAACCTTCATCGTCTCCGCTGGCCGTAGGAATAAAGCATAGGTTGGGATTTTGCTTTCCAGTGGCTTTCGCCATATAATCCAAAAAGGGTACGGTATGCCTGCCACTGCCGTAGATAAATAGTTGTCTTTGCATTTGGTTCATTTCACGTTGTAGGGTATGAACTTACCAATTAAAGAGAACTTTTCAAATTTAAAGAGAAATACTAGGAGTTTGACTTTTCGGACGACCCTCCCTTGTTTCTGTTTCTGTTATTGTTGGAGTTTCTGTTGTTTCTTCCTCTAAAATTTGAATTTCCAGAACGGTTTTTGTTTTTGTTATTTCTAGTGCGATTAGAACTTTTTGGTATCCTTGGCTGACTTGGACTTTCTTGCTCGGAATCTGCATCCGTAAAAGGATGTTCTGGCATACGGGGAACCTGTTGTTTTATAAGTTTCTCTATGTCCCTTAAATAGGCACGTTCTTCCAAATCACAAAACGACAGCGCGATACCACTGGCGCTGGCACGCCCCGTTCTACCGATACGATGCACATATGTTTCCGAAACATTAGGTAGGTCATAGTTCACCACTAGGGAAAGTTCTTCCACATCTATGCCCCGAGCTGCGATATCGGTGGCTACAAGAACTTTAAGTTTTCCGTCCTTGAAAGCACCTAATGCCTTTTGCCTAGCTGCCTGCGACTTATTTCCATGAATTGCCGCAGACCGTATATCCGCCTGAGCCAGTTTTTTCACAATCTTGTTAGCACCGTGTTTGGTACGTGAAAAAACAAGAACGGATTCGTTCAGTTTTTCCTGTAAAAGATGCACTAATAACTTAGGTTTGTTGGGTTTGCTTACAAAATAGACCCCTTGTTCCACCTTTTCCGCCGTTGCCTGTTCGGGTTTTATAGTGACCCGCTCAAAATCCCCCAGCATTTTGGTGGAAAGTTCCACTATGGTTTTTGGCATGGTGGCCGAGAAAAATAGCGACTGTCTTTGAGGAGGTAGCTTTGCAATAATTTTTTTAATATCATGTATAAAGCCCATATCCAGCATTTGGTCGGCCTCATCCAAAACAACAAATTCTAGGTCCCTAAATGTGATAAACCCTTGGTTCATAAGGTCTAATAAACGACCTGGAGTGGCAATGAGAATATCTATACCTCCTCGTAGTGCATTTACCTGTTTGCCTTGTTTGACCCCACCAAAAATAACAGTGTTCCGTAGGCCCGTATGTTTGCCATAAGCGGTAAAACTTTCTCCTATCTGTATGGCGAGTTCTCGTGTTGGTGTTACCACAAGGGCTTTAATTTTACGCTTATTCTGGCGCAATGAAATTCCTTCGTACAAATGGTGTAGAATGGGAATACCAAAAGCAGCTGTTTTACCGGTTCCCGTTTGGGCAACGCCCAATAGGTCCTTTCCTTTTAATAAGATAGGAATCGCTTGTTCTTGAATAGGTGTCGGTGTGGTATAGCCTTCTGCTTCTAAGGCTTTTAGTATAGGTTCGGCAAGGCCGAGTTCTTTAAAAGTCATAATTTTTTATCAGCTGCGAAGATAAGCTTATACGCCATAAAAATTTCTTTATTACCTATTAAGTATCAGGTAACTTCATGTAAAACTCTAATTTGGACTTTTTATACCATAAATACGCTACTTCACAACATTTTTTAGAAAAATCAGTATTACCCAAATATATTTACATAGTAAACATGAAAAAATCTTCTCCCATAAGAGTTTTATTGGTATTCTGCTTTTTGATACTGGTCAATGTGAGCAGTGCTCAGGATACATTTGCCGATAATTTTGAAGTTCGAAGCTATTCTAACAATGATGGTTCTGTAAATTTTTCCGGAATATGGCAGGAGACAGGCGAGACTAACAATTCCACTGCGGGTAGAATACGTATTGACAACAATGCGAGTAATCGCAGACTGCGTTTCACCAATCTAGACGGTAGGTTTATTACCCGAACCCTTGACTTATCCGCCTATATCGATGCTACATTAACGCTTGATTTTGAACGTACGAATGGAGATGAGACTATTACCGTTCAGTTGTTTGATGGTACCAGTTTTATAAATGTCGGTATCTTGTCTGGAACGGGAAGTTTCAGCTATGATTTAAATCCTAATGAAATAAGTGCTGATTCTGCCATACGATTTATAGCTACCGATGGTGACTGGGACGGGAACCAGGAGCGCATTTTTATAGACAATTTGCTTATAACGGCGCAGCTACCAAATCAGCCTCCGGTTGTTGCTGGTTCTGGAAATCAAATCTATTGTCCTAGTGGTTCGGTACCCATAGCTGAAAGCATAAATATAACTGACCCTGACGATACCACCACCACGGCCGTATACATACAAATTTCTAGCGGATATGTTAATGGGGAAGATTTATTGTCCCTTACGGGGACTCATCCTAGCATAACCGCAACATGGGATGCAACACAAGGAGAAATAACCCTACAGGGACCAGCAACCTATACAGAATTTGAAAATGCAATTTTAGCTACAGAATTTTCCTCTAGTGCATCTTCTCCTTCTGGTACACGACAGTTTTCCATAACTGTTGGCGAAGCCAATTATTTGCCAAGTACACAACATTATTATGAATTCGTGTCCGACCCAGGAATTAGCTGGACCGATGCCCAAATAGCAGCAAGTAATAGGACTTATTTTGGATTACAAGGCTACTTAGTGACCCTAACTTCGCAGCAGGAAGCAGATTTTTCTGGGTCGCAGGCAAGTGGTTTTGGTTGGATTGGTGCAACGGATGCTGCAGTTGAAGGAGAATGGCGCTGGGTCACCGGTCCGGAAGCAGGAACACAGTTTTGGCAGGGTCTGGCTAACGGAACGGAGTTGACTTTTGCAAATTGGAACGGGGGAGAGCCTAATAATGTTGGGGGTGGAGGAGAGGATTATGCCCATATTGCGGCCGCTTCTGTCATTCGTGGTGGTGCTCCAATAGGTGCTTGGAACGATTTGCCCAATAATGGAGGAGGAGGCGCCTACGCTTCTCAGGGATATGTGGTAGAGTATGGAGATATGAGTGGAGACCCAGTTTTAAATCTCACCGCGACCACAACCATAAATATTAGCAGTTGCACAGTGATTACGAATAGAAGAATCACATTAAGAGTTAAAAAGGATTAGTGATAACCCTTTTATAAATCTACTACAGCTGCTTCCGCACAGCGTTCACCATCCATTGCGGCAGATACGATACCACCGGCATAACCACCACCTTCGCCGCATGGAAAAAGCCCCTTGATTTCTGGATGCTCCAAGTGCTCGTTCCTGGGAATGGTTACCGGAGATGAGGTTCTGGATTCTACCCCGATAATATTGGCCTCTGCCGTATAATAGCCCTTCATTTTTTTACCGAATTCAGCAAATCCCTGCCTTAGACGACTACCTATAAGTTTGGGCAGTAATGAGTGCATTGGAGCCGAGTTTAAACCCGGTTGATAGGAGGTAGAGTTAAGGTCGGTTGAGAGCGTTCCTTCCACAAAATCCGTTAAACGTTGCGCTGGAGCGGTTTGGCTTCTTCCACCAGATGTGAATGCCAATCTTTCCAAGTTTTTCTGATATTCCAATCCTTTAAGGGCTCCAAATTTTTCAAACTTGGGAATATCCTGATCAATATTTATCTCCACGACAATACCGGAATTGGCATACAGGTTATTGCGTTTTGAAGGTGACATTCCGTTTACCACCACTTCACCAGGTGCTGTAGCTGCGGGAACTATAAAACCTCCAGGGCACATACAAAAGGAATATACGCCCCTATTTTTAACCTGTTGCACTAGACTATATGCTGCCGCAGGCAACAGTTCGTCTCGCCTGCCCTTACAATGATATTGTATGGAATCTATGATGTGTTGTGGGTGTTCTACACGAACCCCCATCGCGAAAGATTTCGCTTTCAGGCTAATATTTTTATCGTTCAGGAGATAAAAAATATCACGTGCAGAGTGACCTGTTGCTAAAATAACACGGTTTACTTGCATTTCATCGGTATCGTTTAAAACAAGCGATTTAATAGTGTTGTTTTGGATATGAAAGTCTGTGACTTTGGTATTAAAATGAACTTCGCCACCTCTATCGATAATTGTTTCACGGATATTCTGCACAATTTTTGGAAGCTTGTTCGTGCCTATATGTGGGTGTGCGTCAACAAGAATCTCCTCAGTAGCCCCGTGATAGACCAAACTTTCGAACACCCGCCTTACATCGCCTCGTTTTAAACTTCTTGTGTATAATTTACCGTCGGAATACGTACCTGCACCACCTTCACCAAAACAATAGTTTGAGTCTTCGTGAACAAGGTGGTCTTGATTTATCGCTTTTAAGTCCCTTCTTCTTTCCTGAACATTTTTACCACGCTCTAGCACTACAGGTTTATAGCCTAACTCCAGACATCGTAGCGCAGCCCACATACCTGCCGGACCAAAACCGATGATGTGTACTTTTTTGGATTTGGAGACGTCCTTATAATCAAAGTTGAATTTATCCTCGGGAACATGCTCATTGATATATGCTAACAGTTTGTAATTAAAAACGATTTTTGGTTTTCTCGCATCTATGGACTTCCGTACGATTTTTAACGAAAAAGTTTGCTCCTCAAGACTTAAATATTTTGCAGCTTTCTTCTTCAAAATACCTTCTTGGGCTTCCTCTTGAAGTGATAGTCGTATTTGTAGGGTTTTAATCACAGTGTAAAATTACCGCAATTCGGTAGCTTAAATCAACAACTCGGTATTTCTTTTTTCAAAATAGTATCCCTTTAAAGGAAATTTGCTTCATAAATAAGAACAAAATCCGATAACATGAAAAAATTGATGACGCTTGCAATATTCTTTGGTTTTTTAATAATCACCGCTCAGGAAAAGAAGTCTGGGACAATACAACTTCAAATTGATAATATGGAGAATGACAAAGGTCAGATGCTAATTGGGCTATACGATTCAGAGGACAATTGGCTTAGCAAAATCTATGTGGGTAAGGTTGCCAAAATTACCGACGGAAGCGCTGAGATAACGTTCAAAAATGTACCGTTGGGCGTTTATGCCATTTCCGTTTTTCATGATGAGGATAACAACGGTAAATTGAAAACTTTTCTTGGAATTCCTACAGAAAGTACCGGTTCTTCTAACAATGCACCCGCACGGTTTGGACCACCAAAATGGGAGGATGCCAAATTTACGCTTACCGAGAAAACAGTTCATCAAAAAATATCACTTTAACCATTTATAGTAATTTTTAAATCTGATAAAATGAAAAATAGCATAATTGTATTAACATTATTATTTACGACCCTTTTATTTGCGCAAGACCAGTATACTCAAGGAATGCAAAAGGCCTTTTCTTTATGGGGAGAAGGTAAATCTACCGAAGCTGCTAATATGTTTGAACGAATTAGTACGGTTGAACAGGATAATTGGCTACCCTATTACTATGTTGCTCAAATTAATACCATTGCTTCTTTTGGTGAGAAGGATGAAAAGGTTTTGAAACAACAGTTAGATAAGGCTCAGGAATTCATAGATATAGCAAAAGCCATATCCCCGAATAACCCGGAAATAATGGTACAGCAAGCCATGACACATACGGCCTGGATTGCCTTTGATGGGGCCACGTACGGAATGACCTTATCAGGTAAAGTGGCTGCACTTTATGCAAAAGCAGAGCAATTGGCTCCTGAGAATCCAAGGGTTGTTTTCTCAAAAGCGGAATGGGACATGGGTTCAGCGCGTTATTTTGGGCAGGATATTACGCCTTACTGCGCAGATGTAGAACGTTCGTTAGAACTTTTCGCTAACTTTAAACCGGAAAGTGCTTTTCATCCCAATTGGGGTGCCGATAGGGCAGAAGCGACTTTGGAAAACTGTGGTAAAAAATAGTAGCACACGTGAATAGATTCTTAAAACATTTAGGAAATGCATGGCTGGTAGGCACCCTGATATTTATAATTATCATGGCAATACTTTACGCAAGTGGTGTCTATCCTAATGGAATAAGTTGGGCCGAAGCCTGGGAGGAGTACTATGAAGGGATGATTTTTTCATTGATTATATATTGCGCCAACGCTATTTGGATTCAGTATTTACTCAATACTTACAAATATGATCTTTTTACCCCCAAAAGGTTTATTAAAGCGATTCTGGGAAACATTGGATTTTCTTTGATAGGAATTTTCATTTCAAAACTTATTCTTTTGGTTGGAATTCAAAACCAGCCGTTACTAGAATTTTTAGAAGATCAAGAAATAACGGATTATAGAATTTCTCTTTTAATTTCCATTGTCGTAGCCTTGATATTCTACTCGGTATGGTACTATAAGTATCGACAAGAGAATAAGGTCAAAGAACAAAAGATAATCGCGGGTACGGCATCGGCTAAGTTTGATGCCTTAAAAAATCAGTTAGACCCTCATTTTCTATTCAACAGTTTAAATGTGTTGACAAGTCTTATTGATGAGGATCCTAACCAAGCTCAAAAGTTTACTACTTCCCTATCCAAGGTCTACCGTTACGTACTGGAACAGAAAAATAAGGACTTGGTTTCTGTAGATGAGGAACTGCAGTTTGCCCGTACCTACGTAAAGCTTTTAAAGATGCGTTTTGAGGATAGTATAGTTCTTGATATTCCGGAAAAAGCCATCAATTCAGAAGCTAAAATAGTTCCGCTTTCCTTGCAACTACTGCTAGAAAATGCGGTAAAACATAATATTGTCACTTCCGCTAAACCATTACATATTCGTATTTATGAGGAAGAAGGACTACTAAAGGTCACTAACAATCTACAAGAGAAACAGGTAGTCAAAAAAAGTAGTGGTGTGGGCCTTCAGAATATTAAGCAGCGTTATGATCTCCTAAGCAATAGAAATATGGAGATTTTTAATGACGGAACAAACTTTACGGTACAGCTACCCATGCTCACCCAGCAAGTTTCCGTTGTGGAAACACAAGAGGAGTTTATTGATGATAAACGCTATCAAAAGGCAAAGGAAAAGGTTGAGGCTGTGAAGGGCTTTTACGGTAATCTAATTGCTTACTGTATCGTTATTCCCTGTCTTGCCTTGTTAAACTATAAAACAACAAGTTTTCCTTGGGTCATCTTTCCCATATTGGGTTGGGGTTTTGGACTTCTCACGCACGGCATGGAAGCTTTTGGTTACAATCCTCTTTGGGGAAAACGTTGGGAAGAAAAAAAGTTACGAGAGCTCATGGATAAGGAGGATTTTTAGATGTTGGCATGTGCGTTGTATGTTGTTAGAAGTCAGTATTCAGTTTTCAGTAAGCAGTAAGCATTAGTCAGTAGGCAGTAAGCAGTATTCAGTAGTCAGCTTAGTTAGTATATAGTATTCAATACAAAGTGTGTTTTTAATCTGTCCTCCATTCTCTAATATCTTGTATTCAGCATCTAGCGTCTAGCATCTAATGTCTTACATAGGCAGTGTTCAGTGTTCAGTGAGCAGTAGGCAGCTCAGTTCGTAGTATTCAATAGAAAGTGTGTTTTTTAATCTAACCTCCATTCTCTAATATCGTGCATCTAGCATCTAGCATCTCAAGTCTTACATCTAGCATCTAATGTCCAACATCCGGTATCCATATCATCAATCCATCCTAGAAAAACCACAGTTCGGTAGTTCCTTTTTTTAATATAGGGGTTCTTTAGGGATATTTGGAGTGTAGATAAGAACAAACGTAAAGTTTAAATAACGCTAAAATAAATAACATGGAAAATTCAAACGAGTATAAGTATAGAAGGGCTAAAGAAAGAGTAGGAGCTATAAAATCTTTTTATAATAATCTTTTGGCATACTGCATTGTAATCCCATTTTTGGCTTGGGTCAATTATAATACCACAGGCTTTCCTTGGGTAATATTTCCGGCACTCGGATGGGGAATAGGATTAGTTGGTCATTGGGCCAATGCCTATGGGTACAATCCCATTTTAGGGAAGAACTGGGAAGAGCGTAAAATTAAGGAGTTAATGAACAGTAACGATTTTTAGGGAATCGCTTATATTTAGTAAATGATTTACTTACTTTAATAATCATAGCAATCATGGACGATAGAAATAGAGAGGACAAATATTTTAGGGCACGGGAACGCGTAGACCAGATAAAGAAGTTTTATTCTAGCTTACTGTCTTACATTATCTTCATAGCACTACTGGGAGGACTGAATTATTGGATAGATGAGTGGAGATATCCTTGGTTTTTATGGGCAGCTTTTGGATGGGGGATAGGTTTGGTTTTTCAAGCTATCAAGGCATTTGGGTTCAACCCTTTTTTTGGGAAGGACTGGGAAAATAGAAAAATTAAGGAGCTGATGGAAAATGATGAAGATGCAAAAAAATGGAAATAATGAAGACAGATAGAGAAAAATTGAATCGTGCTAAAAAACGATTGGAAGAATTAAAAGGATTTTATTGGCACTTAGCTGTTTATTTAGGGGTTAATTCCTTTATTACAATTTCAACTATAATAGGAAGAATGAGCAACGGGGCTTCATTTCTTGAGGTATTGGACCTTGGGACTTTTGCTGTATGGTTTTTCTGGGGTATTGGTCTTTTTTTCCATGGGATGAAGGTGTTCTCGTATAATCCTATTTTTTCCAAGTCTTGGGAAGAACGTCAAATTCAGAAATACATAGAGAAAGACAAACAACAGGCGGAAAAATTTAGATAGGATGGAACGGAATTATAAACAGTCGGAAAAATTTTTAAAAGCTAAAAAGCAGGTAGAGCATATTAAAAATTTCTACAAACACTTACGGGTGTATATTATAATTAATCTATTATTGCTCGTAGTAAAATTCAATCTCATAGATTGGTTCAAGGACGATTATGAATGGATTCAAAACCCTGGCTTTAGTGATTGGGTAAGTTGGAACATTGTAGGAACTCCTATCATTTGGGGTTTAGGTTTGTTGGTACATGCCGCTTACGTTTTTAAGTTCGGTGCTAAATCTTGGAAGGAATTAAAGCCAGCATTCTTAAAGAGGTGGGAAAAGAGACAATTGGAGAAATTTTTGGAAGAGGAAAACAGGAATGGGAAATATGGAAAATAAAGGGGAAAAAGAGAGACTGGACAAAGCACGCCTCCGTGTGGCAAAGCTGAAAGGGTTCTACACCCACCTCACCATATATTTGGTTATTAATACGGCATTGGTACTCATAAAACTGATAGGGAACTCGTATTATGGAGAAGCTTTTATAGGTCCTCTTTGGCACTTTAGCACCTTTGCGACGTGGATTTTTTGGGGTATAGGGTTATTTTTTCATGGTCTAAAGGTATTCTCTAATAGTTCAGTGTTTGTAAAAAATTGGGAGCAGCGTCAAATCGAGAAATATATGGCAGCGGATAAGGATAAAGCTGAAAGGTTGAGATAAGTACAAAACAAGCTCGTTAAGAATACATTTAGGTAAAATGATGGGGGCTTATATTGCCGCGGTATCTGCTTTTCTGGTGGTAAATCAATTTTTACCATCACTGTTAAATTGGTTTCTGCCAGCAGTTTTTGGGGTTGTTTTTATTACCTATTGGATTTTAAAAATTAAAAAGAAGGATAAAGCTATAACAGGATGAACGTAATTATTATAGAAGACGAAAAGCCAGCAGCAAGAAGACTGGGCAGGTTATTGGCAGATTTGAATATGCCGGTTACCACCATGCTACACTCAGTTGAAGAGTCTATTATTTGGTTTGAGGAAAATGAACACCCGGATTTAATTTTCCTCGATATTCAATTGTCAGACGGGCTATCCTTTGAAATATTCGATGTAATCGAGGTAAAGAGTGCCATTATATTTACTACGGCCTATGATGAATACGCCTTGCAAGCTTTTAAACTGAATAGTATAGACTATTTGCTTAAGCCCATTGATGATGAAGAACTGGAAAGCGCCGTTAAAAAATTTAAGGCGCTTAAACCTAGCAGTCAAAAACTGGCCTTGGATTTTGAGGATATAAAGAAACTACTTGTGAATCCCCTAGAGCGGGAGTTTAAAAAACGATTTACCGCTAGGGTAGGGCAACATCTAAAAATCATAAATGCGGATGAGGTACAGTGTTTCTACAGTGAAAATAAAGGAACCTATGCCGCTACGCTAGATGGTAGGAATTATTTACTGGATACTACTTTGGAACATCTTGAAAGTGAGTTGGAACCTAAAATGTTTTTCCGTGTAAGTAGAAAGTTTTACGTTAACGTTAACCATATAAAAGACATCATATCCTACACCAATTCTCGCCTTCAAATTAAACTAACGAACTTTTCTGAGCAGGAAATTATTGTCAGTAGAGAACGTGTAAGGGACTTCAAGTTATGGTTAGAGTAAACTAATTTAATAAATTGAAAAATAATTGATTAAAAAAGCATTATAGATTTTATCGATACTGTATTTTGACCTATTTTTCGCTTTGCTCAATCCTATTTTCATCGAATGAAGAAGGCAGTAGTTTAGGAATTAATTTTATAAAAATTGGTAAGAGCACCGCTCCTCCGGGTAAAAGGAAAATAGCTAGTGAGGGAATACTCTTAAATATGTCCAAGAGCTGGCGTTGTACTTTTTTTTTCTCCTCCTTACTAAGGTCCTTAACCGTAGATTTTGACAACAATGCAACCAATTCCGCACTTTCGGACAGTTCTTTCTGTAGTCGTTTGCTATTTCTCAGAATTAGCCTGTTGACCAATCTACCCATGTTATCGTAAAATTGCAGGGCCAGATTTTGGTCTTTTAAAAATGGAATCGTTTCAGCGTTCTCAATAAAAAAATGGGTTACCTGTGCTAAAGCCTCCTGTATATGCTCATGGGCAAAACCTAAGTCTTTTCCTATACCATATATAAACTCGGATTCTTTGTACTCCAAAGAATTATCTTCCCATACCGTTAAGCAAGCCATATCTAGCAAATAGGCATTCTCCCATTTAGAATCGTTAGCTAAAAGTATATTTCTATAAGAACCATCGAAATTTTGATTATCCCCATCAATAAAACTCAGCGATGAGGCTAGCAATTGCGCCAGTTTTTCATCCTTCTTGTTTTTTTCTTTTGAGTTTAAGGCGTGGTAGGTAACGTTTATTACTAAATATTCTAGCTTTTGGGCGTGTTTCTCTATGTTCTCTGCTTTAGTTAGATACCTTTTGAAGAGCAACACATCAATGAATAACAGGGAATTGGTGATGAAACTATTAAAGGTTTTACTGATAATGTTATCTTCTAAATATACCCGAGAATCTATAAGTTTCTCCAGCTTGGAAGAAGTTTTACTTCCCGTAAAAATTTTTCCAAGAAAAGAAGCCTGATTTACCTCCAGGGTTTCATAAAACTTGAATATACATTCTAAAAAATCAGCGAAGTTCCCATCAGTATGCTTATCGATAAAGGTGAAGTATAGGGCGTTGAGCAAATTTATTTTTGCTTTCTCGTCTTCCGATAATTTATGCTCAGGAGTAACAAAGGCCGGTAGCCCGGTATGTATCCCGTAGACAAAACCTGTTTCTCTTAATCCAAAATATAAAGTGTTGAAGTCTTTATAGGTTTCTTGGTAGCTCTTGGCCAAGGACCCAAATTTATCAATCCAACCCGAAGCGGATGGGTTCATAAGAAAATTCTTTAACCGAATTAGAGTACCAAATTACTACAAAATAAGGAGATCAGAGTAATACCGATAGTATTAAAAGGATAAATAGATAATATAAAATTAAACGGACCGAGCTTTTGAAACTGATTTAGCTCATTTTCTTGACTTTAACGTTTTTTAACATTCATAAACAAACCCTCCCAAAGATTTCTCGTAAGTATTAGTGATTCTAATCTAAAAATTAAACTAAGAATGAAAAAATCAAAATTATTTATGGGCCTAGGGGCACTTGCTATTGCGGGAGCCGTGTTGGTTGCAGCAGATCACATTGATGCTCCGGGTACAATGGGTACCACAGCGGACATCGCCGATTTTTATGCTTTTGAACCTTCGGAAGGTTCGGACAATACCGTATTTGCGGTAGACTTACAGTCTAATGTGCTACCAGATTTGGCATACGGTACATTTGATGAGAATATTTTAACCGAAATCAATATTGATACCAATAACGATTTAGTAGAGGATTTGGTGATACAAGCTATTGCAAGAGATGGTGAAATGTATTTCTTTGGACCAGTTGTACCAAGCGCTACCGGAACTAGTGGAGAGATAATGGTAGACGCACCTCTTGGGTCTGTTGCCATTTCTATGGACACGGCTATAGTAGAAACCACCGCCGATGGTGTTTCACTCTTTGCCGGCCCAAGACAAGATGCCTTCTTCTTTGATTTCTTTCAGTTCAATGCGGTAATAGGCGGAATGGCTCCTGAAGGTTTTAAGCCAGCCGGGGACCCAAACACAACAGATGATGACGATACTACAGGGGTGGACACTTTTGATGGTGCTAACACCATGTCCATTGTAGTAGAAATTCCAAATAGCATGTTAGGGGAGACCACCGGTACAAATGCACTGGGTCTTACGGTTTATAAGACTTGGGTTACCACTAATGCAAAACAATAATTAAGAAAAGATAAAAACAAAAAAGATGAAATTAGATACAATAAAATACATATTCTTATCATGTTGCGCAGTGGCGGTTTTAGCGTCTTGTAATAATGATGATGACCAAGTAGCTATGAACGAACCTACTTGTACGGACGGCATAATGAACGGTGATGAAACCGGTGTAGATTGTGGCGGAACCACCTGTCAGCCATGTGAGGATGGTGTTACGCCGCCAATGGAAACGATGCCGGATTTTTCTGGAACATTTGTTCAGGTAGATTTTATGGGAAGACCAGGAATCAATACGGTTCTTAGTGCAGACGGTACTATTAAGGATGCCCATAACTTAGCTATTCCGTCGGAGATGGGAGCTATATTTCAAGCTGACTTTGAAGCGAGATTAGAAGCGTATCATGATGTATATGCCGGTTTGTTAGGAGCAGACCCTGCCGATGTAAATTATGAGAATAATATTCTTGGTTTGGATGCCGCTACGCTTACCGGCTATTTAGCTGCCGATGTTCTAGAAGTAGCACCTAATTTACCTACCACATACTTTAATCCTGGAACGGATGCTGATATGGATGGGAGAATTCTTGTTCCAGACGGAGATGAGGTAGCTCTTACAGGTAGAACTCCACAAGATGATGTTATCGATATTTCATTGATTCTATTATTTGGAGGAATGGAAGGAGATAGGTTCAGCGGACAAGATACGGATATGGACGGTGTTCAGGATTTACCTAGATTAACTTCAGACGGTGTTGGGCTTACCGCTGATATAACTACAACATTCCCATATTTGGGAGCTCCTGAATAAGACTATGAAAAAGGAGTTGAGGGAGGGTGGTCAAAGCCCTCCCTTTTATTACGAGTAAAGAGTACATCCAAAAAAACAATAAAAACGAAAAAATGAAACCTATAATTTATATGCTATTTGGTTTTCTATTGCTTTCGTGCAATACCAAAAATAAAAACGATATAGCACAGTCTAATGACTACGATAAATATTTAATTACAAATCCTACGGATACTACCTCAAAGTATTTTGAGCTATGGAATAAAAAGATACGTTCGGACAGCATGCAACTTACTAGTTTCGGAATAGTCGGTGGTGAGTACAATAGATACTTTAAAGAAACCGGTGATATTAGCTTCTTAAAAAAGTCGGAACGAAGTTTACAAAGAGCCGTTGATATTGCAGCAATCGGTAAAGAGGGTTATTTAAGGGCTTTGGCAAGAAATTATATCTCCCAACATAGATTCAGGGAAGCACTGGAAATGGCACAGCAGGCAAAGGAATTAGGCGGTGGTCTAAAGGACTCCCATAGCCTTCTCTTTGATATCCATATGGAATTAGGAAATTATGAGGTAGCGGAGGAATACCTGGGGCGCATAAAAAACATGTCAGATTTCGGTTATCTCATTAGAGTAGCCAAATGGAATGATTACAAAGGAGATTTGGATACCACAATTGCCTTTATGGAAAAGGCAAAAGAAAAGGCAGTGGCTTCCAAGAATAAAGAATTATTGCTCTGGAGCTTTACAAATATCGCCGATTACTATGGTCATGCGGGCAGAATACAGGACTCCTACCAACATTATCTGAAGGCATTGGCCTTGGATGCGAATAATGCGTATGCGAAAAAGGGAATAGCTTGGATTGCCTTTTCCCACGATAGAAATCCTGACGAGGCTATGCGTATATTAGATTCAATAACCAAGACGTATAGTGCTCCTGATTACTTCCTGCTGAAAGCGGAAATTGCAGATTACACCAATGATGACTTAAACCGTATGACAAATTTAGACCGCTATTTTTATAGTGTTCAAAATGACGCCTATGGAGAAATGTATAATGCCTACAACATTGGTCTTTATTTGGAAGAAACAGCGCAATACGAAAAAGCCTTGGAGCTAGCACAAAAAGAGGTCGCAAACAGACCTACACCAGAATCATTTAGTTTATTGGCCTATACCAATCTCAAAATGGGAAAGAAAGATGCGGCAATGAAAATAATTGATGACGAGGTTTTTGGTAAAACCTTTGAACCTGCCTTACTCTACCATGCAGCTGAAATTTACAAAGCAAATGGAGCTACGGAGAAAGTAAAAGAACTTAAGGGAGAGTTGCTAGGCGCTATTTATGAGCTTGGCCCCACTATGGAAAAAAACATCCAGAATTTGTAGTTTTTTGCCCCTCCCGAAGATCAAAGAATTGCCCTTCTGCGGTGTTCGGGATTTACAACTGGATAGTTTTTAGGTTGGATTGTTTTTTTGGAAAGCGCCACGGTCTTTAGACCGTGGCGTTTTTAAATGATGCATTTCATCGAAAATTAAGCTTTCTTTAAGACTAGTATGGATGAAATGCATATATTTATCGACCAAATGCATATTTTGGATTTTTTAAGGAAGCCCCAAGCCACTTAAAATAAGAATTGAATTTAACCAAAGTAGACCGCTTAAAATTATAATGTTATGGAATATCTTCTTTTTTCTTTATGGATATTAGCAATGGCTGTAATGGTAGGCAAAAGCATAATTGCGTACCGCGCACTTCAAAAAACACTGAATAGAAAAAACAGTATTATTTAGTCTTTAACAATTTTCTTATTAATACGGGTAGTAGTAAAAGGTCCAATACAAGGGCGGTTACCAAGGTTACACTTATGATGAGTCCTATGGTTATACTGGGTTGATGAATGGAGAAAAGCATAACCAGAAAACCAAAAAAGAGTATAATGGTCGTTATCACCAAGGCTCTACCGGTTTGCACAAAAGTTTTTTCAAGTGCTTTTTCCTGTGATAGTCCTTGGGCTATTCCCAGTTTATACTTTCCGAGAAAATGAATGGTATCGTCCACGGCAATACCAAAAACGATAGCGAAGACTACGGATAAAGATGCCTCTAAAGGAATTCCCAAGAAACCTAGAATACTACCGGCAAATACAATAGGCAGTAAATTAGGAACCAAGGATATAAGAAACATTTTAAAGTTTCTGAAAACAAGGACCATAATAACGCCTATGACAAGTAACCCATATAATAATCCCTCTAACAAACTTGTGCGGATATATTCTGAATTTTTATCCAACAACATACTTTTCCCCGTAACCTTCACCTTCACCAAGTTTGGATTTAGTTCTCTTGCGGCAAAATCATCTATCTGCTTATAAATCACCATAAGACTATCCGTGCCTACGTCTTGTAGTTTTCCATTGATTCTCGCTATTTGCTCCGTAGGATTTACAAAGCGGGCTAGTTGTTTACGAGCTAGCTTTTTTGCGTCTTTTTTATAGCGCTCAAAAAGAATTTCGTTCTCTGGAAGTGCAAAATATTCCGATTTATTTAAATGATGTGCCTTATTGATAATTTTGTAAGGTAGGTTGGCAGACTGCAAATTACCAATGCTCTTTATCTCTTTTAGGTAGGTCGTGAGCTTCTCTATTTCTTGCGCAACGGAAAAATCCGTGACCTTAGCGCTACCCTCTGACATAACCGCAATTTCCAAGGGTCTAAACCCTGCATAGTTTTCTTGAAAAAAGTTAAAATCCGCCGCTATTTTGCTCTCGTTGGGTAGCGTTTGCTTAAACTCATAATTTGTGCTGATATGATTGATACCAATGATACACAACAACGTAAAAACTAGTGTTCCATAGAGTATGGCTTTTGGATGGTTTCTCGTAAACACATTAATCCGAAGTAGATAATTCACCCATTTCTTGGAAATACTTTTTTGACCAATGAGTACCTTTTCGGGGATACTTATTAAAAGGGAACCTGTAAAAAAAATCACCGTTAAATAGGCCACTATAACACCCATGGCCGCATTAATCCCAAAATCTTGGATACTTACCAGCCTCGAAGATAGCAAGGTAATAAAACCAATGGCAGTGGTAAGCGAGGTCAGTAAGGTGGTGAGCCCTACTTCCTTTAGTGAGGAAGCTATAGCGGTATATTTATGGAGTCCGTTCTGTATTTTTCTAATAAAGCTATCCGTGATATGAATCACGTCGGAAGTACCCACAATGAGCATCAATACCGGATAGAAGGCCGCCATGGCGTTTAATTCTTTTCCCATAACAGACAACAAGCCAAGAAAAAGTAAAAGCGAAAGTCCAATGGATAATACCGAAATGAATACCACAGGAATACTTCTGTAGACCAATAATAGTATGATAAAAACCAGAATACTGGCAACAAGGGTCGTTTTAAGGACTTCACTCTTCTGCATCTCTACAATGGCTTCATAAAAAAAAGCCCTGCCTAGAATATGGTAATCGTTTAGTTCGTTGGCCTTAAGCGCGTTACGTAACTGGTTTAGTAATATTTCAGACTTCTCATAGTCTAGATTATCAATGGTTTGTAATGCCACGACTAAAGAAGTTCCTTTCTCGTCTATAAGTGCATTCACGAACAATTCATCTTCCTGTATTTTTAACCAATCTTTTGCATATTGATTTTTATCGTCCTTATGAATTATAGGGAGAGTGGTGTAACCAAATGAGGTTTTTAATGGATAAGAAAGTGTTGTTATAGACGAGCTCTCGGTAACAAAATCAAAAGTTTTACTTTCCTCGGAAAACTGATGGAATCTATTTAGAAATCCCTGTTCAAAAACGGTGCTATCACTTTTAACGGCGACCAATAAAAAGTTGTCATCCGTTCCAAATTCTGCAACATAGTCTTGATAAAATTCCAAATCGGGGTCCTCTTCTGGAAAAAACTGGCTAAAATCGAAAGAGAATTTCAAATTTTCCAGAACGGAGGCAGACAGTATGCCCAGGCCTATGAACAGAACTATGAATATTTTTTTTAAAATAGAAAAACTGTTCATGTAATACGAATGGGGTCTTTGTTCTGAATCCTCTGCGAAATTAATCAAACTAGAACAGTTTTCTCCAAAAAAAGACGGCTCAAGCGAGAGGAAGTTGGTAAATTGTAACGATGAAAAAGAATTACTTGGCTTTGGTATTAATTTGTGCTTTGATGTACCCGTTATCAGCAATAGCTCAAAAGCGGACCAAAAAGGTCAGAGACAGCACTAAAAACTTTCAATTAACGGCACTTCCGGTCTTATTTTTTCTTCCAGAAACAGGGCTTGGTTTTGGTGGCCTGGGACTTTCCACTTTTCGGTTGAAAGGAGAGCCTAAAGAATCCAGACCAAGTTCGGTGCAGTTGGGCCTAACTTTTACAAGTAAAAAGCAGTTGTTGTTCTTTATGCCCTTTGAAATTTATTCGGATAATGAAAAGTGGCGTTTTATAGGGGAATTAGGATACTACCAATACTTCTACAACTATTATGGTAGGGGCGTTAACTCACAGGAAGAAGATTTAGAAACCTACGATGCAGATTTCCCCAGACTACGTTTTTCGGCGTTGCGAGAAGTCTTCCCCGGTATTTCCATCGGTATGGGTTACGAGTTTGACGGTTACAACGTAATTAATTTAGAACCTGATGGATTACTGGATAATTCTAACGAAATTGGAAAAGATGGAGGTACGGTATCCAATCTTGGCCTAGTGGCCTTTTATGATACCAGAGATAATATATTTTTTCCTACGAAAGGCTTTTTTCTTCAAACCAGTGCTTTCACTGCCATGAAATTTCTGGGCTCTTCTTTTGCCTACAGTAAATTGGAAATTAACGCTAGTTATTATAAACAATTAAAAGGGAACCATATTTTAGCCAGTAATGTATTTCTTGGTACAAGAAGTGAGAATGCACCTTTCCTTGATTTAAATTCTTTAGGAACTAGACGTACAAGAGGGCATAATGCCAGACGCTTTCAAGATAACGCAGAACTCAGCGCAGTAGTAGAGTATCGGTTTCCTATTTCCGGTAGGTTCGGAGGGGTGCTTTTTGGCTCAACAGGAACCGTTTCTCCAACTTTGGGAGATACTTTCTCTTCTGGATTCAGAAATGCCGTAGGTACTGGTTTGCGGTATATCGTGAATAAAAAAGAAGGTACACGTATCCGAGTGGATTATGGGATTTCATCCGAGGGCGGACAATTTTATTTTACGATTAACGAAGCATTTTAACTTCAACTATAACTCAATATAGTTGTCCAAATCCAGAGTCCAGTCGTAATTTTTATAGGCAATATCAATATCCTTGGTGGTTGGAATAAGGTTCAGATTCTTAAGTATTTTCTTAACACCACTTTTGCCACCAAAATCCCCTCTAAACCAACTGAATAAGGATGTCACTGCCACCTCTTTTTTAGAAGCATCGTAGATGGTGGAACCAGATAGGTATTTTTCGGTACCCTTATCAAACTGTTCATCAAGTCTTTCCCATTCGTAAATAGCCACCGGAGGGCAATCCTTGGCACCACAGTTAAGCGCAAAATGTATTCGGTAATCCCTCTTGTCCACTCTGAGTTTGCGTTCCAACTTATTCGGAAACCATTTTCTAATGCGTCCAAGACCATACTCCCATTGCGATTTTCTAATGATGCCATGTTCAATTTTAGCAAATGATATCGTATCACCAGCAATGGGTATTTGTTCATTCTTGAAAAAACTACCCCTATCTTCATAAAGTTTAGGATTGTCCTTGAGTATGTCTAAAATGTAGGCATTATAAACATTTACCCAAAAAGCCAATTTTTTTTTGTCGTTGTCTAAGGCTAGTTCTAGGTCCTTAAGAGTAGAATTTGCGAATACACCGCGTATTTCTTTAGTATCTTCACCGTTCAAAGCTTGTGCTAGGAATTTTTCAGATAATTCATTGTAATCAATGTTAGCTGCACTTTGAGCAGTGACATTGTTTTTGCAGGCAACGAGCATGATAGCTAAAAGAGAAAAAACAAAATAGGAGTTCTTCATGATTTACTTAATATATTTTCACTTACGTAAAGATAGTGTTACAGGTTTTGAAAATGAGTCGAAAAAACATGCAAACCTTTCATTCTAAATTATGGCTTTTTTAATTGGAAATTTAGAACCCTTTTCATTCTTATTACGTAGATTGAAATGAATTTTATGCAAACCTTTTATCTTAAACCGTTCCAATGGACAGTTTCCCCGAGATAGTATTTTATGATTAGTATAATAATACCTGCACACAAAGAAAAATCCAACCTTATACAATTGGTGACATACCTTGGAGATATGGATAATTCAGGTTCCTATGAAATTATTATCGCCCAGTCCCCAGATTGTTGTGAGGACATAGCCAAGATTGCGAACGGAACATCTGTTCGTTTGGTAAAATGTGAGAAGAAGGGAAGAGCCTGTCAGATGAACGAGGGAGCCGAGCATGCCAAGGGAGAGATAGTAGCTTTTTTACATGCCGATGTAAGACCTCCAAAGGACTTTCTAAGTAATATAGAAAGTGCTCTTGCTACGGGGTTTGATGCGGGATTCTTTTCCTACAAGTTTGATAAGGATAATTTTTGGCTTGGAATCAACGCATTTTTCACCGCTAAGGACGGTTTGTTCACGGGTGGTGGTGACCAATGCCTTTTTATTCGAAAATCAGTTTTTTCGAAACTTGGTGGATTTGATGCGAAACAAGTACTCATGGAAGATTTTGAGTTTTTCAAGCGCATGAAAAAAAATAAGATTCCATATACTATTATCAAAAATGACCTTGTTGTATCTGCCCGTAAATATGAAAGTAATTCTTACCTCAGGGTAAACCTCTCTAATTTACTTTTGGTCATGCTTTTTAAATTGGGATATCCTAGCCAGAAGCTTAGGTTCCTTCACGATAAACTACTCCGCACCCCGTATAATGGATGAAGGCATAAACGGTATTCAACAAATAGGAATTGGTGTCCACGATACCAAAGCGGTATTTAACTGGTACCGAGAACACTTAGGATTTGATATTTTGTTGTTCAAAGATGAGGCTACGGCCTCCTTAATGACCAAATATACTTTAGGCGAACCCCAAAGAAGAGATGCATATCTGTCCTTAAATATGCTTGGTGGCGGAGGACTGGAAATTTGGCAGTTTAAAGACCGGGTAGCGCAAGGGCCGGAGCATGAGATTTTATGGGGAGATTTAGGCATCAACGCGATGAAGGTAAGAACGGTCGATATTAAGAAAAGTCATTTACAAATTTCCGATTTGAAACTTTCTGGTATAACCAATATCACAAAATCAAGTTACGGGGAGTTACACTTTTACTTTAACGACCCGTGGAACAATAGGGTGCAGATGGTTCAGGATTCCTATGCATTTGGAAGCAGCAAAACAGGCGTTGGAGGAGTTCTGGGTGCCGTAATCGGAGTTTCTGATATGGATACTTCCACTCTTTTCTATAAGAATTTCTTGGGCTATACGGATGTCGTGTGCGACGAAGAGATTGTGCTTTCTGCTAATACCGCGAATACTATTAAAGAACGGTTTAGAAAGGTGGTTATGCGACATTCCAGAAAAGAGATCGGGGGCTTTGCAGAATTACTCGGACCAACTCAGATAGAACTGGTGCAGGCCTTGGACCGGCAACCCGAAAAAATCTACAAAAATAGACTTTGGGGAGATTTAGGTTATATCCATATCTGTTTTGATGTTCAAGGTATGGACAGCTTAAGGAAGAAGGCCATGGCTATGAACAATCCTTTTACCGTTGATAGTGCGCAGAGCTTTGATATGGGAGATGCCGCAGGACACTTCAGCTATGTAGAAGACCCCGATGGAACGTTAATTGAACTCGTGGAAACCCATAAAGTTCCTATTATTAAGAAATTGGGACTGTACCTAAGTTTGAAAAATAGGAAATCTAACAAACCTTTGCCAAAATGGTTGGTTAAGACGCTTCGTTTTCATCGAATCGCCAAGAATCTCTAAAAGTTCTTTATTATTCTTGAGACTTTGTGGTACGGATAAGGCCAATACCTGAAAAGAAAAAAATAGCTCCTAATACGCCGTAAACAATCAAGGCTTTGGTGGTTCCGGTACTATTACCAAATAAAATTGCTGCATACACAAGACCTCCGATACCCAAAAGGGTTAATACGGTTCCAAAAAGTTTCTTTAAATCCATGGCGGAAAAATAAGAAAATTTCTGTTCGGGAAAAAAATTATTATTAGGAAGCGGATACCGCACCTAATGTATACAACTGTTCCAATGTGGGCGACTGGCTACCGCCTGCCGGTTCCAACGTAATTCCAAACGCTTCGGAATCGTTAGGATTTTCTAGTGTAAAAACCTTGTTTTCATCAGCATCAAAATTCTCTAGAAGCCCCATGTTAGTGGGAGTTAGAGGAGATAGTTTTAGCGACCAGACTTGATAAACGAAACCATCTGGGGGTTCGGGTAAACCTTGTGCGTCGATAAACACTTTCTGTTCTTTTTTGTTCCAATAAGCTTTGGCATAGGATGTGGGGGACACTGCTTGGCCTCCTAGAGGAATAACGGAAATATCCTTGTCTCTCAGGGTGGTTAATAATTCTTTTGTCTTTTCTAAGGAAGTACCGGCATTAGCTATTTGCTCTTCTAACATTAGGTTCTGTTGTTCAACGACCTCTAGTTCAGATTTTAATTTTTCATTCTGATTATAGGTCCAAAAGAGTCCTATAGCCAGAAGAATAGAGGCTGCCCAACCAAGATACTGTGCCCAGACAGTACTGGATTTTTCTATCGGTATAACCTTTGTTTTGGTCTTGTAAAGACCTAAATAATCCGCTATCCTTTCAAATGGATTTGCCCTTACGGTGGTGGCTTCTTTAGTGAGTTGTAGTATTGCCGTCTCTATGGCTTCAATTTCAGCCTCAATGGCAGGATACTCCTGGGCATAGGCGCTTATTTCCAGATTTTCTTTTTCTGAAAGTACCCCTGCAACATAAAGTTCCAGTATTCCTGATGCTATGTACTTTTCTACATCCATTTACTTGACATCCATAGTTTCCCGCAATTGGGAAATACAACTTCTATTTCTTGTTTTAACCGTTCCCACTGGTATTTCTAATTCCTCGGCTGCTTCTTTCTGAGTATACCCTCTAAAATATAGGAGTTCTATTATTTGAACACATTTTTCTTTAAGATTTTTTACCATTTTTCTGATACCGGAGGTGTCTATACCATCCTCTGTATCTTCTTTGTGGGCTAAAATACCTACGAGGTAATCTGCGGAAAGGTTCTTTTTTTGATTTTTATACGACCTACTGCGTACTTCATCGATAGCGGCATTTCTGGCAATGTTCAGTATCCAAGTAAAGAAGCGCCCTTTGGAAGAATTGTAGCTTTCGGCATTATTCCAAATTTTCACGAATACATCTTGGCAAATTTCCTGCGACCTACCTTCGTTACGCACAATGGTTTCAATAACACCACAGATGTTATCTGAATACATGCCATAGAGAACTTCAAAGGCGGAGGCGTCCTTGTTCTTAAAACGTTCTACTAAAGCATCTAACTGCATATTTTTCGCTATCTAAGAGAGAATAAATAAAAAAGCTGCTCTGTGAAGCAGCGTTTTTTAAAAAGTACTGTAATTATTGAATTATTCCTGTACAACTTACCCTGGCCCCGGCAGCACCACTAGGTTGTGACGTGAAATCATCGATTCCTTGATGCACGATAACCGCTTTACCAACAATATTTTTATTCTCGTCCTCACATCCAATACACCATTGATCCGTTTCAAACTCTTTTACCGCGTTACCGGCCGCATCAGCAACAAAATTTCCGATATCTCCTTTGTGATATCCTTCTTCAGCACCCCATTTCCCATGAGGTTCGTTAGTAGGGTTCCAGTGTCCGCCTGTTGATTTTCCGTCCGCGGAAGAACAATCTGCTGTTTGATGAATATGTATGGCATGCTCACCTTCGGTCAGACCACTTAAATTGGCCATCATTTTTACCGTACCGTTTTCTTCGGTAAAGGTAACCTCACCCTTTACATCACTATCGCTCTTGGGTTCCATCATAAATTTGATGCTCTGAGCCATTACCTCTTGTTTTACCTCCTCAACGGCTTCTTCCATTTCATCGGCCGCATCGTTAGCTTCTTTTTTTACCTCTTTACAACTTACGACCGCTAATAGCGACATGGCTGCTAACGGTAACTTGAATATTATTTTCATTTTCTAGTGTTTTTATATTTACTCTCTAAAATTAAGAAATTATAAACGGTATATTGACGCAAATCAAAATGATTTTAACATTAATCGATTGTCCCTGATGCCTCTTTTCAGGTTTTCACATACCAAGAGTGCCTTATCTATTTTGGTTTGTGGGTTTTTATAGCGTGCTATAGCATAGATAATACCTCGTTTTTTACCATCCGTCAGCGCTTCAAAAATTTTAAACGCTTCATAATCGCTCAGTAAGACGGCGTCGAACTCTTCTGGCATCTCTACGCCATATCTTGAAGTGTCTTCAAAGAATTGAATTTGAAAGTAGTCATTGGGAAAGATACCCAGCTCTTTTTGATACCGCTTACCGAACATCATATAGTGATTTCCATTTCTTTTTTGAATGGCGGCATGAAAAGACAGTTCTTTTCCCTCGTAAGAGGCAATGACTTTTACTCTTTTTAAATTCCTTTCAAGAAATGGGACTATAATGTCCTCGGGTAAAAGCAGGGAATAATAATTCCCCGTAATGGATATTTCAAAAGGTTTACTTTTTAAGAGTTCCAATTTTTATATTTTTTATCAACCATCAACCATCAACCATCAACCATCAACCCTTGTCCTGAGCGTAGCAGAAGGGATCAACCCTTTTCCTGAGCGTAGCCGAAGGAATCAACCAATTTAGTAATTACCTGTGTTTTACTGTGAAGGGTTTTATGAACAGGGCATTTATCCGCAATCTGGAGAATACGTATTTTTTGCTTTTCATCCAGGTCTCCAGTAAGGGTTATTTCCCTATGAAAGGTATCTATCTTAGCGTTATCGGTTTCACAGTTCTCACAATCTTCAGCGTGCGACTTTGCATAGGAAGTATGCACTTCTACCAAATCTACTTTCCAGCCTTTACGTTTGGTATACATCTGGATGGTCATGGCCGTACAGGCCGATAACCCTGCGGATACAAGCTCATATGGAGACGGACCGTAATCGTTACCACCAAAATCCTTAGGTTCGTCCGCAATCATAAAATGACTACCTACCTTCATATTCGTTGTAAATCCGTCCTCAATACCTAAACTGGCTACAACTTGATGTTTTGTTTTCAGGGAATCATTTTTTGGAATGCTCACATATCGTTGGGACCAACCAGCGATAACTTTACCAACGTACTGGGAGTCTTCCTTTCTCATAAGCAAGTGATCAGCACCGTCTAGCGATACAAAACTCTTTGGATGGCGAGCAGCTACATAAATTTCCTCTGCATTTTTAATCCCTACGGTATCATCTTGCGGGGAATGAAGAATGAGCAGTGGTTTACGTAACCCTTCAACTACGTTTGGTAAGGATTTATGCTCTAAATCGTCCAGAAACTGTTTTTTAATGGTGAAATCCCTGCCACTTAAATTGACAATGGCCTTTCCACTTTTTTCTATTTCCGTTAAGTTGCTTTTAAAAAGATGCTGTACATGTTTTGGGTTCGAGGGTGCGCCAATGGTCGCAACCGCTTTAACAGAACTTATTTCTGCAGCGGCGAACAAGGCTGCGGCACCTCCCAAAGAATGACCTATAATAAGTGTAGGCGCCTTAAAGTTTTTTTCAAGGTGTTCCGCGGCAGCTATTAAGTCAGATACATTTCCGGAAAAGTTGGTGTCTGCAAAATCACCATCGCTCTCACCTAATCCGGTAAAGTCAAAACGAAGCACGGAAAACCCACTAGAGGTCAGCGCTTTTCCGATATTCTTTACCGCCAAAAGATTTTTATTGCAAGTAAAACAATGTGCAAAAATCACAAAGTTATGTGGATGTTGGTCCACAGGTAGTTCTAACCGGCCTACCAGTGTCTGCCCTTCTTTATTCTGAAACGTTATTTTTTGAAGACTCATTTTTTACTTTTTCTTGAATACACCTCTTAAGTCGGGATTATAAAAAACTCCTATCTGTAATCGGTCAAAATTTGCAGTTCTAAAATGATTTTTTAAATAACCGGCCTGTACGCTCAGGTTTTCTGTTACGTTAACGCCAAGAGCGGCATACAGACGGTTTTGATCAAATGCTTCCCTTTGTAGGTTAATGAAGATTTCATCGTAAAAATTCAGGAAGAAAATATCGGTCAGGGGTAAGGTCACTTGAAGGCGATACCTGGCACGGTGATCCGTTCTTCTTTCGAACTCTGGGTCGCTTTCTTCACCAACAGTTATGAATCGTTGCTCTAATCTGTAACGGTGTTCAAAGAGCACCTCCCAAACTTTATCCTTTAAAATAAACTGTTGAAAAATACGATGCTCGTTTAACCGCAAATCCTCGGTCAATATATCCCCGAATATGATTCTATTATCAGAAAAATTAGGGTCCGTGTTGATGTACGCATAACCAAAGGTGGCTATGGCATCTGGATTAATATGATAGTTGAGGCCGGTTCGTAATAACAATTGGTTAAAATTTTTGGCCTGCTCGTAATACCGTAATTGGGCTTCGGTATGAATACTGAACTTTTCCGATATTCTATTGGTCCCAAAGTACATGTGCCAAGAACCTAGCTTATCCTCTCCGTTTTCTTGGGCGTTTAAGGAGACGTAAAAAATAGCAAAAAGTATTAATAGGATTTTTTTCATAAAATAGTGGCAATTGTAAACTTGATTACTCTAGGGCTTTATCAATTTTAATTAGTAAATAAATGTTTAAGAACTTGAAGAAAATATTACACCTCACTTTCTATAAACTCGGCATCTTCTATTGGTTTTCCTTTGTCACCTTTTAAGTACACATTCAAAAATTCCAGTACCCTACTGTAGGCTTCTATCTGGTTTTCTTTTTTTACAAATCCATGGCCTTCATCGTCAAATAGTACATACTCTACAGGAACCCCGTTCTTCTTTACACCAGCTACAATTTCATCCGACTCTACCTGAAGCACTCTGGGGTCTTTTGAGCCTTGCAATACAATAAGTGGTTTGGTCACTTTATCCGTATGAAACAAGGGCGAAATGGCACGCAACCGAACCGAATCTGCACTATTAGGATCGCCTAGTTCTAAATACAGTGCTTCTTTTTGGGCCTCCCACCAAGACGGTATACTGCGTAGCGTACGTATCCAGTTGGTCACCCCGAAAAGATTTACACCGACATCAAATTCCTCTGGAGTATAAGTAAGTGCGGCCATGGTCATATAACCGCCATAAGACCCACCGATAATTCCAATTTTTTCACTGTCGATTTCGGGTTGTGAGGCTAACCAATTTTTACCTTCCACGCAATCCTTGAGGTCTTTATCACCGTGGTTTAAATCATCCATTTGATAAAAGGTTTTACCATAACCACTACTTCCTCTGTTGTTAACTGCCAGCACGGCATAACCGTGATTGACCAAGTATTGGATAAAAGAACTGAATCGCTGTCTGGACTGACCTCCTGGACCGCCATGCACCCAAACCAAGGCAGGTACTTTATTTTTTGCGTTAGCTTGATGCGGCTTATAATAAATAGCCGGAATTTCTAATCCGTCAAAGGATTTGTAACGGATAACCTCCGCGTTCACCAAATCCTGAGCCTCAATTTCAGTATTGAGCACATCGGTCAGTTGGGTTTGCTCTTTTGTCTCCAAATTATAGACGTAAAGGTTGCTTGGTGTGTGCGAACCTCCAGCGTAAAAAGTCATCAGGGTCTCATCATCTGAAAAACTAACGTTACTGATATCCATGCCGGCAGTGGTAGGCAACGGTATGTTCTTATCCGTAGCCACCTCCTTTATTTCAATCGTATTTTTAGCATCTTCGTTGATATAGGTAACCTGATACGTCCCATTTTCTGTAAAGTAAGAACCGGAGATATCCCAACTACGCGTCATAACTCTTTCTTTTGATTTACTTGCAATATCGTATTTCATGAGCTGTGCAAACTCGCTGCCATCGTCCGTAGTGTAATAAAGGGCTGTACCGTCCGGGGAAAAGTCTTCGGGACTATTGGCACTTTGGTTATCGTTGATTTTCACCATCGATTTATCGTCCATACTATAAAGATAGAGGTCGGCATCATTGGTATTGATTGGCTTTATCAACGGAAGGTATTTTTTATCGTCCGATAAACCACCAAGAAAATAGCCATCCTCGTTCTTGTATACCATTTTGGAGGAGAAATTCTCTAAATCCATTTCATATAAATCCGTGTATCGTGCATCCCTTTTGTTCGAAGCAAAAAAGAAACTCTTCTTATCCTTAGCCCAACCATAAAAATTAGCCCTGGCACCTTCTTCAGGGGTGAGGTCTGTATGGGTGCCATCGGTTTCCCTGAGATAGATGTGATAGATTTCATCACCATTCCCGTCCATTCGAAATAAAATACGTTCGTCATTGGGGAAATAGGAAATAGCGAAAATAGAGGTACTGTCAGATTTTGTTAATGGTTCCATCTGTCCACCTGCAGCTGGTACCGTGTACATGTTGTAAATACCGGAACGATTACTTGAAATGAGTAATTTGGACTTATCCGGAGAAAAACTTCCACCGCCTATAGCCTCGTTATCCATCATTTGTTCAATGGTATAGGTTTGCATAGTGTCCGCAATAGAAGGTGTTTTTGGCTCCTCTTTACAGGCCCAAACCAGAATAATTGACACTAAGACAACTAATTTTTTCATGATGTTCTGTTTTAAATATGGTTAAAAAATCGAGGCGTCTTTTTAACGTATTACCCTCTTTATATGAAATAAAATCTATTATTCATCCAAACTAAAAGTTTCCGTCTCTTTGAATGGTGAAACATTCAAGCTTTCAATAGATGCTCTGTACGCCTTCCATTTGTTCCTAAAGAAGGAATTGGTTTCGTTCAAGGCCATTTTCAATTCGTTTTTCGCATATGTAATTAAATCTCTTTCTGTTTTGGTAATACCGTTTTTACGAGTACTGGAATAGTAACTTGCATTTCCGATGCGTTGCATTACGGTGATTTCCGGATTTCGGGTAATACCTTGGCGTTTATCTACCTTACCAATATATAGTGCTACTACAGAATCAATCTGCTTTACGATATCCTTAGAAGCTTTAATTTGGTCTTTGTACTTTTTCTCGTCTATTTCTTTAAGTTCCTTACTATATTTTTCCGCAACCATCTTGCTTTCTACCAATTGGGTAACGGCATCGGCAGCTGTTTGCGTCATTTCCTCAATTTCCTTTCCTGTCTTATAGACCTCGGCAATGGAGGCAGTATTCACATTGAGTCTTGGGTCCGATTTTACAGTGATTGTAGTTTCGTCCTTTACGTCACCAAAATGTAGTTTAATCGTGTAGGTGCCCGGTTTTACGTCCACACCTCCCGATTCTTTCTTCTTCTTTACTATTTTTCGAGAAGGTCTATCCGGTCCTTTTTCGTCCATATTCCAGTAAATACGGTGAAAACCTGCCTTTTCCGGAGTTTTATACTTAAGGGTTCGTATGAGTCTATCACCATCATAAAAATCGAACTGAATGGAATCCTTTTTTTGAACACCTGTCAATTCTTTTTTCTCCGTATCGGTTTCCGTTGTGTTGGCCTCATCATCTTTATCATCCGATTTTTCCTTCTTCATGGCTTTCTTCCCTTCTTTTAAAAAGTAGGTAATCATTGCGCCCGACTTCCTATTTTCGGCGTTATACATGGCATCGCCGCCAAATCTACTACCAGTGGGTTGTTGGTATGCCGCTTGATATGCCGTCGGTGGACTGAACAATTTTGCATCGGTATTTAGGATACTCTTATCGCTGGCGAGCGCTCGTAACGGTCTGATATCATCCAAAACCCATGCCGCACGGCCAAAAGTTCCGATAACCAAATCATGTTCCCGTGGATGGATTACGAGATCTTTAGTAGAAACGGTTGGGAAGCCCTCCGTCCATTTTTGCCAAGAAGTGGCGCCATCCAAGGAAATGTATAAACCATCGTCCGTTCCTAAAAATAAGAGGTTCTTGTTTTCGATATCTTCAACGATACTCAGCACATAGCTTTCTACATCCGTATCATCGACGATTCTAGACCAAGTTTTACCATAGTCCTTAGTCCTGTAGGCATAAGCCGTATAATTAAATCTTCTATAATCATTGGCCACCAATAAGGCTTCTCCTTTGTTCTTGTTGGACGCTTTAATCTGGGTTATCCAACTACCTTTTGGTAAACCTTTAATATTAGCGGTTACCTCTACCCAAGTGGCTCCTCCGTTTTGCGTATAATGTACGCGACCATCGTCCGAGGCGGTCCATAACATATCTTTTTCTAAGGGTGACGGCTCAATGACGAGTAGCGTACAATGGTTTTCCGCTCCGGTGGCATCCATGGTAAGTCCGCCACTCTCGCTCTGCTTCTGCTTTTCAGGGTCATTGGTAGTCAAATCAGGAGAGATAACTTCCCATGTTAAGCCCTTGTCCGTGCTTTTATGTACAAATTGACTCCCAAAATAGACAGTACTATTGTCGAACGGGTCCTGACCTATAGCGGCGTTCCAATTAAAGCGCAATTTAGTTTTCGCATCCGGTGGGGTAGGGCGTACGATGTAATTATTTCCTGTTTTCCAATCATAGCGAGCAACAAAACCTTGCTGACTCATGGCATAGCCATATTGTGAATCATCCAAATCCGGTACTACGTCAAAACCATCACCAAAAGCAATTTCCTGCCAATAGCTATTTCGAATCCCTTGGTCCCTCCAAACATAGGCGGGGCCTCTCCAAGACCCATTATCCTGCATGCCACCATAGACATTATAGGGATACTCGTTATCTACATTGATATGATAGAATTGCGCTACGGGCAGATTACCAATAAAGCGCCAAGACTTTCCGCCGTCCTTTGAAATATTGAGTCCTCCGTCATTCCCGTCCATCATAAACTGCCCATTTTCCGGATGAATCCAAAAGGCATGATGGTCGGGATGTACCCCATTGTTCGCTCGGTATGCCGGCATTAGTTGGGTAAAGTTTTTTCCTTCGTCCTGAGAAACATTGACGTAAGTGAATACGGAGAATACACGATTTTCGTTCTCGGGGTCTACATAGATTTCTGAATAATAAAATGGTCTGTTACCAATATCCTCCTTATTGTTGATCATTTTCCATTTGAAACCACCATCCTCGGATTTGTAGAGGGCATTCTTTTTAGCTTCAACCAAGGCATAAACTACATTAGTTTTACCGGGAGCAATGGCAATTCCTATACGTCCAAGGTCACCTTTTGGGAGTCCGTCTTCATCACTCAGTTTTTTCCAGTTTTCGCCCCCGTCATGGGTCATATATAAGCCGCTTCCCGTACCGCCGGATTTAAAAAACCAAGGGTCGCGTTTATGCTCCCACATGGCCACCAATAGTTTATTGGGATTGTCGGGGTCCATTACCATATCGGCAACTCCAGTTTTGTTGTTTACAAAAAGTATCTTCTCCCAGCTTAGGCCACCGTCGGTAGTTTTGTAAACACCTCTCTCGGCATGTTCGCCCCATGGCGAGCCGATAGCACCTACATAAACGGTATTGGGGTCCGTAGGGTCTATTTTTATTCTATGGATGTGTCTTGTTTTTTCAAGGCCCATCGCCTTCCAAGTTTTACCACCGTCTAGCGATTTATATACGCCATAACCACCATTTAGGCTGTTTCTAGGGTTTCCTTCGCCCGTGCCTACCCAAAGTACGGAAGGATTGGACTGTTGTATGGCCACAGCTCCGACGGATGCGGTAACCTCTTCATTAAATATAGGTTCCCAGGTTATACCACCCGAATTGGATTTCCACAACCCGCCAGAAGCGGTTCCTACGTACATCATATCCGGATTATCGGTAACCACGTCAATAGCCGTAACCCTACCGCTCATACCACCGGGACCTATATTTCTAGGTTTTAGGTCTTGCATGAGTTTCATGTCCAATTCTTGTGCAACAGTAAATAGGGATGCGAAAAGCATCGAGAGGAAAAATAGCTTTTTAGTCATTCTTTAGAGAGGTTAATTAGTCGCCTAAATATAGGAAAAAGCCAAGGTGTTAAGAAGCGATTCGTTTTTTTAACAGGGGATAAATTTATCGCTACCCCAAAGCAGGATAGCAACAAAAGTATAAATAATTCGTTTTAGCCCATATGAGACAGCTTGTTTTCTTATCTATATTGTTGATTATCAATTTTTTTGTAAAAGCTCAAGCGCCCAGTGGCGTTTGGTTGTCCAACGATAATCCCATACTGCAAAAGGCCACCGTTTCTACGGCCCTTCCCGGTAAAACGATAATGGATTTTGATACGAATTCCATAGGTAGTATAAACACCAGAAATAAAAGCCGACTAACCAGCAATCCTAAGAAGAGTAAGTTCAAAATTCAAGGAACCAAGGGAAAGTTCAAGGTCGAAAGTATTGGTCCAAATATGCTCGTTTTAAAAGGTGCCAAGAACAAACGCTATACTTTTCAAAAGCTAGATTTAAGTCACAAGCTAGAAATGGGCGAAAAAGAACTACAGGAATTCTTAGTGGAGCAACAGTGCGATGCAATACAGGGAATTCAGGGACAATTTACCAAAGAGCAGTACTACTTAGATAAAAAAGCCAAAAAACCCTATGGCCGTTATCAATTTATTAATTACAGTGAAGGCAGTAATGGCTATTGGAGTATATATACAATTCATGGTAACGCGTTTTTAATCTTTGATGCTGGACAAAACCAGAACGAGGGTATTTTTCAAATCACCAACGTCAAGGTAAACGGTTTCACTTTACTTCCGCTACAGAACACTAATCCGATGAAGGAGTTAACTTCTATAAAGACCTGTTTGTAAGGTTACGCCATAGAAATTTACTTATTTAAACTAAAGACATTCCTAACGCTTTGTATAGGCCTTCGAAATCTTGGAAAGCCTTTAATACATTGTTTTCTTATACTTTATCTTTTGAATATGTAACAAGAGAGTCTCTAGGGCGTCTTATGATTACATCAATCAAATCAAAACCAATGAATAATCAACTTAGTCAAAGACTTCGTCTTAGCATCACTGTTGCTGTAACCCTATTGGTATGGGCGCATATTAGCTGGGATTATTTTCATGGTGGCGTGCCCACACATTACATTTTGCATAGCGACGATATGCCAGGTATTCCAAATTGGTGGGGAGGTATCGTATTACCCATTTTTACTTATTTTCTGTTGTACCGTATTGCTACGCGACTAAATAAAGCTGATAATAGAGATTCACTCAAACTTGTAGGATTACGTTTTATGGCGGGGTTGCTATTTGCAATTAGTATATCTATAACCTTTTTAAATGGTATAGAAATTACGGATTACATCATGGGTCTAATTTTCATACTAGCATTTGTATTCCCGTTATTTAAATCTGAATACTATTTGGGTTGGGTACTCGGTGCTTCATTTGCTTTTGGAGCTATAATTCCCATACTGTTTGGAAGTATATTATGCTTGATTTTCTTTTTGATCTATCAATTAGTGGATAGTCTTAAAAGATTACTACTATCAAAAGTAAAATAATATTACTTCTTCATAAACATCCCAAACAGTTCTTTTCCCTGCCTTGGCGGAATGGAATTGTGACAGATTTCAAAAGTCAGTGGCTTTAAATAAGGCCTAAAGTAGCTCAGGTACAATGCTTTATCGCCCCCAAAAGGACGTTTCTCCATATCGCCGGTCAAAGGAAAATTAAACCAAACACCTACCAGTTTCCCATTGGGCTTTAGAAGGTTTGCCATCTGTTTTGCATATCCAAGCCTGTTCTCGTCCGTAGGTACAAAAGAGCAGAAAAAGGTTTGTTCTAGAATTAAATCATACTGGCCTTTGTGCTCAAAAAAATCTTCTTGAAGTAATTGTTCTTTGGGGAAGTCAGGAATTCTTTGCTGGAACGAGGTCAAGGGGATTTGAGAGATGTCCATCACGTAGATATTCTGAAACCCATTTTGCCATAAATATTCCGCTTCGTAGGCGTTTCCCGCTCCAGGAATTAGTATGCTAATGGACTTGTCCTGTAATTGGTCTATATATGCCTTTAAAGGAGTGGAGGGGTGGCCAATATCCCAACCTGTACTTTGATTGTGATAACGTGCGGTCCAATATTTTTCTTGGTTTTCCATGGCGGAAAAAATACCTATTTAGATGAGGCACCAAAAATAATTCAAAAGTTAGGGAGTTCAAAAGTCTGTGATGATTGAAATAGTTTTACTTCTTCTAAACCCCTAAACCCCTAAACCCCTAAACCCCTAATTCCTCCATCCACACATTTTTCCTTTGCACTATGACCCCATTTACCTATCTTGAAAGTTTTAAAATTAGCAACCAAAATCATTTATGAAAAACTCCTTTTTAATCCTGTCCACCTTCATTTTTTCCCTTTACAGCATGGCTCAAGTAAGCCCAAAATGGGTGCGTTACCCGTCTATCTCTCCAGATGGTCAAACCATTGCTTTTACCTATCAGGGAGACCTATACAGCGTGCCAGTTGGCGGTGGAACCGCACGTCAATTGACCTTTCATAAAGCCCATGATTATGAAGTTGTTTGGAGTGGAAACAGTGAGAAACTAGCGTTTGCTTCCAACAGATTTGGGAATTTTGATGTCTATACCATGGATGCTGAAGGTGGACCCGCAGAGCGCCTCACCTTTCATAGCACCGATGAAACGCCTTATAGTTTTTCGGCAGATGATAAGCATGTTCTTTTTGGAGCCGCTAGACAAGATGCGGTAACCCATAGACAATATCCAATTAGTAGACAGCCTGAGCTATATAGCGTACCAATCGAAGGAGGTCGTGTGGACCAAGTGCTAACAGTACCGGCGGAAGATGTTCAATCGAATAGGGAAGGCAATAAGCTAGTGTACCATGATAAAAAGGGTTATGAGGATACCTTCCGAAAACACCACGTATCTGCCATAACCCGGGATATTTGGGAATACGATGTAGCCACAGGTAAACACAGGATGTTGACCAGCTTCAAAGGTGAGGACAGAAATCCCGTGTATAGTGCTAATGATCAGGTTATTTATTACCTAAGTGAAGAAAGTGGCTCCTACAACGTGCATAAAATGGCTGCGGACGGGTCTGGTAAGGCCCAACTAACGCAACTTAAAACACACCCAATTCGCTCGTTAAGTATAGGGAATGGTACCATGAGTTTTAGTTATGACGGTGAACTCTATACGCTTAGGGAAGGTGAAACACCTAAAAAAGTACCGGTATTTATACGAACGCAGCGTGCCACAAATGCATTGGAATATGTTTCTGTGAACGGTGGCGTTCGTGAAATGGACATTTCGCCAGATGGTAAGGAAATCGCTTTTGTAAGTAGGGGAGAAGTGTTCGTAACCGCCGTAGATGGTTCTTTGACCAAGCGACTCACCAATACACCGGAGCAGGAACGTTTCGTAAAATTCATGCCAGACGGTAAAGCGGTGACCTATGCAAGCGAACGGGACGGAAAATGGAGTATTTACAAAACCTCTAAAATTAGAAAAGAAGAGCCTTATTTTTTCGCGGCCACCATCTTAAAGGAAGACACCTTACTAACTACGACTACGGATGTATACCTTCCTGAGTTTTCGCCAGATGGTAATCTAATGGCCTATATAGAAGGGCGTAGAACGTTGAAAGTCAAAAACTTAAAAACAAATACGACTACTACCTTACTTACACCCAACGAGTTATATCATTTTTCGGATGGCGATAAGTATTACCAATGGAGTCCAGACAGCAAATGGCTTTTGGTAGACTGGGGCGTCACGCTAAGTAATAGCGAAATATTACTTATTTCCGCCGATGGGAAATCACGTACCAATTTAACAGAAAGTGGTTATTATGATATATCGCCAAAATGGATAAATGATGGTAATCAGATTATTTGGTTCACCAATCGAAACGGATTAAAAAGTTATGCCACCAGTGGACAGTCAGAATTTGATGTCTATAGCATGTTCCTGACCAAAGATGGATGGGATAAATTTAATATGACCAAGGAAGAATACGATTTGATAAAGTTGATGGAAGAGGGCGATGAGAAGGAGGATGAGGATGCCGATGATGAAGGGGATAAGAAGAAAAAGAAAAAGAACGATGACGAGAAAAAAGAAACCGTAAAACCTTTAAAATTTGATTTGGAAGATGTTCAAGACCGCAAGGCACGTTTAACCATACATTCTTCAAAATTGGCAGATGCTGTGCTATCAAAGGACGGTGAAAGGCTATACTATCTTACTCGTTTTGAGAAGGATTTAAACCTTTGGGAAATAGAGGTCAGGACCAAGAATACCAAGATGCTGGTTTCCTTAGGAGCCAAATCCGGTGGTTTACAATGGGACGAGAAACAAGAGAATTTGTTTCTACTTGCCGATGGGAAAATAGCAAAAGTAGATATCAAGGCCGGTAAAAAGGAGAATGTTAAATTAAAGTCGGAAATGGTGTTGGACGCCGATGCGGAGCGTCAGTATATGTTTGACCATATTTGGTTGCGTACCAACGGTATTTTCTACCATTCCAATTTTCACGGAATTGATTGGAAGGCCATGCGCACGGAATATCAAAAATACCTACCACATATTGGTAATTCATACGAATTTGCTGAAATGGTTTCGGAACTATTGGGTGAGTTGAACGTCTCGCATGCGGGCGGGCGCTTCAACGATGATATTAAAAATGGGGATGCTACCGCTTCTTTGGGAATTTTTATGGATTACAGTCATACGGGCAACGGTATAAAAATTGCCGAAGTCATTAAGGGAGGTCCGTTGGATAAGGCAAGATTTGATTTGAAGCCCGGGATGCTCATCGAGAAAATAAACGGTGAAACAATACTGCCCTCCAAGGATATTGCCAGTTATCTTAATAGAAAAGCAGGAGAATTTATGCTGTTGGACATTGTTGGAGTCAATAACACTAGAAAACAGATTACCGTAAAACCAATTTCCATAGGTCAGGAAAGTAGACTATTGTACGATAGATGGGTGAAACAGAACGAAAAAGAGGTTTTGGAAAAAAGTAAGGGAACCTTGGGTTATGTGCATATTCCGGGCATGAGCGATGAACCTTACCGCACCATCTACGAACAAATGATGGGTAAGTTCATAGATAAAAAAGCGGTAATTGTAGATACGCGATTCAATGGAGGCGGGGATTTGGTAGCGGATCTAGCGATGTTCTTTACGGGTATACCCTTTCTTTCCTATGAGACCGAAGATAGGGTCGTAGGTGGCGAACCTACCTCTAGGTGGACAAAGCCCACCTTAGCCATGTTCAACGAGTCTATGTATAGTGATGGTTCTTGTTTTGCAAGCGGTTATGTTGATTTAAAAATCGGAAAGACCGTAGGAATGCCTGTACCAGGAACCTGCAGTTTTGCAGGTTGGGAACGCTTACCCAATGGAGGTGTTTGGGGTGTGGTACCGGTAAGTGCAAAGAACAAGGCAGGAGAATGGTTGGAGAATAACGAGACCAATCCAGAGATTTTAGTTAAAAACCAACCGGATGTCATTGCTAATGGCCGGGATGAACAACTAGAAAAATCTATAGAAGTGTTGTTGAAAGAGGTGGAGTAGACAGTTTACAGTGGGGAGTAGGCAGTAGGCAGTGGACAGTAGGCAGTGGACGGTTGACAGTTGGGGGTTGACAGTTGAAAGCTAACAGTTAGTTCGCTTCTTGATAAACAATACCATCCTTCATCACAAATACTACATCCTTCATTCTGGAAATATCTTGTAAAGGGTCACCTTTTACGGCAATGATGTCCGCCCAATACCCCTTCTTTAAGTTTCCGAGTTTGTTCAAATGAAACATACGGGCATTCTGGGAAGTCGCTGAGGTTAGTACCGCCATAGGTTTCATTCCGTAGTCCACGAGCAATTCCATTTCTCTATAATTTTGTCCATGGGTAAAAACACCCACATCACCACCAAAAACAATAGCTACACCCGATTCCAATGCTAATTTAAAAGAGGCCCTTTTCTTCTTTATGCGTTCCGGTTCCTGTTCTTTTCCTTTATTCCAGCCACGGTACTGTGCAATTGCATCTCCGGCCGCAAGAGTCGGACAGAATCCGATACCTTTTTCCTTCATGAGTTTAAACAGTTCTAAAGTAGCCCCATCTCCGTGTTCTATGGTTTCTACACCTCCGTTTATAGCACGTTTAATTCCCTCGGGTGTACTTGCATGCGCGACAACGTATTTTCCGGCACTGGTGGCCGTAGCGACCATGGCATCGATTTCCTCCTGTAAAAAGGTAGGTTGGGAAATTGCCCCTGGCGTCCAACGGTAGTCGGCATAAATCTTAATAAAGTCGGCACCATTTCCCATTTGACGTCGCACCGTTGTTATAGCTTCCGGCACTCCACTAACCGCCTCCGCTCCAAGTGGCACGGTAACACCATCGTGAAATCCTTTGGGTCCGTAAGCACCTGTGGCGACTATGGCAGGTCCGGCAACAAGCATACGAGGTCCTGGAATAATTCCCTCGTCAATAGTTTTTTTCAAATAAACATCGGTGTAACCCGCTCCCTCGGCCCCTAAATCCCTTGTGGTGGTAACGCCGGCCATAAGGGTGTTTTTAGCATGTACAGTCCCTCGGATGGCCCTCTCCACCGGCGATTCCTTTAATACTTGGTCGTTCCAATCGGTCTCGTTATAGGGGTGTAGTAATAGGTGGGAATGTCCCTCGATAATACCGGGCATTAGCGTTGTCCCCGCAAGTCTGATTTCTTTGGTGTTAACAGGTCTGGTGAATTCGTTTGTAGTACCTGTATAGGTAATAGTGTTTCCCTCCATTAGTACTACCCAATCCGAATGTAATTCCTCCCCGTCAAATACACGGTCGGGTACCAATAGGGTCTGTGCCTTGAGCATCAAGCTTAAAAAACAAACTAAAACAAGAATAACATTTTTCATTTAATCAATTTTTATGGCGCTGTCGAGTAGTGCTTTTAATTTCGGCGCAGAATAGGCTGTATTACTTTTAATGAGATAATGGATTTTTTCCGTGTTCCCAATTTCCTCCAGAGGATTAGCATCTAAAAGTACAATATCCGCAACCTTGCCTTTGGTAAGACTACCATAGTCAGAATCTTTCTTAAGGAACCTGGCCCCGTTATAAGCTGAGGTCCGCAAGGCCTCCAGTGGGGAAATACCGTTAGCTACCATTTCCTTTAATTCTTGATGTAGTGATATTCCCGGATAAACAAAGGAGTTGTAAGCACCACTGTCCGAACCGGCTAAAAGCCCTACTCCGGCATCACTTAGGGATTTGGCCAATTCGCCAAAAAAGGCATCCAGTGCTTTTCGGTTGGCAACAGCTTCAGGTTTGGAATTTTTTACTCTATTTATCCGTCCCTCATAGGTCTGGATAAGGCTAGGGGTCATATACTTTAAATAAGGGTCGTTTTCGTGATTATCCTCATCTAAGTAACTCAATGTTTTACCGATATGCAGTGTAGGTACCACATAAACATCGTTTTTCTTTAAGGAAGCGAAAGTGTTAGCCGCCGTAGTGTCCGAAAAACTTTGCATCAATAAGGGCATGGCGTCCCAAAAGCCTATTTCTCCGGATTTCATTTTTTTGGTGACGGAAACTTCATTGGCCGAGCAGCCTTTCATGATATAATAAAGGTGTTCAATGGCATCAATGCCAGAGGCTACGGTCTCGTCCAAAGTAACGGTAAATGGCATATGTCCGGAAGTGATTAGGCCTCTTTTTTCAGCTTCCTGTATGGTTTTAAGGTAATTCTCGGCAGTGATTCGGCTATCGTAAAGCTTCACAAAATCTACAGGTATCCGCTGCAACGAGTCTAATGCTTCTTGAATGTCAGCCTCATTCTCGACCTCCAAAGAGCCTGCCCATGTTGCGCCTTTGCCATCTATTTTTGGCCCGGATGTAAAGATGGTAGGACCGACCAAAGTTCCTTCGGCAATACTATTTTTCCACTCCATAACATTCTTGGTAAGGTCCCCACCAGCATCTCGTACCGTGGTTATTCCGTTGGCCATAAAAAGTTTCAGAAAATTTTTATTTGTTTCAATGAGCGAATCGCCACCTCTAAAATGCACATGGTTGTCCCAAAATCCAGGCAAAAGATATTTGCCATGCGCATCGATTTCTAGCTTACCTTTCAGTGGAATATCCGCGGATGCAGATTTTAGTTCCATAATCATACCATTATTGATGCCTATATGTTGCTTAGATATTTTACCCGTTTCCAAGTCTATAATAGAACCGTTGTTTAGTACAATGTCGTAGGTGATTTCTTCTTGACCTTGGCACGCAACGAGCAGCACAATTAGAAAAAAGAGGGGTTTATGACGTAATATAGATTTCACCATGGCAGCATTGAATTAGCCATGGGAAGGTAGAAATAATTAGCGATTTATAAATCTTCTCAACAGGATAAAAATTAAAATGAAGAGTGAATAACCGATAAAAAAGGGAATAATATAATCTCTAAGACCCAGCACCAACATACAACCAATGACCAATAATTGAAAACCTAAGCCAAAGGTAGAAACTGCGGTCATAAACCAGTTGGGAAAGCTATTGCTATTTTCTGCTTTACGATCCAGCGCATAAATAATACGGTCAAAGACACCATAGAGCAAACTATACAACGTAAAGAAAATATTTACGCTCCTCTGGCTCTCTCCTTTTAAAGCAATAGGCGTCTCATTTTCAAATATGCGGCTTGTGGTATCTCCGGATTTATTTTTTCTTAAAATTACGTAGTAATAATTGTATAGGGTGCCCTGTAGCTGTAATCCAACGAATGCTAAAACCGTCAAAAACCACGATTCAGAGCTTACGTGCCAAATGGCAATGAGTATGAGAAGGTTCAAAATAATATCCGCAACAGAATCAAAATAACGTCCTGTATACGACGGTGTTTTTTTTAATCTTGCCAATTCCCCGTCCGCGGCATCGAGGATAGACTTCAAGACGAGAAAGAACAAGGTAGCCCAATAGTACTGGTTCAATAAGCAAACAATTGCCACTAATCCGGCGATAATAAAACTTATGGTAACATGTATAGGAGTGAAGGAAGTATGTTTTAGACTATTGGCAATAATTCTCGCAACAGGTCTACCATAATCCGATAAATCCAAGAATTGGTGTTCCTTGGGTAATTTTGACATTTTTTGGGGGTAGGGAAGGAAAACCAATAACGGAAACACGCTGGCTTGGTACACCCTCCGAACATGATGTAAAAATAACATATAATTTACAATTAGTTCAGATAGAATTGATGTTTAACATTACGGGAGTTAGCGCTGTCCGCCATTTCTGTATCTTTCGTTAGCAGCACACAGCCGTACAATTTCTGCTATTCGCTTTTCTCTTGTTGCTTCTCGTTTTGCCTGATTTAGCCAATACAGGTAGCTTTTGCGTTGCCCTTTGGTAAAACGTTTAAAATTCTTGAAAGCTTTAGTATTTTGACGGAAGGCATATGCTAGGTCTTTTGGAACAATACCATTCTCCGCATCGTCCAAAGCCACCCACGAGCCATTAGCCTTGGCAATGGCCACAGCATCACGGCCGCTTTCATGCATTAAATTGGCCTTTTCTAGAGATTTTAGATGCTCTTTGTTCACCTTACTCCAAACACTTTTAGGTTTTCTCGGACAGAAATATTGTCTCCGTTTTCCCTCTCCCAAACTTTTTACGGTGCTGTCTATCCATCCATAGCACAGTGCAACCCTGACGGCTTCTTCCCATCGCATACTTTCATTTTCATGGTCCACTTTATAAAAAATGAGATAGATACCTGAATAGGTTTTATGATTTACATGCAACCACGTTCTAAATTCCTTATCGTTTTTAAAATAGAATTCGGGAATGTTTGAGTCTTCCATTTGTTTGCCGCGCCTTTTGCGTAAAAATAAAATTTTATGAAGAAACGAAATTACAAGAGTAGGATAACTAGCTGATATTAGTGACTTCAGAATTGTTGTTAGTCGAATTTTCTACCTATATTTTCTTTTAGTTCTTAACTTTAAATAAGTTTTGAAAGTATTTATTGCTATGAAAATCGACAATTCTATGAAAATAAAACCATCCTTTAAGGAAATACTTGTAGGAGTAGGTATACTATTATTTTGTGGTATTTATTATTCGTGCGAACAGAAACCCTCTACTTCTGAAAGGGTCATCGCTAAAGCTGATATCCAAGGTATTCCGGAAAAAATTGATTTTACATTTGACGTAAAACCTATTCTTTCTGACCGTTGCTTTATATGCCATGGCCCGGACAAGAACGCTATTGAGGGTAATTTATCCCTGCATACTGCAGAAGATGCCTATGCGGCATTGGGTGAAAACAAGGACCGGTTTGCTATTGTTCCGAACAAACCGGAGGAAAGTGAGTTAGTGCATCGTATTTACAGCGAGGACGCCAACTTATTAATGCCGCCTCCAGAATCTAATCTGGAATTAACGCCCAAAGAGAAAGCTATTCTAGAGAAATGGATAGCGCAGGGAGGCGAATATAAGGAGCATTGGGCCTTTATTGCCCCGGTAAAGCCGGAAGTACCTGAAATCAACGATTCGGCCTGGGCAAACAACGAAATAGACAAATTTGTACTGAAAAAAATGCGCTTAAACGGTCTTGCCCCGTCGGAGGTGGCCTCCAAAGAAAAATTGGTACGCAGGGTGTTTTTTGACCTTACGGGACTCCCACCTTCTCCAGAGCAAGTGAATTCTTTTGTAAATGATACTGCTGCGGATGCTTATGAGAAACTGATAGATTCATTGTTACAGACCATAGATCATGCCGAGCACATGGCCGCCGAGTGGATGGATATTGCAAGATATGCGGATACACACGGTTATCAAGACGATTTTGAAAGAACCATGTGGCCGTGGAGAGATTGGGTAATTCACGCCTTCGATGAAAACATGCCCTATAACCAATTTGTAACCTATCAGTTGGCCGGTGACTTAATGCCCGATGCCGATTTGGAAAAAATATTGGCTACTGGTTTCAATCGTAATCATAAAATTACCTTTGAAGGAGGTACTATTCCGGAAGAATACCATGTGGAGTATGTAGAAGATAGATTGCAAACATTTGGTACCACCTTTTTGGGATTGACATTGGAGTGTGCTCGTTGCCACGACCACAAATACGACCCTATTAGTCAAAAAGAGCATTTTGAGCTTTTTAGCTTCTTTAGTAATAACAAGGAAAAATTGTCCATTCCATTACCAGGGGAAACTCCAGAACCATATATTACCGTTACAGAAAAGGAAGCGAGTGGTGTATTGGATTTTGTCAACTTTGACAAAGCGCCTAAAAAAGAAGTGCCCGTCATGGTCATGTACGAGCGAGAGGAGTGGAAACCTGCATTTATCTTAAACCGTGGGGTTTACGACCAACCGACGGACCAAGTATTCCCCGACACACCAAAATCCGTTTTATCATTCCCAGAGAACTATCCTAAAAATAGGATGGGACTTTCTAAATGGCTTTTTGACAATGAAAACCCACTAACGGCAAGGGTAACCGTGAATAGATATTGGCAGCGTATGTTCGGAAATGGCCTGGTGAGTTCTTCTTATGATTTTGGAAATCAGGGTGCTTTACCCTCACATCCAGAGCTGTTGGATTATTTGGCCATTAAATTCAGGGACGAAGGATGGAACACGAAAGCAATGTTAAAATACATGGCCATGTCCGCCACCTATAAACAGCGCGCGGTGACTACACCGGAACTATTGGAGCAAGACCCGGAAAATAGACTACTGGCGAGAGCGCCCCGTCTAAGACTTACGGCCGAAATGATACGGGACCAAGCGCTGGCTATCAGTGGTTTATTAACGAAAGAAGTAGGCGGACCAAGTGTAAAACCATATCAACCAGAAGGTATATGGGAAGAGACCACTGGCGGTGGCGGGGGAAGTACCTCTCGTTATGTACAGAGTGAAGGTGAGGATTTATACCGGAAGAGTTTGTATACCTTTTGGAAGCGGACCGTACCGCCTCCGAGTATGATGACTTTTGACAGTGCTTCAAGGGACCTATGTTCTGTAAAACGCCAAGAAACCAATACGCCATTACAGGCCTTGGTACTATTGAACGACCCCCAATTAATAGAGGCCTCTAGAGCTTTGGCCACTGTAAGTATTGAGAAATTTCCTCGAGAGCTAGAGAAACAAATTTCGTATGTTTTCCAAAAAGCGACCTCGCGTTTACCCGATGCAGAGGAAAAAACGATGTTATTGGATCATTACAAGGACATGCAATCAAAAATAGACAATGGCATTATCGAGGCGTCCGATTACATTACTATCGGTGAATATATTTCAGAGGCAGATGTAAGCCAAAAGGAATTGGCTTCCTTGTCATTAGTGGCACACACTATTTTTAATTTAGACGAAACTATTACTAGAGGTTAGTTATGAGTGAAAAGAAAATTATAGAGGAACGTTCGCTATTATTGAACAGAAGGTCATTCTTAGGTAAGGCGGCCTTAGGTGCGGGCTCCGTAGCACTTGCTTCGTTACTTGGACAATCGTTTTTTAGAAAGGATGCGAACGGTATTATTACCAAGGCTAATGATTTTGGAGGTAACGATGGAATGTTGAATGCCTTACACCATGCCTCAAAGGCCAAAAGAGTAATTTATCTTTTTCAGAGCGGTGGACCTTCTCAGTTGGAGTTGTTCGATTATAAACCCACTTTAATTAAGAGAAGAGGTGAAGAATTACCCGAATCTATCAGAAACGGTCAACGGCTAACAGGTATGACCTCGGGTCAGGATAGTTTTCCCTTGGCAGGATCCGTATTCGACTTCAAACAATACGGTAAGAACGGTACGTACATAAGTGATTTACTTCCGTATACCGCCAAAATGGTAGATGAACTGTGTATCGTAAAATCGATGTATACCGAGGCTATAAATCACGATCCCGCGGTTACCTTTTTTCAGACCGGTTCACAACAGCCGGGCCGACCCAGTATGGGCTCTTGGTTAAGCTATGGTCTTGGTAGTGAGAATAAAAATTTACCAGCTTTTACGGTCTTGTTGTCCAGAGGATCGGGAAGGCCCAACGGGCAGCCTTTATATACTCGATTATGGGGTAACGGATTTCTGCACTCACTTCATCAAGGTGTACAGTTTAGGGCGGCAAAAGACCCTGTTCTTTATTTAAACGACCCTAAAGGAGTTACTAAGGAAGGTAAAAGGGCCATGTTGGATAAACTGGCAGAACTAAACGAAAAACAATTTACGGAATTCGGAAACCCGGAAATACAGAGCAGAATAGCGCAGTATGAGATGGCCTATAAAATGCAAACTTCTGTTCCAAATGTAATGAAGACCGACGATGAGCCCGATTATATTTATAAAATGTACGGGGCCGATGCCAAAATTCCAGGTACTTATGCAGCCAATTGTTTGCTGGCTAGAAGATTAGCGGAGCAAGATGTGCGTTTTATCCAGTTGTACCACATGGGTTGGGACCAACATGATAACTTACCGGGCGCTATAGAGAAACAGGCAAAAGATGTGGATCAGGCTTCTGCCGCGCTTGTGGCCGATTTAAAACAGCGCGGTCTTTTGGAGGATACTTTGGTCATCTGGGGAGGCGAATTCGGAAGAACCAATTACTCCCAAGGGTTACTTACAGATACCAATTATGGTCGTGATCACCACCCTAGATGTTTTACTATGTGGATGGCCGGCGGTGGTATTAAACCGGGGGTAGTGTACGGTGAAACGGATGAATTTGGATATAATATTGTCAAAGACCCAGTACACGTTCATGATTTTCAAGCTACGATGCTACACTTACTGGGCATAGACCATGAAAAGTTAACATACAAATATCAGGGGAGACGCTTCCGACTTACCGATGTGGAAGGTCATGTCCTAAATGATTTGTTGGTTTAATGAAAAGAAGAACTTTCGTCAGAAATACGGGTATTCTAACTACAGGACTGCTAAGTGGTCTTGCGCAAGCAAATTCATTAATGACATACAAGGATGTAGTTATAGGTCACAATTCGCATCAATATAAGATAGACCTGCAATGGGGAGCATTGAACGCTAACTTTTATCCGGTAAATGATTGTCATGAAATGGTGCAGGACTCCCAAGGGAGAATATTATTGCTGACCAATCATACCAAAAACAATATTATTGTCTACGACCGTTCCGGTAAGTTGCTGGAGGTTTGGGGTACCGATTATCCCGGTGCGCACGGACTTACGCTACATGTAGAAAACGGGGAAGATGTACTTTACATCTCGGATAATAACCGCCATGAGGTTATAAAAACTACGATTACGGGCCAGGTTATACAAGTATTTCCTTACCCAAAAGAGACCGGAAAATACAAGAACAAAGAAAGCTATATTCCTACGGAAACGGCTATAGCTCCAAATGGCGACGTTTATATTGCAGATGGTTACGGTGAACAATATATCATGCATTATAATGCCGCCGGAGAACTTTTAAACGTATTTGGAGGTAGAGGAACAGAAGCACATCATTTTGATAATGCCCACGGTATTTGTTTGGATACCCGTGATGCGACCAACCCCACCTTATTGATCACCGCAAGGCAACAGAACAAATTGAAACGTTTTACGCTAGACGGAAAATATATAGAGGCTATTGACTTACCAGGTGCATACATCTGCAGACCCGTGTTGCATAAAAAAGATATCTACCTGGCCACGATTTGGTCTGGTGATGGTTCGGAAGGTACAGGTTTTATAAGTATCCTGAACGAAGATAATAAATTGATTTCCGCTCCCGGCGGTAGTACTCCCGTGTATGAGGAAGGGCAATTAAATCCCATGTATCAAACCTTAAAAGTGTTTCACCATCCGCATGATGTTTGTGTAGATGATGACGAAAATTTATACGTGGCGCAATGGAATTCAGGAAAGACATACCCTATTAAGTTATATCGTGTTTAATGTTGAAGAAATTAACCCTTTATATTGTTGTTGCGGTACTTCTATGCGCTTGTAAGCAAAATACGAAGGAGGAGGTTTTGTATGCCTCGGATAAAATTTTTGAGCTGGCTGCGCCAAAAATAACGGTAGATTCCTTGCTGTTCACGAAGTCGGCAAAAGTTTCCGCTTCTTTCAATATGGCAGATGCTGAAATTAGATATACTACAGATGGCAGCCCCGTAACAAATACCTCCGATTTGTATACGGAAGCTCTAAATATAGAGAAAGCGACAACGTTCGCCTTTCGTACCTTCCATTCGGATTACCAAAAAAGTGAAGAAATATACACCAGATTAATACAATTAAAACGTAATATTTCAAATGCTAAGGTCACCTTAGAACCAAACCCGCATCCCAACTATAGCGGTAATGGAGCACAGGGGCTGGTAGACCTGCAAAAGGGTACACTTCAGTTTAGGGGAACGAACGCCTGGCTGGGCTTTCAAAGTGACCAAATACTCATAAAAATTGATTTTGACGAGGCGATTCCCATTTCAAAACTTATAGTAAGCACTTTAAAGGACCATGGGTCTTGGATTTTTGCGCCCCAAGCTATAGAGGTACGTTCCAAGGGTAAGAAAATAGGCGGATTAACGTACGATACACCTTTATGGATGGAGCCCAAGCAAATAGCACTTTTGGATATTGCGATAAAAGAAGCAAATTATAAAAGTATAGAACTTAAGATTGATGTAATGGACGCTATTCCCTCTTGGCATCAAGGCAAGGGTACGGTACCTTTTATATTTATCGATGAAATTTTAGTAGAATAAGAGCATGACATACCTTTTTATAAATATCGGAAATTTTCATCCCGTACTGGTTCATTTGCCCATTGGGATTATAATTTTTGCCTTCATCCTTGAAATTTATCAAAGAATACGACCCAAGGAGAACATAGGAGGTGTCATAAAACTCGCCATAGGATTCGGTGTTTTGAGTGCTTTGGCTTCTATAGGAACTGGACTGTTACTGGAATCTAATGGCGCTTATGACGAGGAATTATTGTTTAGACATAAGTGGATGGCGATAAGCCTTACCGTAGTTACTGTTATTTTATTCTTTGCTAAGAATTCGAAACAAAAGTTCTTGGCAACGCTCTATTTCCCTCTATTCATTGCAGCGAACATTATGCTGACCTTAGCGGGCCACTGGGGTGGTAGTATGACGCATGGCGAAGACTTTTTGACCAAGGAAACCTCTTCAAAAAGTAAAGCCATCGAGGATATTGACAAAGCTTTGGTTTATAATGATGTGGTACAACCCATTTTCGATGCTAAATGTGTAAGCTGCCATAACCCAAAAAAGGCCGAAGGCAATTTACTATTAACCTCACAAACAGAAATCCTAGCCGGCGGTGATACGGGCAGTATATTGGATACCGCAGATTTGGGAAAACCGTTGCTTGCGCATCGCATGGTATTGCCCCTTGAGGACGAAGAACACATGCCACCTAAAGGTAAGGTACAGTTAACACCAAATGAGATAGATTTGATACATTGGTGGTTGGCGAACGAAAATTGCTTTGATTGCATTACCTCCGATTTGGAGCGAAGCAAAAAAATTCAGGCATATTTAAACGATTTGGAAGAAGATACGTCCACACGGGCCGTACTGGCTAAAAATCTGGAACCGGCTTCTGAGGCTTGGTTGGCTAATCTAAATAATTCAGGTATACCCACGTACCCATTAAAGGAAGAAAGTCCTTTATACATCGTTAATCTGGCCAATAAAATGGATTTGAACGAGGGGCTTTTCGATATGTTGGAGGAATACGGGGAAAATATTGTCGAGATGAACTTGGGCCGTTCTAATTTTAGCGACTCGCTAAGTAGTGTACTACCCAAATTTGAAAATCTCACTAAACTACAGCTACAGAACACCCGAATTACCGATAAAACCCTTGCTGAAGTTAAAAAGTTGGAAAAATTAGAGTCTTTAAACCTTTATGGAACGGCCATCACGGATGTTGCTTTAGATGATATTAAATCGTTATCTGCGCTAACCGATTTATATCTATGGCAGACAGAAATTACCAATGAGACGCTGGCTACGGCACTGGCGGACAATAGCATGCTAACGGTACATGCCATCGATTCCGATATTTTTGAGGCTACGGAATTGATGCCGCCAACGATTATCACGGATTCCTATTTCGTTAAGGACGAATTAAAGGTGGAGATGAGCTATCCATTTAACGATACCCAAATGTTTTACACCTTAGATGGGTCCATTCCAGATACCACAGCTACGCTTTACGAATCGCCCATAATCCTGACCAATACCACTATTTTAAAGGCTATTACTTTTAAAGAAGGCTGGGGTCAAAGTGATGTGGTCGCCGCTAATTTCAAGAAAAGGACTATTGATTATGACAAGATTACGCTAAACAAGCCCCCACATGAAAAGTATACGGCCAAAGGCGCTAAGACCTTAATAGATTTAGACCGCGGCTCTAGAAACTTCGTAGATGGCAAATGGTTGGGTTACGAAGGCACTCACTTCAATGCAACGATAGCATTTGAAGAAACCAAAGAAATTAGTTCGGTTTCTATTGGGGCATTATCAGGCCCTAGTGATTATATTTTTTATCCGGTAGGTTTTAACATTTTAATATCTAACGATGGCAGCAATTTTAAGACTTGGCATAGCGTAAAGTTACCGGAACAGAAGCCCTCTTCTGAAATTATGATGGATTTCTTTGATGTAGAGTTCAAAAAAACCAGAGCCAAATATGTTAGGGTAGAGGTAAAGAGTATTCTTAAAAATCCGCCATGGCATCAAAATCCGGGTGCTAAAAGTTGGGTGTTCATCGATGAAATCGTAATTAATTAGTACACCTGCTAAAATCTTTACTCGATAATGGAAATTAAAAACGCCCCGATACTTGCCTCGAGATAATTTTAATTAAAAGATTTCCCTGTCCAGCATAAAGGTGATACCAGTTTCTTTGGTAGTACTTAAATGTTTTAGGAAACCTTGTTTATCTACTAAAATGGCCCCTAATTTTTGCACGGCTCTTTGAGAGCGATAGTTTTTATGATCTACGTGAAACAAGACATATCTGAAATATTGGAAGGCATGTTGGATCATTAGATTTTTGAAGGATGTATTGTAAGTTCCGCCCCAGTAGGCTTTAGATAAAAACGTCCACCCGATTTCAACAGCTTCATCAGATGTGTTATGTAGTCTAAATCTTGAACTACCGATAATGGTATTCGTCTTCTTATCGATTATTCCGAATGCAGCTTTGGAGGCCATCGCACCATCAAAAAATACAGTAAAAATCTCCTTTTTATATCTATCCGGATTTTGGTGAAGTTTCCAGATTTCAGGGTCGCTTGCTGCTTGGTACAAGGCATTAAAGTCGGACCTTTTCAAAGGTCGTAAAAGCACCAATTCATTTTCTAAGGTAGGCTGTAGGTTTATAGCCATTCTCTTTGTTTTCCTATTTTAAGCTAGGTTAGACACTAGTATTTATTTTAGCCTCATTTTCCAAAAATGCTTGGCGCGCGACCTTAGCGGTTTGATGGTTTCCTGTATGGCTCCAACCTGGAGGCATAAAAATATACAAAAACTTATTCTTAAGTCCGGGAGCCTTCCTTACATCCTTGACCAGTTCGGCAATTTCTCCAAAATAAACATCCATAAAATTACCGGCATCCATTTCACGAGTAATCCCATATTCAATTTCAATATCGGCTCGTTCCTCTTGATAGGTGCCAAATATCCTATCCCAAACATTCCATAAATTACAGTAATTAGTATCCATGTACAAGGGATTTCTAGCATGATGTACTCTGTGATGCGAAGGGGTTAAAATTAATTTATTCAGAAACCCTAGTCGGCCATCTTTCATCACATTCTCACCTAAATGTATAAAGGAACCCCAGGTGCCGTCAATGAACATGATAAGAAATAGCATTGGTGGAGATACCCCCAATAAAATACATACTGTAGTACGTATAATGTCTGCGTAAGGATATTCTAAGAAAAAATGTGCAAAATTCACGGTAAGGTTCATAGTATCCGGCGCATGGTGCGTAGAGTGTAAACACCAGAACAATCGTACTTTATGTCCTAAATAGTGATAGATGAAATGACCTAAGTCCCATACTAGGTAGGCGTAAATGAACCAATACCAAGTGGGCTCGGTTTGGAAAGGCGCATACTTTTGGAACAAGCCAATACAAAATGCTATAGTAGCTAGGGAAATAACAAGAAATAATACCCGATTGAAGAAGTATATCAAGAAATTTACCTTGTATACTTTCATGTGCGGCTTTTTATGAATAATTCCCGCTACAAATTCAAAGACCAGAAGTAAAGGTATTATCGGAGCTATTAGCGCTACTATACCTTCATAGGTCTTGAATTGTTCATAATCTCCGATTTCTAGAATTTCCCAAACTTGGGTAATTCCAAAAAACCCTATTATTTCGTTATAAATTGATTCTAAAATCTCCATAAGTTAAAATTTTTTCACTCATCTTAGGAAGTTATATCGGTTCAAGACAATTAAAAGTTGCTCCTTCCTCCCTTACAAATATCTACCAACATTTAGGACATATGGTTTCCTTTTTTGATAAAAAAATAAACTATTATGTTGTTTAAGATAGGATTATCGATATTTGATGTTTAAATAACATAGTATTCCTAACAAAATGGAAATCTACGCTTAACGCATTAAGATATCGTAGTTGATAAAAAGAAGCTGCTTAGCGTTCTTGCTATGCTATAAATTTCTTGCGATACTGTTTTGGAGAGGTATTATGAAAATCTTTAAACTTTTTAAAGAAAAATGGTAGTGATTCGTATCCACATGAAAATCCTATTTCTGAAATAGAGTCGTCGGTGTCTATAAGTTTCCTAGCCGCAATATTAATGCGATATTCGTTTAAAAAGGTAAAAAACGGTCTACCCATCATCTTACTAAAAAACCTAGAAAAGGACTGTTCGGACATATTAATGATTTCTGCTACTTCCTTCAAAAAAATTTTCCGATGGTATTGAGAGGCTACAAAATCATTAATTTTAGTCATTCTACTGCCATATTCTTCAGGTAAATTAGAGACGAAACTTGCTTCCGAAAGATAGGTAAAGTCACATTTTGAAAGTTCAACTAAAACCAACAGTAATTGAATATAGAGATCTTGATCTCTAAGATGTACCAAACCTTTAATTTTTGAGATGAGGTCTTTGCTTTCTTCCTTATTGAACAAAACACCTCTTGATGCTGATTTAAGAAGATTAAAAACGGGCGCCAACTCTGGCGCCTTAGCATAAATATTCTGATTCCATTGGATAACAATGGATTTTGAAACGCCATTACATCTCGAATGGTTTTTCCAGCAATGCGGTAGGTTAGACCGTAACAAAACTAATTCACCTGGCTCATAAGGGCCAACATAATCTCCTACGAACTTGGTTCCGACACTTTCTTCTATATAAGTAAGCTCATGTTGCGGATGAAAATGCCAAGGCATTTCAAAATTTTCCTTGTTATGTTCAAAAGCAAATATAGACTGTGCTTTTTCGAAAACGATTTGTTCTAATAATGGTTTCAACTATATCGTATTTTGACTTATTTTCATAAAAATAATAAAAAGAGTGATAGAATAGTATATTTTTTTATCAAAAAAGAGAACGCAAGAGCGCTCTGGGAATTAGATATTTGTAAATAGCGTACTGTAAAATTGTAATGACCATGGACGAAAGTGTATTTAAAGACCCATTTAAGACCGCCAGGATAGAAGAAGGTATAGGTCACATGACCGATCAGAATGAAAAAGTGAAGATGATCCTTAGACTTAAGGATCTTAGAAAGACCGCGCATAATTGGAAAACTTTTCAATCCGGGGGAAAAGAAATTGGACGTATTGTAGTTCCCTCCGAAGAAAAAATAAGGAAAACAAGACAAATACCTTTTGAAGTAGATCCTCCTGAGCATGGGCAGTACCGGGAACTACTAGAGGCATGGTTTAAGCGGCCTTTGGATAGTGAATATGAAGAAAAATTAAGGGTCCAGATTGCCACTATTATCGATAGCGTTATTAAAAAAGACCGCGTTGAGATTGTTAGCGAACTGGCATTGTTGTTACAGTCAAGAGCACTCACCTTATTATTGAATATACCCTTAGAAGAATCTGAAGTTTGGATTAATTGGGGCACACATGTATTTCGTAGCGAAGACACTGCCTTAGATAAGGATAAGGCCAACATATTGTACGATTATATAGACCATCAAATTGATAAGGCCATAGCCAACCCCGGAGAAGACCTATACTCTGTTTTACTAGATGCTGATTTTCAAGGAAGAAAATTAAATAAAGAAGAAATAAAGGGTGTTATGATATTGATTTTTGCTGGTGGCAGGGACACGGTAATCAATGCAATAACAAATACAATTGCCTATTTTGCAGAACATCCAGAGGCATTAAGAAGACTAAATGAGGAACCGGACGTCATCGGTAAAGCCGTTGAAGAGTTCATTCGTTATTTTTCTCCATTAACCCATATGGGTAGGGTAACTACAGAAGATACCCAGATTTGCGAACACGCGGTAAAGGCCAATAGTAAAGTTTCTCTTTGTTGGGCTTCAGCAAATAGGGATGAAACGGTTTTTGAAAAGCCAAATGATATTTTGCTGGACCGTAAAATGAATCCGCATGTAGGATTCGGATTTGGACATCACAAATGCTTGGGTGCTACCCATGCCAGGCAGTTATTAAAAATATTGATAAGTGTTTTAGTTCAAAAAATAGACAACATCCAAATCTTGGATTATAAGGAAAATATAGAGGACCTAGAGCAATTTGAGCGAAAAGTAGGTTTTGATAATATTCACGTAAAGTTTAATAGTATTCAATAAAAACATGGCTAAAATCACATTTATTACGAAGGAAAACCAAGAAATCACAGCAGAAGGAACCTCAGGTTCCGTTATGGAGCTTGCTGTAAATAATAGTGTAAAAGGAATTGACGGTGACTGTGGTGGGGTTTGCTCATGTGCTACATGCCACGTACATGTGCGTTCAGAGGATATGAAAGTCGTAGGTGCGGCAGGTGAGATAGAGGCAGACATGTTGGAACTGGATGAAAACGTAACGGAACATAGTCGGTTATGCTGTCAAATTGAAATTACGGACGCTTTGGACGGTATTGTTTTAGAAGTGGCCAATTAGAGTTTTGGAAGGAACTAAATCCAAAATAGCCGTAATTATCGGTGCCAGTCACGCAGGTGTTCAATGTGCCTTTGCATTAAGAAAAGAAGGTTGGAAAGGAAAAATTATTCTGTTCGACGTAGACACTGCTTTGCCGTACCACAGACCTCCTTTATCTAAGAGTTATCTAACCAGTGAAAATCCTGATGAACTGCAGGCCTTAAAGCCTACCGAAAATTATGTAAAAGAGGATATTACACTAAAGTTGGGCTGTAGGGTTACTAAAATCAATAAGGAAACTAAAAATGTCGAATACGACGGCCACGCTATCCAAACTTACGATAGTCTTGTATTGGCTACCGGAGCAAAACCGTTTAAGCCACCAATTTTTGGCCTGGAAAAGGCAAAGCATCTGTATTCGTTACGTAACTTAAGTCATGTAAGAGCTATAAAGAAGGCAATCTTAAAAAACACGAACCAAAACATCGTGGTTATAGGAGGGGGATATATAGGATTGGAAACCGCTGCCTCTCTCAAAAACTTAGGAGCTAATGTAACTGTTCTAGAAAGAGAAGAACGAGTTTTAGCTAGGGTTACCTCACCAGAAATATCAAGTTTTTTTACTGATTTACATACTTCCAATGGAGTACAGATACATACCAATAAGTCTGTGGTTGCGGTAACAACGGAAAAAGGTATCAATACCATTAATTGTGCGGATACGAGTAATTATAAGGCAACCATTATTATTTTAGGTTGTGGGATAGTGGTAAACACCGACTTGGCCAAGGATGCGGAATTACAGATAGAAAATGGTATTAGGGTAGATAAATACTGTAGAACGGATGACCCTCATATTTATGCTATTGGCGACTGTACATATCATTACAATCTGCATTACGAACGTTTTGTAAGGTTAGAATCTGTTCAAAATGCTGTAGATCAAGCCAAGGTAGCCGCCGCAGCTATTTGTGATAAAAAGCTTGTTTATGATAGCATACCATGGTTTTGGTCTGATCAGTATGATGTTAAGTTACAAATGGTAGGACTTTCAGAAGGTTATGACCAGGTTCTGGTCCGTAAGGAAAAAGATAGGGCAAACGTATTTTCTGTTTGGTATTTCAAAGGGGATACCCTTCTTGCTGTGGATGCCGTAAATAATGCTAGGGCGTACGTAATTGCGACTAAAACTTTAAAGGATAATATACGATTGGATAAAGAGAAACTTATAGATTCCGCTGTTGAACTAAAACCAGTAAATTTAATTGTAGCATAGTATGGTATCAAAAAGTGCGATAGCTAGAGGAGATGGAAGTTTTACTATTGATGAAGTAATTCTTAAAGAACCACAGTCAGATGAAGTTTTGGTTCAAATGAAGGCAGCTGGGCTTTGCCATACCGATTACGATTCCCTTTCATGGGGTAAACCAATCGTAATGGGACACGAAGGTGCGGGAATCGTGTTGGAAGTGGGCAGGGATATTACTGATTTTGAAGTTGGCGACCAAGTGATCTTAAATTGGGCAACCCCCTGTATGCACTGTTTTCAGTGTAAAATTGGGAATCAACATATTTGCGAAAATAACTCGCCTGTCGTCGCCGGAGAAAACGGTCACACCCCAGGCCATGCCCACTTGAAAGGAACACAATGGCGTAGTAGACCTATTGAACGCTCTTTTAATCTAGGAACGCTCAGTGAATATGCTTTAGTGAAAGAATCGGCATTGGTTAAGATAGCGAAGGAAAATTTAAACTTTTCCGCTGCGGCAATAATAAGCTGTGGTGTAATGACTGGCTACGGTTCTGTGGTAAACAGCGCAGGACTGAATAAAGGCAGCTCCGCCGTTGTTTTAGGCTGTGGCGGGGTAGGGTTAAATGTAATCCAAGCTTGCAGAATATCTGGTGCAGCCAAGATTATAGCTATAGACGTAAATGTAAATAAATTGCATTTGGCAAGGCAATTTGGAGCTACGGATACCATTTTGGCAAGTACTGCAGACACAGGATTATTAGATGCGGCAAAAACCGTAAAAAAACTATGTGATGGTCGTGGAGCGGATTATGCTTTTGAATGTACGGCAATACCAGCTTTGGGCGCTGCACCTTTGGCTATGATACGTAACGCAGGAACTGCCGTTCAGGTGAGCGGTATAGAAGAGGAAATTACCATAGATATGCGACTTTTTGAATGGGATAAGATATATATTAATCCGCTTTATGGTAAATGTTACCCCAAGATTGACTTTCCTAAATTGATGCAACTATACAATAATGGAGATTTGCTCTTGGACGAAATGATTACCAAAGAATATCCGCTGGAAAATTTAGAGGAAGCTTTTGACGATATGTTGAAGGGGAAAAACGCAAAAGGAGTTATTGTTTTTGATTCATAACTATGGGTAGTTTTAGAACTGTTGAACTTTCTGATAACCGTTATGAAAATGATGGACTCCGCTTCATGACAGTAAAAACAGATAACCTCAAAGGGCGTGGAAATCTGTGTTTATACGTTCCTAAAATACCTGAAGGGAATTCTGAACTACCTATACATCTTTTATTGCACGGAGTTTACGGTAGTTCGTGGTCTTGGGCTTTAAATGGGGGTGTGCATAAAACGGCAAAACGTCTCATGGATTCTGGTAAGATTAAGCCAGTAATTCTTGCGATGCCATCAGATGGTCTTTGGGGAGATGGTTCTGCTTATCATAATCATAATAGTAAGAATTTTGCAAATTGGATAGTCCAGGATGTACCTAAAGCAATTAAAGAAAATATTCCAGAGGCTGGTAAAAATTCATCATTGTGTATTGCAGGACTATCCATGGGCGGTTACGGAGCGTTACATCTTGGTGCGGCCCATCCGCTTAAGTTCAAGGCAATTTCAGCTCATAGCGCAATTACCAGCTTCGAAGATATGCAAGGTTTTGTCGAAGAACCCTTAGCGTCCTATGGACTTGGCAATATTCATAAAAATGTGATTGAAGGTATAACTGCTAATAAAAGTAAAATGCCACCGCTACGTTTCGATTGCGGCATAAAGGACAGTCTCTTAAGCTCAAATAGAAACTTGCATGAAGAATTGCTAAAACTTAACCTTCATCATGTCTATGAAGAATTTGATGGTGGGCATAACTGGTCTTATTGGCAGAAGCATGTAGAACGAACCTTACGGTTTTTTAATGACCATGTGTAATTCTAGAACAGGAAATAAATCCCGTCTTATTACAAATATTTGTAGAAGGAATTAAATTTTATTTTGGGCCAATAATATCTAAAAACGGAGTCATTTCTAATAGGGTAATATCATCTCGCTTTTGCAATTGTCTAAGCATCCATCCTTTATGCCCGGCACCATATACAATTAAAAACCGTTTACCCTTATAGCGGTGTTTCTCTAGAGCTTTTTCAATATTCCAATAATGGGCAATGTTGATATTCTCCCAACCACCGAGCCCTAATTCTACATTAAAAAGTCTGTTGTAGGTCTGTAAGGCAATATCCTGTATACTATCATAAGTGTGGGTGTGAATGAAGTAGGGGTCGTTGACCTTACCCGTAGCTGCATAAAGAGAATCGGTACGTTTATTTGTAGCCTTACCCTTTTTAGGACATCGCTAAATTCATAAAAATATCTTTATCGTTGACCGTTTCGGGGAAGAATTCTTCCCCGAAACGGTCTTTATACTCTCTCGGTGGCATATCTCCCAATGATGAATGTGGGTGCCGCGTATTGTAATCCTTTTTCCATTTATCGGTCAATGTCCTGATCTGGTGCAGGTCGTTGAACCAGTAGGCATCAAGTACGTCCTCCCTGTAAAACCTGTTGAGCCTTTCCATGTAACCGTTCTGCATCGGCTTGCCCGGTTGTATGAACCTTAGTTCCACTCTTTTTCCCTTGCACCACGCCGCCAAGGTCTTCGAGATGAACTCGGGACCGTTGTCACAGCGTATCGTCTTTGGAAGCCCTACTTCCTCTTCCAGATACTCCGAGGTCTCCACGACCTTTCTTGCCGGATAGTTCAGACCTATATCCATGGCCAGTGCCTCACGGTTACAATCGTCCATGACGTTGAACACCCTTACTTTCCTTCCATCGGAGAGAACGTCCGACATGAAGTCCATACTCCATACCTCATTGAGCGCCGTAGGGGCCTCCAATGGGTTCTTTACCCTTGCGGGCAGTCTTTTCTTATGTTTTCTGCGCAGCTTCAGGTTCATCTTCCTGTAAACCCGAAGTACACGTTTCCTGTTCCATTTATGGCCTTCGCGACGAAGCCGTTTATAGTACACCTCGAAACCCCTTGTCGGCAGTTCTTCCGCCAACCTCGATAGCGCGTCGATCACTTCCGTATCGTTCTTTTTGGTATGGTAGTACCACATCGAACGGGCAAGCCCGATCACTTGGCAGGAACGCGATACACGGACCGAATAGGCATCCTGAAGGTACTTGGCACGGTGCTTCTTGTCGGAAGGCCCTAGAACTTTTTTGACAGTACGTCCTTGAGCATGCGCACGTCCAGGCTTACGTCGGCGTACATCTGTTTGAGCTTGCGGTTCTCCTCCTGGAGCTCTTTGAGACGTTTCATGTGCGTGACCTCCATTCCGCCATATTTCTTGCGCCAATAATAAAAGGTGCTCTTGTCGATGCCCAGTTCGCGGGATACATCCCCGACACTACGGCCCTGTTCGTTCTCTTTCAAGGCCTTGATGATCTGGCTCTCGGTAAACTTGCTTTTTTTCATGTGACAGTTAAAATTTAAAGTTAGAAAATTCTAATTTTAAGCTGTCCTATTTTTAGGGAAGGCTACATATTAGCTTCGGTATATGCGTGCCAGTCCTTAGTTCTAATGGTATCTTGACTTATTGCCCTTAATTTAGCACTGCGTTCGTCGGCCATGGGTTTGGTCCAACCCGCAGTTGGGATAATTTCAAAATCCATTTCTTTGGTCAGCGGAAAAATAACATCTCGGTTTTACTTCGGAAACTTTTATTAAGCCGCGCTTTTTGACCTTTAGGATGGTATACACGTTGTAGCCAATGGTTGAGCATAACTATAAACTATCGTTCCAAGGTTTTATGAAGAATCCAGCCAGTTTTCCTGCCGAATCGGTTACTGCGCGCACCTCTACATCGGCATCAGATTCATAAACAACTTTGAACCTATACACGCGGAAGCGCTGTTCATTTTCCATAAGGGAGTGGAACTTTATTTCCTTGAACGCCCCGAACAATTGTTTTAATTGTATGTGCGAACTTTTTTGAACTGTTTCCGACAGCCCTTCTACCATTGCCGCTGTAGCTTGCTCACTAGTTAATTGGTAGTATGTTCCACGCTTTTGTGCAAGCAGTATATCTGTTGCTAATTTCTGCACGGATTTTAATTTGACCGTATCGATTTCTGATTCGTCAATTTTTACGAAACCGGATTGTCCTTGGCAGCTTAAGGATAGCGTTGCCGTAAAGAGAACAATTAAATTCAAGACGTTTTTCATAACTCGGTATTATCGGATTAATGTTATGTGCGCAGCCAAATTTTACTTTTTATCTAAAACAAAACCTAAACTTTAGGATTAAGGATTCTACGGACATCATAAAAATACGCAAACTCTGCGATTAAGTCCAAAGCCTACATTGTCTATAGATTTTGCTGCACTCTCGTTATTTTAGATTGTTCAATGCTATTGATTCTGGCATTTTTTTTCAAGTAAACTTTTTATCGACAGGATTTCATTTTCAACCGATTTCAAAATTTGTTTATTACGAGTGTTGATACCCAAATAAAACATGGCGTCGTTTAACATTATTTCTCTTATTTTAGCTGTGAAATTAACTTTTGATTTCAGTAGGTCAAGGTCCACTTTTGTCGTGTCTATTCCGTTGAAATCGTTTACCATGTTTATCCATCCCGAACTAATGAAATCCTTCGTTTCAAAAAAACGTTTGTCCGTGATAGCTTTTCCGTTAGTTTCTATGATGGAGCTTGTTCTATCCATTGATTCATAGTAGGAAGCCAATTTGTTTTTAGTAGAAAAGTCTGTTAGGATGTTTAGATTACCACTCGATTTTATGTCCTCAAATGCGTCCGTAGTGGCTCGGTAATTTCTATTGGAAAATTTGACAGAATTTATAAGATATGATCCGATACTGTCTAAAGGTGTGGTATCGTCCAATAACCGCTGTATCATGATATTATTCGCGTTAATTCTTAGGTCCAACAGTTCAAGAGAGTATTCATAATTACTATAATCCTGTTTAACGTCTTCCAATAAACGACAATAATATTGCTGTTCTAATTTTCGGTCCTTCTTGTTCTGGTTCCAATCATTGATCTGTAAGGCTATCAAAATCCCTATGACCACTAGAATAATCTCTCCAATAGCATATTTAAAATACTTTCCCGTTTTTCCTTCGGACAATAAATTTTGTCTAATCTTTCTAAAGAACTTAATCATATATTTCGTTTTTTGTCCTCCGCACCGTCTGGCTCCTCGCTATCAAAGGTCTGCCAGACCTTTGCTTGTCGTTCGGCCCTCTATAGAATTTAATCATTATGTTCAGAGCATTTGGTTTGAAGTAAACTGATCATTGCTACTATGTCGTTTTCAAGCAATTGCAACAATTGCTTGTTTCGAGAGTTGAGTCCTAAGTAAAAGACGGCATCGTTTGTTATTTTTAATCTGATGTCAGCTGTGAAATTTATCTTTGATTTCAGTGATTTTAGATTGACTTTTGACGTGTCTATTGCATTAACGTTTTCTAAGAGTTTTATCCATCCAAAACTTATGACATCTTCACTTTCCAAAAAGCGCTTTTCTGTAATGGCCTTTCCGTTACTTTCTATAACAGCACTTGTATTTGCTAACATCTTGTAATAGTCTGCTAATTGATTTTTTACAGATAAATCTTTTATAATATTTAAGTTTCCGCTAGATTTTATATCTTCAAAAGCATCTGTAGTGGCGATAATATTTCTATTTGAGTATTTTACAGATTTTAGAATAAGTGGTGCAATGCTGTCTAACTGCATTGAACAGTCTTGTAACTTTTGGATTAATGTGTTATTTCCGTCTATTCTTTCGTTTAATAAAGCCAAATAATTATTATAATTTGTAAAATCTTGATTAACATCCTCTAGTAATCTGCAATAATATTGTGCTTCCAATTTTCGGTTTTTTTTGTCTTGACTCCAATCATTAATCTGAAGGGCAATCAAGATTCCAATGACCACTAGAATAATCTCTCCAACGGCATATTTGAAATACTTTCCGGTTTTTCTTTCGGAAAGTAGTTGCTGTCTAATTTGTCTAAAGAACTTAATCATATTGGGTTTCCTTAAGAATTTTATCAATCAATAGGTCTAATTCTATCAAAAGGTTTTTGTTGTCTCCAATCCAGTATAAAAACTCGTCAGTATTGTTTTCGAATTCAATTTCTTTAAAGATTTGAAGTTTATCTACCTTCAGGTTTGATTTTTCTTTCCAATTTAATGGGCCATAGGCATCCATATCTTTAAAGGAATATTTTTTTGATAAATATGGCCAAATCTCGTTGTCTAATTTTGCGGTAAATCTGGTTGTTCTATCTGTCAATGCCTTCATCGTTCGTCCCCAATTATATATTAAATTAACCAATTCCTGATTCTGGAGCAATTCCAAACGCCCAGATTGTATGAGACCAGAAATGGTATTTTCAGAAGGTCTGAATATAGGAGGGTCAAAGGCATAAAAAAGTAAACTGTCTACATTTTGCTTTTTAAGATAAGCTTCGTCTTTGCCTATAAGGTGCATTAATTGTCTTAGGGCCGACTCACATAATTCAGCTTCCTTAATTTTTACTTTTATCCTCTCTTTGTTTTGTAAATATTCAATATGAATGTTTTTTACAATCGTTTGTTCTTCAAGTTTCTGTATTCGTTCTTGATTCCAATTATTAATTTGCAACGCAATTAATATCCCAATGACCACGAGAATGATTTCGCCAATGGCGTATTTAAAGTATTTGCCTGTCTTATTTTCATTTATAAGGTTGTAGCGTATTTTTCGAAAAAGTTTTATCATTGGTTAGTGGTTGGTTATAATGCAGAATTGGTTGTTGTGCGTTCGTTATTTTTCATCTATATATTGAAACATACTTTCCCTTAATGCTATTCCTTCTTGAAGTAATTCACTGTGCGTCCTATACACTGGTACCATCAACGCTTGTTTGAGAGTTGATTTATCTACAAACTCTTTTACCCTATCAGACGCTGTAGCTTCATAAAAAAACGAATTGTCAAAGGCGTCCATTTCCATTTTAGCGAAATCGGGTAAACGGTTTTGTAAGGCTGAATTAATGTCCAAAAAAGGAATCAGTTCAATGGCCAATCCATATATTAAATTAAGATTGGATTCCTGACCTTCGAGTACATTTGAAACATTATCATAATAGGCTTGAATTTTACTTTTAATGGAATCGTTTAAGATATACTTCAACTTACCTGAAAATTGCATTTGATTAAAAGTGATTTGACTAGGTATGAAACTGCTCGAAAATGAGGCATCATAAATCTTTTGTTTAAGTAAAGGTTTGTTTTCCTTTATCGAGTCATTCTTTAATGCGCTCAATAGTATTCTATTGGCATCTATAAAAATGCTATCGTTTTTCTTTACACGTATCAAATTCTTAATGTCATCTTCAATATTTTGTATTAAACCGGCAATTATTATTTTTTCCTCTGCCTTTATCTTCTCATTTTCATTCCAATTGTTAATTTGAAGGGCAATCAAGATTCCAATGACCACCAATACAATTTCGCCTATGGCGTAGAGGAGGTACTTTGAGAAACGGTTTTCAGCAAGTAGTTTTTGACGGATTTTTCTAAAGAATTTTATCATAGTTCAGAACTTTTCCCCTCCTGGGAGGGGCTAGGGGTGGGTTTTAATTTCTCAATTTCAATCTTGATTTCCTTTAAGACCCAATCCAGATTGTTTTTCACATCCAAATCCGAAAATCGAATCACTGTAACCCCAAGGCTTTTCAATTGGTTTTGTCGTTTCATATCCTTTTCTTGGTGACCTTCTTTAAAATGAATTGAGCCATCGACTTCAATGGCGAGATAAAGATCTTTGCAATAAAAATCCACAATATATCGGTCGATTGGTATTTGCCGACTGAAGCGTACGCCTAATTTCTTACCCTTGATTTCTCGCCATATGGCGATTTCACCCAAAGTCATGTTGTTACGGAGTTCCTTGGCGTAGGCGACCAAATCTTGGTTGTATGGAATTATTTTTCTCATGGTAGTACCCACCCCTCAGTCCCCTCCCAAGAGGGGAGGTTTTCAGCAAGTAGTTTTTGTCGGATTTTTCGAAAGAATTTTATCATTGGTTAGTGGTTGGTTATACTAAAGCGCAACGGTTGAGCTACGAACAGTACGGGAGCAAACCAGCGTTTGCTTTCCGCCACGCACATAGCGAAATCTTTTTGTTTTGATTTATTTTTTCTTGTCCAGAGCAACCCCGAAGCTTCTAGACATAAGATTTTGCGAACTTCATAAAAATACGCAAACCTTTCGGTTAAGCACAAATCCCCTATTGTTTATAAGTGTTGTTGTTGATAGGCTTTTCCGCACGTTCCTTAAACTCCGCTGGTCATTCCGATATTTTAATTCCGCTGTTTAATTCCAATATTTTGGTAATGAATGTTTCGTTAGTTTTTGGACTTATATACAGTTCGTTGTAATTGTCATACTTTATAATCAGTCCTTTTCTTGCAGTTGCAGGTCTAAAACCAACCCAGAGAGTTTTTCCTTTTATTATCTCCGTTATTCTGTCCGTATTTATTTTTCCATTAAAAGGTCCACTTCTATAAATCAATCCGTCAGTTTTTGATAATTCATAATTTGTCCCGAAATATAACCACAGGAGTAGTCCAACAACGCTGAACACTAAAACTAGAGACCAATACCCTGCCGTTTCCATTTTACCGCTAACAATCTCCAAAACCATAATCCCTGTCAAGAATATGCTAATTCCAAGGATTATAACACTAAACAAGATGTCTTTTTTACTGTCGAATTTCATTAGTTTTAGCTTAACTACAACGTCTCCATATATAAAACGTAGCGTGTTAAAAGACGTTATTGTTTCGGATTAGATACGAGCCGAATTTTTCAATTTTTCTTTTTATCTTAATTTTCTCAAAAAGCCAAATTTAAAAATCTGGCGGACTTTGCAAATACGTCCAAGTCATTAAATATAGCACTTACCGCCCTATTTGCTATAGGTATTGCTGTGCATAGTTTTATCTCTCAAAGCTCGTTCGTTAAACTCTTTCCTATTTATCTCATCTAAATTAAATTTGATACCATTTATTTTGCGAGTTAACAATTGTAGTTCAAGGTTCAAATTTTTCAGTCTGTTATCATCAAATGCACTAGGGTCACTATTGTCTAAAATCAAATGTTGTTCTTCAATGGCTCTTTCCATAAAACCTTTTTTATTTTCAACATATTTTAATTCCTCTTCTAAGGATAGTTTTTGTTTATATATTTCTTCATTTGCACGTTTATACTTTGAATATTGCCTTTTTCTTCTTAATTCCTGAAGTTGTCTTCTTTCATCAAGTTTCCTTAACTCTCGAATCTCTTGAAGCGCGTTTGCATTTATTTCCGCATTCAAGTATTTAGTTGCAAACTCAAGGAACCTATCCGATTGATACATATGAAAGGCTTGTTTTGTTTCCGATTGAAATTCCTTTTTAAGCTCGGGTCTTGGGTTTAGCGTTTTCCCTTTGAATCTTACCCACCAATCTTCTTTTCTATCATCGGTAATTAGGATTATTCCTTTTTTTAGTTCTTTACTTTTGTCTAATACTTGTTTCCAGACAATTAAATCTCCATACTTGTGTATATCCTTTGAAGTGTCGTCTTTTTTGCCTCCATCTTTATAACCTGGTGGTATTTTATCTAAAAACCGACTTTCTCCCTCTTTGTATACTTCTTCAAGTTTGTCTTTTTCATACTCGTTACCAACTTTGCCATTAAAAAGAGCCTCTATTTTATCTAAAATATCATCTTGGTTAATTCTCTTATTATGAAATTCCTTGCTCTCCGTTAGTTGTTCGCAAATCTCTTTTGTTAAACTCGAGAATTTTTTTAAAAGTTTCGCTGTAATAAAAGGATGTTGACGAGAGTTTTTAAACTCATTTTCTATTGATTTTAATGAACTGGAAGCTTCTTCGTATGATTTTTCTTGTTGGTTAATTACAGTAAGTCTATTGTTAAAAAATTCACTTGCTGATTGGTGAGGTATCCAAATTCTATCTTTAACTTTTTCTAAAATTTTAAAGAAATCATCTCTTGTTTCATCCGAATATCTGTAGAGATTAAGAAGAATATTTGCATCAAATACAAACAATGCCTTTTCCCATAATTTATTTATTTCTCTTTCTGTAAGTTTAAAATATCCCGGGAATTTTGATTTCATATTTAGGTGGTCTTAAATTAAAAACAACGGTTTCGTATAACTGTCAGTTACGGGTTAATATGCCTTAATTTTCGGTTTAGCAAAGACTTTAGCAATTCCGAGTGGATTCGCTTGAGCTTGCCCTGAGCTTGTCGAGGGGTAGTCGAATCCGCCGCAATTGCGGTTATAAGTTGTTACCACACGTTTTTTATGATAATAGATTTTTTCCAAATTCGATTATTTGAGCAACACTTTCTTTTACAATTTGTTTATTTCCTTCGTTAACAAAGTCTTTCATTAATTTAGGTCCGAGTTTTGTCATTTTCGCCCATATCCAGCTGACTTTATTTACTACCCAAACTTTGGTTTTACTTGACAGATTATCTCTTAATTCAGAGATGTCATTTTTGATTTCTTTTATTTGTTCTGCATTCGAGTCGGTTATATGCTCGTCAATTTTGTTTTCGATTTTCTCGAAATAAGCATCTAATAACAAAATCTGTTTTGGTATTAAAGGTTTGTCTTTTTCCTCGTCAATTATTTCAAACTCGGTATAGTAACCATCTCTAAAAGATTCAATTATTGGGTCATCAAATGGTGACCTGACCTTGTCGTAAGATTTTAAAAGAGTTACCCATTTAGTAAAGTAGGTGTTTATTTCAGAGCCTTTAATCCAAGTTCTATGTTTTTCCACATTCTGTTCAGTATGTGGTCGATATTCTACTAAAACTTTGAATCCGTTTTTTATATCATAGTTTTCTATGTTGAAATAAAATTCAGAATCTGGGTCAACATCTGTGAACCTCATCAGATTATTTTCAGATTCTACGCTTATGAAATTCTCTCCGATTTTATCAATAAAGGGCTCTAATGCTCTTAATACTACTAAAGGTATTTGTTTTTTTTTATTCACGATTTTTTTTCAAATGCATCACAAAAATAAGATTACATCATTACTACTATCCTACCACTAAAATTAGTGCATTTATATTATTGTCATTGGACTTAGCTTTCTTACAGCTCCTTCACTTCTACATAAAAATTAGGGTCCATTGTAAAAGCAGCAGCACCATGCTTCACTTTTTCTGTTTGCCATTCAGTCGTGGGTTTTAACCAAAGCTCCTTATCATCCGCAAATATGCGTATAGGCATTGCAAAACCATCTACCACATTGGTATAACGGTATGTAATTGCATTGTCAGCCTCTATTTTATATTCAAACACTGGAATTTTTATGGTCCGTAGGTATTGGTCAAACACCTTGGAAAAATCCATTTCAGCCTTTTCACTGATATAATTTTCCACTTGCTGTGTGGTTACCGTTTGGTGGTAAAAGTCTTTGTTCAGCCCTCGCAAAATACTTCGCCATTTTTCATCATCATGAATCACTTGGCGTAGGGCATGTAGCATATTGGCTCCTTTAGGATACATGTCACCACTGCCTCTTTGATTTACGTCATAGACCCCTATAATAGGACTTTCGTTGCGGATGTTTCCACGAATACCAATAGCGTATTCATTTCCTGCCTGTTCCCCAAAGTGGTAGTCCACATAGAGGGCTTCGGAGTAGGTGGTAAAGCCTTCGTGTACCCACATATCGGCAATATCCTTATAGGTAATATTATTGGCGAACCACTCGTGTCCCGCTTCATGAATAATAATATAATCGAACTTCATACCCCAACCGGATTTGGAAAGGTCCCTACCCAAATAGCCATTTTGGAACTGGTTCCCATAGGTAACGGAGCTTTGGTGTTCCATGCCCAGATAGGGTACTTCTACTAGTTTAAAACTATCCTCGTAAAAAGGGTAGGGCCCAAACCAATGCTCAAAAGCTTTCATGAGTCTAGGGACATCTTTAAACTGTTCTTTGGCTTTTTCCAAATTATCGCGCAGCACATAGTAATCCAAATCCAAAACACCCTTTTCGCCGTCATATTTTTCGCCAAAATGAACATAGTCGCCAATATTAATGTTTACGCCATAATTGTTAATGGGGTTGGAAACGAACCACTCGTATAATTTATAATCGCCTTGTTCGTATTCGTATGTTTCCCGTAACCTACCATTGGCCACAGCTACAAGGTCCTTGGGAACATCGATAGCAATGCGCATACTGTCCACTTCGTCATACATATGGTCCTTATTAGGCCACCAAACACTAGCACCCAAACCTTGGCAAGAAGTAGCGATGAAGTGTTTGCCGTTGTCGTCCTTTTTCCAAGAGAATCCGCCATCCCACGGCGCTCTGACGGCTTCTTTAGGTTTCCCCACATATTGTACGTAAAGTTCATTGTACTCCCCGGGAATCTGTTTTTTCTTTAGGTTGATGAAATAGGCCGGACCTATTTTGCTGTAATCTAGTTGTTGGTCGCCCTGAGAAATACCCGTAATTTTTAAGGGTTCTTGAAGGTCTATTTGGATGACATCATGTTCTTCCAAAACCTTGTACCGAATAATATTATAGCCAGCGATTGCTTTTTCCTCGGGCTGTACTTTTACATTGAGGTCGTAGTAGCTTAAATCCCACCAAGCACGTTCAGGGGTGATGCTTCCCCGCAGCGTATCCTGTTTGGTGAACTCTTGTGCTTGGGCCACGGATAGGCTTACAAGACATAGCAATACAATTAGTTTTTTCATTTTCGTTTATTTAGTAGTTCTCGGATTTGCGCGATATGATCGTGTTCTCAATAAACTAATGCTATGGCGACCTACCTAAAAATAGCATTTGGAAATACGACCGGACTTTCAAATCCGTCCGCTCCTACGGCAGAAACTCCAAAGAAGTAATTATCGATTACGATACCGTCCAAAGTGAATTCGGTTACATCGCCCACATACCTGCTGTGGTCCCAAGTAGGAGCGGTGGTGTCCCGCCAATAAATTTTATACCCTTTGGCTCCGTCTACCTTGCTCCACTGAAACTTTGCGGACGGTTCCACGATGCCTCCAATCTTAACTTCTTTTGGTGCTGGTGGTGCCCATGCGATGGAAGCTAGGCTTATGGCGTTTACCGCCGTCAACTTGGCAGCGTATTCAAAATTTACGTGTTCCAGTACGTCGCCGTAAGCAATACCGTCCTCCACACGTATATCTTGGTGTTGTTGTGTGTAATTTTCATGAGCCTCCATAATACGAATACCGGGAAAACCAGCGTCGTTAAAAGGCCTGTGGTGACCACCGCGACCAAAACGGTCTAATCTGTAAATCATCATGGGGTTCATCTCCGGCATATAGGTCTGTGTGGTTTTATGCACATAACGTGCCAGCTGTCTTGAAATGCCATCCACTTCTCCACCATAGAATCGGCGGGCTTTCCGCTCCTTTTCGGTTTCGGTTGGAGGAACGGGTTCCGAGAATATCCTAAAATCGGTACTACTGGTAATTCCGTCCACGCCCGTAATATTTCCAATCATATCATTATTAAAAATACCGATGACCTCCCATCCTTGTTCCTTAGCGTAACCTGCTACACCACCACCGCCGAAAAGGCCTTGTTCCTCACCAGAAAGCCCCATGTAAATGATACTATTCTCAAATTTGTATTTGGATAGTACCCTAGCTGCCTCAATAGTACCTGCCATACCGCTGGCATTGTCATTGGCCCCGGGTGAATCGTTCGTATAATTGGTAGGGTCACTAACACGGGAATCAATATCACCACTCATGATGATATAGCGATTGGGGTACTTGGTACCCTTTTGGATGGCCAATACATTCACCACCTCTACATCTTTTACAATACGCTGGTTCGCACCTTTCTTTACCAAATCCTTTTGATAAAACACATTTAGACAACCGTTACATTCAGCCGAAGTTTTTTCGAACTCTGCTTTTATCCATCGTCTTGCGGCACCTATACCACGGGTTTGTGAAACGGTATCACTTAAGGTGTGGCGTGTTCCAAAATTGGCCAAGGTGGTGATGTCCTTTTCGATACGTTCCGCAGAAACGGCATCGATAATATCAAAGATGCGCTGGTCCGTTTGGGCAGACATGGTAAGGGCTAAGGTCAAGAGGGTAAAGAACAATACATTTTTCATTTAATCGGTTTTATATTTTTTGTAAAATAAATAACTGTGTACGGAACAGAAGGGACCCAAAAGGGCATATAAAATACCAGGAAGTCCGTAATTGATTCCGATTTGCAGGTAGGCAATAATAATACTTATAAGAGCCACCACTACAAAAAGTCCAAAGTGGCGCACATAGAAGAGCAGCGTTATGGAATTTTCCAGGTGTTTGGATTTTTTATAGGCCCTATAATACATTAAGGACAGGCAAAGAAATATTAGCGCGAATCCCAAACCGTAGAGCTCAAAGAGTCCCGCTAATTTGTCCGGGGTCATCCCTTGTGGCAGAAACCAAGAATTTACGAGCGATTTCAGGGGGAAAACATAGTACAGGACTACAAAAAGCAAAACAGCATTAACGGCAATGATGACATTATCCATATAATTAGTCCTTCGAAAAAAATTATAGTGCAGAAACCATAGAATGACCAGAACAAAGAAACTTACGGCAAAGCCCGTGAAGAGTTTTACGTCGATATCTATGATGGCATCAGTGCTATCCGTGCCCAGACTAACCACCAAAAGTGTGGCCGCAAAGGCAAAAACGGCATCGCTAAAAGCTTCGATTCGGCTAATATTGTGCGGAAATCTCATCGTCTTTAAAAGTATTAAAAATTAATCGGATTTGTGTGCCTTTAAATGCCATAAACCAAAGATTGGTCCAAGTGCAAGAACCAAGAAAATTGTTGTAGACGGTACGCTATCCAAAATATAAGCCAATAACTGAATACTGACAATGGTAATGGAAAAACCGATGCAATTCACCAAGGTTAATCCAGTTCCTTTTAATTCGCTTGGTATAGCAGAAGCTACCAAGTTGGAAAACTGGGGAGAATCTGCCGTAACGGCCATACCCCAAAAACACCAGACGCCTAAAAATACTTCACTTGTTGAGAAGAACAATACAGGCGAAAGAAGACAGCAGGTTCCCGATACTAATAAGGCTACAAAAGCCACTTTCTTACTGCCGTAGCTTTGCGAAAGAATACCGCCTATGGCACAGGATACGCCACCTAAGGCGATAATAATACCGGTCCATAAAGAAATAGAAAGCGTATCTCCGGAAATTGAATTGAAGGTTTTTATCGCCAAAGGTGTAAACGCCCAGAATGCGTAGAGCTCCCACATATGACCAAAGTACCCAAAGGCAGCCCTTTTAAAATTCGCAATTTTGAAGAGTTCCGGCCCGGCTTTGAGCTTTAGTGTGGTACTTTTCTTTTGGTAAGGACCGTCTGGCACCAGCATATAAAGTAAGGCTCCACCAAAGAGTGTAAGTATAGAGGTGACGGTGATGACCGTTGTGGGACTGTTGCCCCAATCCGTTCCGTTTATCAAAAAAGGAAGGGCAGTACCTAAAACCAAGGCCCCAACCAGAAATCCGAGTGCTTTCCCAAGACCTTTCTCGTAGTAATCCGCAGCAATCTTCATTCCTACCGGATAGATGCCGGCCAAAAAGAAACCAGTACCGAAGCGAGCCGAAAGTAGGCCCCATTGTGTAATACTATCGCTCAAAAGATATAGGTTACAGAGCGCTGCTAACAAGGCACAAATAAGAAATACTTTAGAAGGGGAGAAGCGGTCCGCAAGCATCAGTAGTGCAAAAACCAAGGTTCCCGTAATGAAACCGAACTGCACGGATGAGATGACGTAACCCGCCAATTCCGCTCCAAAACCTGTTTTGATGATGAGTTCGTCTATGATCGTATTCCCAGCAAACCATGGAGAGGTACAAGCAAATTGTGCTAAGATAATTGTGGGAAGAATATGTGGTTTTGATTTCAAAAGACGATATTACCGTAGAAAAGTGACCTTTGAAATTTTACCGTCTTCAACTTCATATATGGCAACAGCGCTAAACGTATTTCCATTTGCGGTTATTTTTTCTTCATCAATCACTTTATTACCGATAACAATTCTGTTTTTAAGTTCGCAATGCAAATCAGGAGTAGAAGCAAAAAAATCGGCATAACTCTTTCGCATTTCCTCTTGCCCCTGTGACCTTTTTTCAGCGGGATAATTGTATAAACTAATGTCTTCTCCGTAGGTATCCATAAATCCATCAATATCTCTGGTATTATATGCATCCAATTGTTTTTGCACAATAGTTTCGGGATTTGGAGCCTTGTCATCGTCGAAAATAAAAGTCATACGCTCAATAGCCCCACCGTTCACTGTATAAATTGCCACTTGCATTTGTTGAAATTCACCATTGCGTGTAACCTTTTCGTGGTCAACCACCTTATTGGCAATGGCTATTCGCTTTACAACCGCTACCTGATACGTTTTATTGGTAGGGGATAGGCCCTCATAAATTCCACGCATCTTTTCATGACCCTCGTACCAAATTTTATCCGGAAAATAACTAACGGTTACTTCTGGGGAATAACAGTTGATGAATAGCTCTAGATTTGCGGCATTATATGCTTCTACCTGTTTCTGAACAATTGCTGCGGCAGGTGGTTCAGCCACAATGGCCAGCTTTTCTTGGTCAGGGCTCACAGCTATCCTTGTTACATTGTTCCATTGTAAGGGGTCTACTTTATGAAATAGACTCCAAACCCCAGTCGTATCCGCTTTCACTTGGGCCAAAATATTATTTGTACCTGCTATGATGGTGTCTTCCGATAACCAAGCCATATCTTCTCTGCCGTTCCAGATAAAATTAATTGTTTGTGTTGCTCCAGAGATTGGGTGTAACGATTTTATTTCAACCGTTTCATTCTCTTTACTGATATAGCTTACCAAATCTGTATTCGGAATTTTGTGTAGCGACCGACCCACATTTTTTTGGACGGTATAGTTCGTGCCCTCTTTAAGGTTGGCCACGACCAAATCCATACGGTCTTCAATAAGAACGGTACAGACGATAATATGCGGATTGTACCAGATATGATAACCTACTTTCAAATCTTTTAGGAGCACTTTGGATTCACCGGTATGTAAATCATACCTATATAATCTTTGTAGGCCATCAGCGTCCAATCGAATAGCGGAAACAGCTTCTTTACTAGGAATTTTTAAGGGAGAATATTCACTTCCTTTAGGGGTATCGGTAATCCATTTTGTGGTATTCGTACTTATAGTATATAAGGCTATATCCGTCTGCCCGTTTCTAGTGGATGAAAATAGTACCGTATCGTCATCTAAGAACGAGGGTTGATTGTCATATCCCTCATTGTTTGAAATATTTAGAGGGGTACCCAAAGTGGTATTTTCATCATCAGTCCTCATATCCACTAAAAACACTTCTGTGTTCTGCTGAGCAAAAGTGCTTAAAGAAAGGAAGATACAAGAAAGAAGTAGCACACAGTGTTTCATAAGCAATGCAATTATAAATTTGAAATTAGGTCACTAGCGTTTTTCCGCAAAGCGGCCCAAAATATCGCGTACGTTCTTCGTATTATCCACAAAATAACGGGCTTGGGTTTTTTGCCTTCCTACTTTTACGGTTACGGAGTCTTCGGGCAGTTCTTGAAACATAAATTCGTCCGTCCAATCATCACCAATGGCAAACACAAAATCATAGTCATGCTCAGCATATACGCGCATAGCGGCTCTACCTTTATTTACGTTACTACTTTTAATTTCCATTACCTTATTGCCGTTCAGTACACTTAAATCGTCATTGGCAATAAGACTTGTGAGTACAGTGTTTAATTCCATGGAACGTTTTTGACCAAAGTCGGGGTCCGTATTACGATAGTGCCACGCCAACGAATAGTTTTTTTCCTCGATGAAGCTACCTGGTGTTCTGTCCACAAAAGATTCAAGAACGGGAAGTATTTTCTCCATCCAGTCTTTTTTTACATTTTCCAGCATCCTGAATTCCTCACCGCCTTGGGAAATCCAGACCCCATGCTCTACGATCATATTATACTTTTTAGGAAGAAACCATTTGGTGAAGGTTTCCTTATCGCGACCACTAATTAAATACATATCCGTATTGGGTTGTGAGGAAATATCGTCCAATAATTTGTACAAGGCCTCGTCCGGACTCGCTTTTTGAGGGTCGTTATGAAATCCTGCCAGGGTACCGTCATAGTCCAAGAATACCAGTCTTCTTTCAGCTTTGATATAATCCTTCATAACCGTGTTCATGAGGTCAACGGACAATCTTCTAGATACGTAGGTTAGATCTTTTTCCTTCTGTTGCACTAAGGAGGTCATAAAATCATTGGCCCATTTTTCCACATTATAACGCGCCAGTCTTTTTTGTAACACAGTGTTGCGTTCCTGTTGTTCTTTCTTAGGCATCGTTATCGCTCTATGAAGGGTATCCGCAATTTGCTCAAAGTTATTCGGGTTAATCAGTAAAGATTCGTTCATTTCATTGGCAGAACCTGCCATTTCACTTAGAATAAGTACACCGGTCTTATCCGTGCGTGTTGCAATATATTCTTTGGCTACAAGGTTCATCCCATCACGTATGGGGGTTAACCAAGCAATATCACAGGTAGTATATAGGTCTATTAAATTATCAAAAGGCATGGACCGGTAGAAATACCAAATCGGTGTCCAGCTAACGGTAGAAAGCTCCCCATTAATACGCCCTACCAGTTCATCGATTTCTTTTTTCAAAAGTTGGTACTGCGGCACGTTAGAGCGGGAGGGAACCGCTAAGATGATCAACCGGACCTTTTCTTTGTATTCTGGATATTTGTTTAAAAAGTACTCGTAGGCATTCAATCGCTTGGCAATACCCTTGGAATAATCCAAACGGTCTATCGACAAAAAGAACTTGGCGTCCGGAGCGGATTTCTTATGGGTGTCCAAACGTTTTTGTAGTTCGGACTTCTGTGTTTCGTCCCGTTGGGCATGTTCCGTAGCCGCATCGTTAAATTTCTTATAGTCGATTCCCATAGGAAAAGAGTCCACTTTAATAACCCTATTATCCAAGTAGATATCATTGAAACTTACCTCTAAGCCCAGTAACCTGCGAACGGAACTTAAGAAATGTCGTTCGTAATCATAGGTATGAAAGCCGATGAGGTCGGCACCCAATAATCCCTCAAGTATTTCGGTACGCCAGGGTAGGGTCCTGAAAATTTCAAAGGACGGGAAGGGAATATGCAGAAAGAAACCGATAGAGATATTGGGGCGTTTTTCACGCACCATTTGAGGCACTAACATAAGCTGATAGTCATGCACCCAAATGGTATCATTGTCACCAGCTTTTTCCAATATGGCATCGGCAAATTTTTGATTTACCGCTTTGTATATTTCCCAACTGGACAATTCGAACTCCGAATATTCTAGAAAATAGTGAAAAAGGGGCCATACCGTTCTATTGCTAAACCCAAAATAGAAACCATCTACCTCCTTCTTGGTCAGTTTCACTTTAGAGGAACCATGTTCGGCCAAAGCTTTATCAATTTTAGGTGCTAATTCTTCGGGAATTTCCTCATCGGTAAGTCCGCTCCATCCAATCCAAAGGCTGTCCCCTCCAGAATGCACGGATTTCATTCCGGTCGCTAAACCGCCCACACTGGGTATCGCGGTAATGTCTCCATTGCTAATTTGTAATTGTACGGGTAATCTATTTGAGATTATGATAGTTTTGGACATAAATAGCAGGTTTTGCTTTGATTTGAACTTAATTTCTCTCAATTTCGGGAAAAAGAAGGGTAATACCAATTGAAAGCCCATATGAATCAAGATTTTTAGTGAAACCGCATTTTAATCCCTTACATTTTAAAGGAAGTATAAAGGCCTAGTGATACGAAGCTTAAGGCAGTGCGGGTAATAATTTATAAAAGAGAGATTGCTTAATGAATAATTTAGATTACGGAATAATAGGAAATTGTAGAAGTGCAGCATTGGTATCTAAAACCGGTTCCATAGATTGGTGCTGCTTGCCAGAGTTTGATTCTTCCTCTGTTTTTGCTGCTTTACTGGACGAAAAAATAGGAGGGAGCTTTGAAATTTTAGTTGATGATTCCTATACGATAACGCAACGTTATAAAAAACACACGGCCATATTAATAACCCGTTTTGTTTCAGGTGAAAATGCCTTTGAAATACGGGATTTTATGCCAAGGTACCGCAAAGAAGGAGGTTATAATTCGCCCCCGGAATTGGTGCGCTATTTTAAACACCTCTCCGGTAAACCCCAGTTTAAGGTAAAGTATGACCCAAAGTTAGAGTATGCCATGGGCAATACGGATACGTATGTAAAAAAGAACTTTATCGTTAGCCTTACGCACGGAGAAAAGTTCGACACCTGTTTTCTGTACACCTCTTTTAATAAGAATGCCGTTCTAGAAGGTAGGGAAATCTCGTTGTCCAAAGACGGTTATTTCTTAATGGGATATAACGAGAAGCTATTTCAGCCTACCGTTCGTAAGATGTACACGGAGTTGGAACGAACGAAGGTCTACTGGCTCAATTGGAGCAGCAGAACACCCAATTATAAAAAATATAACGCACAGATAAGCCGTAGTGCCATTACCTTAAAACTACTGAGCTATGATAAAACAGGAGCAGTTTTAGCGGCGGCAACTACTTCCTTACCGGAAACGATAGGGGAGGTACGTAATTGGGATTATCGTTTTTGTTGGATTCGTGACGCTTCTATGGCCATAAAGGTGATAGGCGATTTGGGTCACCGCAACGTTGCGAAAAGATACCTGCAGTTTATAGTAGACTTGATCCCTGATAAGGATGAAAAACTACAGATTATGTACGGCATCAATAAGGAGAAAAAATTAACCGAAAACACCTTGGAACACCTCGCGGGTTATAAAGGTTCGGCACCCGTACGTGTTGGTAATGCAGCCTACAAGCAAAAGCAGAACGATATTTATGGTATTCTGATGGACGTCATCTATGAACAGCTCTCCAAGTACAGTAATGACATTGAGAACGGCGAGGAGCTTTGGGGAATAACGAAGGGAATTGTTTGGATCGTATCTAACCACTGGAAAGAGGCGGATAAAGGTATTTGGGAATTTAGGTCCGAAGACAGGCACTTTACCTTTTCCAAGGTACTTTGTTGGGTAGCCATTGACCGAGCCATAAAAGTAGCACGGCTGTTCAAAAAAACACGGAAGCTAGAAAAGTGGACAGCTTTGGAACAGGAAATTAAAAGGGATATTCTTGAAAATGCATGGAATCCAAAGGTGAACGCCTTTACCCAGTCGTATGGAAGCACGGATATGGATGCTTCGGTACTTTTGATGGAATCCTATGGGTTTATTCATGCGAAGGACCCAAAATTCGTAAGCACGGTTAAGGCGATAGAAAAGGAACTCAGCAATGATGGTCTGCTTTATCGTTATAAGAATGAAGATGATTTTGGATTGCCCTCCTCGTCTTTTACTATTTGTACTTTTTGGTTCATTAATAGCCTTTACAAGATAGGGGAAGAGAAAAAAGCAATGAAACAATTTGATAAGCTACTATCTTATAGTAATCATTTAGGTCTTTTTAGTGAAGATATTGATTTTAAGACCAAACGATTGTTAGGAAACTTTCCACAAGCATATTCGCACTTGGCCTTAATCGAGTGTGCGGTATTGTTCTCCAACAAGGAGAGTGAAGTGCAGGTTTTAGAGTCTATCAGTTAAACGGAAACCGCTAGTTTGCTAATTTTATCCAATAAGTTTTTAAAATGAGTTTCGGTGGTGAACGGATTCATCACCGTAACCCTTAAGTAATGAACTCCCCGAAGTTTGGTCTGAACAATATAGAACTCCCCATCTTCCAAAAGTGCTTGGCGAATACGTTCATTTTGTCGGTTTTGGGCTTCGCCGGATAACTTTTTGTCCACATATTTGAAACAGACGATATTGGACATTGGGGTAACGGCAATTTCAAACTCAGCATGCTGCTTGATGATATTACCGAATAAGACACCCATATCAAATAGATGGGTAAGGTAGGCATCAAAGACCTCTTCTCCGTATAGTTTTAATAGGGTGAACCAGTGAATACTCATCATGGTCTTTGTACATTCAAAAGTCTTTTTGCCCGAGTTGCACCAATCTTCAAGTTCCGATTCTGTCAAGAGGTAATCTGCTTTTTGACTAAAGGTTACATTGGTATGCGCGCTCTTTTTGTACAATAGCGCCGTAGTGAGTGCTGGCATCATCATCATTTTGTGTCCGTCTATGACCACGGAATCTGCCTGGTCTATACCTTTTAAAAGTGTTTTGTATTTTGTAGAAAAAATTGCTGCTCCGCCATGGGCTCCATCTACATGAAACCAAAGCTTTTTAGTTTTTGCAAAGTCGGCTATTGTCTCTAGGTCATCGAACATCCCCGTGGCCGTGCTCGGCGCACTCCCGATAATGGCAAAGATATGTATACCCTTTGCGCTCGCTTCTTTATGTTTGTCCTCCAATAAAGAGGTGTCCATTCTAAAGTTTGCAGTAGTGGGGATTTTAATAATACCCTGCTCTCCTAGACCCATAATTTTTGCTGCCCGATCCACACAATAGTGCGCTTCTTCGCTTACCATAATCCCTAACTGCTGTTCGGAGCCTTGGTTCCAAATATCCGTTTCTAGCATAACCTTTCTTGCGGTCAATAGTGCCGTTAAATTGGCCAATGTTCCGCCAGAGGTAATGAATCCACCAGAAGCCGTATCAAAACCTATCTTTTTGCAGAGCAAATCCGTAACCACACGCTCTATGGCAGATGGGGACATCCCCATTTCGTAAACGGCCATTCCGTTATTCAACATAGCGCTTATCATTCCCGTTAAGGCGTTGATAGGAGCCGTTGGCGTAACCTGGTGACCTATATAATGCGGATGATGTATATAGGTAGTTCTCTTGGTAATTTCCGTAAATAGCTGCTCTTGATTCCCATTTTTAAGAAAATCTTGCCAAAAGGTAAGCTCATCCTCGGGTTCGTTCCAATGAATGGCAGGACCAGATTTTTGTTGTAGCTTATCATCAAGATGGTCTGCTAACTGGTCTATTAATTCATGACCTTTATTCCTGAAAACTTCGGTATCGTAAACCTTATGTAAAAGCGATTTGTCCATTTGATAAAATTAGAAGCTTCTAACTACTTGAACAAATAAAAACCGCTCCTTTTGGGAGCGGTTTTACTTCTGTCTAACAAAACAAAAGGGTAATCTGAATTAGTCAAAGGTGTACCCGTTATCGGCAGCTACTTTGTCCGCAATTTGATTGCGTAAAGCTACTACGTTAGGGTAATTGGTATATTTTGTGAAGCGTTTTAGGCCCATAAGCATCATCTTCTGCTCATCGCCTTCAGCAAATGAAACTATAGCTTCCTTTCCTTTCTTCAAAACCACATCTACTGCATTGTATAAATACAATTTTGACATAGCGATTTGTGTTGCCTGTGCTTCCTCTCCAAAACGTTTGGCATTTTTCTCTGTTCTAAGAATGGTGCTTTCTGCCATGTAAACTTCAATTAGGATATCGGAAGCCGCCATCATCAATTGTTGATGCTTCTCCAATTCCGGTCCAAATTTTTGAACAGCACTACCGGCAACCATTAAAAATACCTTCTTTAATCGTTTGATAAGGTCTTTTTCCTCAGCGAACAATTCCGAAAAATCTGGTGTGTCAAAGGACGGAATGCCCATAAGTTCTTCCCCCACGGCAGTTGCGGGTCCAAGCAAATCTACATGGCCTTTCATAGCTTTTTTAACCAACATACCGACTGCGAGCATACGGTTTATTTCGTTGGTACCTTCGTAAATACGTGCGATACGCGCATCTCTCCATGCAGATTCCATTGGGGTATCAGCGCTAAAGCCCATACCTCCAAAAATCTGAACACCCTCATCGGCGGTGTTTTGCACATCCTCTGAAACCGCTACTTTTAATATGGAACACTCAATAGCATATTCCTCCACGCCTTTTAATTCAGCTTCTTGGTGTGTATTTCCTTCAGCTTCTCTTATGGCTATTCTGTCTTCTATATTTTTGGCAGCGCGGTAGCAAGCAGATTCTCCAACATAAGCATTGGTCGTCATATCGGCAATTTTAGCCTTAATAGCTCCAAAATTAACTATAGGTGTCTTAAACTGGACTCTTTCATTAGCATAGTTCACCGCTTTGTTGATAACTCTTCGTTGCGCTTCCAAACAAGCTGCGGCTAACTTAATACGACCAACATTTAGGGCGTTCATTGCTATCTTGAATCCGTTTCCTCTTTCTGATAACATGTTCTCAACAGGAACTTTGGTTTCGTTGAAGAATACCTGACGGGTAGAGGAGGAGTGAATACCTAATTTCTTTTCTTCATCACCAAGCGTAATACCGTTCTCCGAGTCGTTCTCTACAATAAAACCAGTAATGTTCTTATCGTCTTCGATTCTTGCGAATACAATGAACAGATTACAAAAACCTGCATTTGAAATCCACATTTTTTGTCCTGAAATGATGTAATGTTTACCATCATCGGAAAGTACAGCCTTTGTTTTTCCCGAATTTGCATCCGAACCTGCCCCAGGTTCCGTTAGGCAATACGCACCGAACCATTCGCCAGAAGCTAGTTGAGGTACGTATTTCTGTTTCTGTTCTTCGGTTCCGTAAAGGGTTATTGGCATGGTGCCTATACCTGTATGTGCTCCAAAAGCAGTGCTAAAAGACCCTGTAGCTCCTGAGATGTAATCGCACACCAACATGGTGGACACAAATCCCATACCCATTCCACCATAGGATTCCGGAACTGCTACACTTAGTAAACCTAGTTCACCTGCTTTACGCATCGTCTCTTCCGTATACGCGTAATCTTTTTGCTCGAATCGCTCCCAATGTGCCCATAGTTCTCTGTCAACGAACTCTTTGGTGCTATCACGCATCATTTTTTGTTCTTCGTTCAGGTCTTCCAATGTGAAAACATCCTCACAATTCGTTTCTTTCACTAGAAATTGACCGCCTCTTAGAATGTCTTTATTATTTATTGTTTCCATAAGCCTCCCCAAACCCCTCCAAAGGAAGGGCTTTAATAGGTTTTTATTTGTTAAACATTATTATTTATAAGGTACTCCCATCCAATTCTCCCCTTTGGGGAGATTTAGAGGGGCTTCTAATTTAAAAATTCATAAATCCCCGCTGCGCCTTGACCTGTTCCAACACACATGGTAACCATGCCGTACTTGCCTTGCATATTGCGTTTACGCATTTCATCAAATAATTGTACTGATAATTTTGCGCCCGTACAGCCTAATGGATGTCCAAGGGCAATAGCACCGCCGTTCACATTTACGATATCCGGATTTAATTTTAACTCCCTAATTACTGCTAAGGACTGTGAAGCAAAAGCTTCGTTCAGTTCTATTAGTTCAACGTTATCCTGTTTTAGACCAGCTTGTTTTAAGGCCTTAGGAACAGCCGCTACGGGTCCTATTCCCATGATACGAGGTGGCACACCTGCAGCTGCATAGTTTACTAGGCGCGCAATAGGTTCTAGATTTAGCTCTTTTACCATCTCCTCGCTCATTACCATGACAAAGGCAGCACCATCACTCATTTGGGAAGAGTTCCCTGCGGTGACGCTTCCACCAGCTGCAAATACCGGGCGTAGTTTATTCAGTACCTCCACGGAAGTTCCTTTTCTAGGACCTTCATCTTTCGTTACGGTATATTTTTTAGTTGTCTTTTTTCCATCGGCACCTAAAAGTGTTTGTTCCACCTCAATAGGAACAATCTGGTCTTGAAAACGGTCCTCAGATTGCGCTTTAAGTGCTTTCATATGAGAGTTGTACGCAAACTCATCTTGGTCTTCTCTGGACACTTTGTATTCTTGGGCAACGGCTTCTGCAGTGTTACCCATGCCCCAATAGTAATCTTCATGACCCGCTTTAACGATATCGTAGTTGAGCTCTGTCTTATACCCTGTCATGGGTACTGAACTCATGCTCTCTGCCCCGCCAGCAATGATACAATCTGCCATGCCGGCCTGTATTTTAGCTGTTGCTATTCCTATAGTTTCAATACCAGAGGAACAAAAACGGTTTACCGTAACGCCTGGCACATCTACTATGTCCAGTCCCATGAGTGATATTAAACGTGCCATGTTCAATCCCTGCGAACCTTCTGGCATTGCGTTCCCTACTATAACGTCGTCAATACGTTTCTTGTCCAACTGCGGAAGCTCCTTCATCATATGCTCAATGGTTTCGGCCGCTAGCTCGTCGGTCCTTTTGAATCTGAAAACACCCTTGGGTGCTTTTCCCACTGCGGTTCTATATCCTTTAACTATGTATGCTGTTTTCATATTTTTAGAAACTAGTTTTTAGTATTGAGTATTTAGTTCAGTTTTAATTAAAGATTTTTGAAAACTATAATTCATTTTTTGAACCTCAATACACAAATCAATAATAGGTTGTACTTTTTCTTTATTAATTAAATTTAACTCAACTACTATTATTAGTTGAGTCTGTAGTTCGTAAGCAGAGCCATTAGCAATACTCATAAAGTGTTTAAATTCTTTCTGAGAATTTCTTCCCGCACCTTCAGCTATATTTGATGGTATCGAGACGGAACTTCTTTTGATTTGAGAAGTAAGTCCAAATTTCTCATCTTTTGGCAATTCAGAAACAAGCAGGTAGACTTTTTTTACAAGTTCTATAGCTTTGCCCCAAATTTTAAGATTTTCAACTTTGTGCATCTCAATTCTTAATTGCTCATTTCTAAATACTGCGAAACTAGTTTCGCAAGGGTTTTCCAGTTTTCAGCATATGTTGAATACGCTCTAAGGTTTTTCGTTCCGTACAGAGCGATAAAAATGCTTCTCGTTCTATATCTAGCAAGTATTGTTCTGAAACATAGGTCGGTTCCGATAAGTCTCCACCGGCCATTACATATGCCAGTTTGTTCGCTATTTTTTTATCGTGTTCGCTAATGTATCTACTGGCTTCCATCGCATCAGTTCCTACTAAAAACATACCCAACGCCTGTTTTCCCAGTACCTTAACGTCTTTACGAGCAGGTGGTTGTGTGTAACCCGCTTCTGCCATTAATTTCGCATGAGCTTTTGCGGTGGCAATTTGGCGGTCCTTATTCACGACGACAATATCTTTTCCTTTTTGAAGGATTCCTAAATCATACGCTTCGTAGGCCGAAGTGGAAACTTTGGCCATACCAATGGTAAGGAAATACTCTTGAAGTATATTGAGCTCCACATCTCCTTTTCTAAAAGAATCCGAAGCTCTGAGCGCAAATTCTTTTGAACCTCCGCCTCCAGGTATTACACCGACACCGAATTCTACCAATCCAATATATGTTTCTGCGGCGGCAACAACCTTGTCCGCATGTAATGAAAGTTCACATCCACCGCCGAGGGTCATTCCATGGGGAGCTGAAACGGTAGGAATGGCAGAATAACGCATGCGCATCATGGTATCCTGGAACATTTTAATGGCCATATTAAGCTCATCATACTCTTGCTCCACCGCCATCATAAAAATCATACCTATATTGGCTCCCACCGAAAAATTAGCTGCTTGGTTACCAACAACAAGACCCTGATAGTCTTTTTCGGCAAGGTCAATAGCTTTGTTCAATCCCGCCAGGACATCACCGCCAATGGTGTTCATTTTAGACTGGAATTCAACATTCAAAATGCCATCTCCTAAATCTTCAATAACTACACCGCTATTTTTAAAGACCTCCTTAGACTTTCTAATATTATCTAAAATGATAAAAGCATCCTGTCCCGGAATTTTCACCATTTCTTTTTTCGGGATATCGTAAAAATAGGTTGCACCGTCCTTAACGCTGTAAAAGGAGGTAACTCCTGCCGCTTTCATCTCGGACACCCATTTTGCGGCTTCTTGATTTTCAGCAGCTATAAATTCCAAACCTTTGTCGAGACCCACGGCATCCCAAATCTGGAAAGGCCCGTGTTCCCAACCGAAGCCGGCTTTCATGGCATCATCAATCTTATAAAGCTCGTCCGTTATTTCTGGGATACGGTGTGAAACATAAGCAAATAATTGCCCAAAACTCTTTCTGTAAAATTCCCCCGCTTTATCTTTTCCACCAACTAAAACCGAAAATCTGTCCACTACCTTATCAATGGTCTTGGTCAATTCCAAGGTGGCGAACTTAGCACTTTTTTTGGCGCGGTAGTCCATGGTGTCCAAGTCCAGTGTTAGGATTTCTGTTTTGCCTTTATCGTTTTTTGTTTTTTTGTAAAAACCTTGTCCGGATTTACTACCTAACCATTTATTCTCCATCATGGTCTTGATAAAATCCGGAAGGGCGAACAAGGCTAACCTTTCATCGTCCTTACAATTGTCCGCAATACCGTTGGCTACATGAACCAAGGTATCTAAACCTACGACATCTACGGTTCTGAACGTGGCGGATTTTGGCCTACCGATTACAGGACCAGTGAGTTTATCAACCTCTTCAACGGTCATTCCCATTTCCTTAACGGCGTGGAACAAACTTTGAATACTAAAGATGCCAATACGGTTACCAATAAAGGCTGGTGTGTCTTTCGCGATTACGGAAGTTTTACCTAAAAATTGTTCACCATATCCGTTCAAGAACTCCAACACTTCGGGAGAAGTCTTTGGACCTGGTATGATTTCAAATAATTTCAAGTAACGTGCAGGGTTAAAAAAATGTGTTCCACAGAAATGCTTCTGGAAATCGTCACTTCTTCCCTCGCTCATAAACTTTATCGGAATACCCGAGGTATTGGAGGTGATAAGCGTACCTGCGGTTCTATGCTTTTCTAATTTTTCGAAAACGACCTTCTTAATATCCAAACGCTCTACCACAACCTCAATAATCCAATCAACTTGGGCCACCTTTGCGATATCGTCCTCAAGATTTCCCGTGGCGATACGTTTTGCAAAAGCTTGATGATAAATAGGAGAGGGTTTTGATTTTAGGGCAGCGGTCAGCGAATCATTGACCAAACGGTTACGAACTACTTTGTCATCCAAGGTAAGACCTTTCGCTTTCTCCTTGTCATTGAGTTCTCTAGGAACAATATCGAGAAGTAATACTTCTACACCTATATTGGCAAAATGACAGGCAATGCCACTTCCCATTATTCCCGAACCAATAACAGCTACTTTTTTAATATGCTTGTTCATGTACTATGAGCGGTATTAGTGATTTGATTTATCTTTAATATAAATATTCTTGTCTGCTATAAGCTTGTTTATAGTCTCCGTTACTTCAAAAAAACCTTTTAATTTATCATCGGAAACGTGCTGTTTTACCACTTCATTAAATCTCAATACAACGTCTTTTGAATCCTTTCTTTTTTCCAGTCCAAATTCCGTCAGGTGTATTAAAACTCCTCGACCATCCGCAGGGTTAGGCTTTCTCAAAATAAGTCCCTTCTCCTCCATACTCTTTAAAATCCTAGAAAGACTAGTGGCTTCCATTCCCATTTTTGGTCCAAGCGCAGTAGATGGTGTCCCTGTTCTTGGGTCAATACTTAAAAGGGTAAAACCAACTGCCATGGTACTTTCAAAACTTTTTGCCTCTTCATTGTACATTCTGGCAACGGCTTGCCAGGTAGCACGAAGGGCATAATCTATGGTCAGTTCCTTCATTGGTTATTTTTAAGCCATCCAAATATAGGAAAAATTTATTATGCATGCATAATAAATCTCTTGAAATTAGATGAAGGAATAAATTTGAAGTACTACGATGAAGTTTCAAGAAGCTTTTCGTCGTTTTCTGGTTTCTTTATCAAGTACCGCAGGAAATGGGGAAGGAAAATTGGTTAAAAGTGAAAATACCGCAGGGACTGGAAAATCAGTGGCGTATCAACTAGTTTCGTAGGTCGATATATGCCGCAATCTAATGCACAGGACCTCTTTTATTTGCAGGAAGAAAATTTCTTGTTTTCAATCAAGTTTACCACTAGATGCGCATTAAATCATTTATATCTCTCTAGGTAAGCGATACATTGGGAATTTGTCTAATGCCCATACATATCATTATATAATGCAATGTATTTTTCTTTAATGATATTCCTCTTCATTTTCATGGTAGGGGTGAGGTGACCGTCTTCCGGGGTCCACACATCTGCTGTTAAGCGGAATACTTTGATTTGTTCCCATTTACCAAAGTGCTGGTTACAGGTATCCAATTCTTTCTGAATACGTTTCACGACCTCAGGGGAAGCCGACATTTCTTCAAGAGAACCACCCACATTCTTTTTCTTTTTGGCAATCCATTCCTTTACAAACTCGAAGTTAGGTTGTATAATGGCCGCTGGCATCTTTTCACCTTCACCCACTACCATTACTTGTTCAATGAAACGGCTTTGTTTTAATTCGTTTTCTAGCAGGGTGGGAATAACATATTTACCTCCAGAGGTTTTGAACATCTCCTTTTTACGGCCTGTTATTTTTAGGAAACCTTCGCTATCCACCTCGCCTTTGTCACCGGTATGGAAATAATCTCCGGTCATCACTTCGTTGGTCTTTTCTGGGTCTTTATAGTATCCCATCATTACGTTAGGACCTTTTATAAGGATTTCACCATCATCCGCAATCTTTATTTCTACGTTCTCAATGGCTTTCCCTACACTGCCCACTTGGTACATATTATCCGCCATCATACCTACCGACACAATAGGGGAAGTCTCCGTGAGTCCGTAACCTTCCATCACCGGCATGCCTGCAGCGCCGAACACCTTCCCGAGTCTCGGTTGCAATGCGGCACTACCCGAGACCATGGTCACTAGGTCACCGCCCAACGCTTCTCTCCACTTACTGAAAATTAGTTTATTGGCAATACCCAGTTTAAACTCGTACCACGCTCCGTTCTGCCTGTAAGGCTTCCATTGTTCCCCCAGTTCTACGGCCCAGAAAAATAATTTTTTCTTAATTCCCGTAAGTTCTGTTCCTTTAGCAAAAATCTTATCAAAAAGTTTTTCCAGTAGACGCGGAACAACGGACATGAGCTGTGGCTTCACCTCTTTAATATTCTCGCCTATCTTATCGATACCTTCGGCGTAATAGACCGCTGTACCGGAGTATTGATAAATATAAATAAGCACCCGCTCAAAGATGTGACATAGGGGCAAAAAGCTCAAGACCTTCGTCTCACCGTCCATTAGCGGTAAACGCTTAGCTCCGGCAAGGGCATTACTGGTGATATTATTATGTGAAAGCATTACTCCTTTAGGTGTTCCAGTGGTTCCTGAAGTATAAATAATCGATGCCAAATCTTCAGGATTTACGGCATCTTTTCTTTTTTGAAGCTCCTCCGCATTACCGGTATCCGAACCTAAATCAAAAAGCTCGGTATAATTCTTACAGCCTTCAATTTTATCAAAGCTGAAAATCTCTTTTAATTTCGTGTTCGGCAGGACTTTTTTTACTTTTTCCAATACCTCTTCGTCGGAAACAAAACAATAAATAGATTCACTATGGTTCAGCACATATTCGTATTCCTCAGCAGAGATCGTAGGGTAAATAGGTATGGTCTGCGCGCCCGTTTGTAGTACACCGATATCCATGATGTTCCATTCCGTTCTGTTGGACGAGGAGATAACAGCTACTTTATCATTTTTCTTAATCCCCATTCGTAAAAGAGCCCTGCTCACTGCGTTGGCTTTATCCAAGTAGTCTTTTGTGGAGGTAGCCACCCATTGTCCGTCATATTTGGTAACTAAAGATGTTTCCAAATTATATTTCTCTAACTGATAGTAAGGAAAATCGAAAAGACGGGTAACTTTTTGCATACTAGGTTTCTTTTAAGTAATTGCAAAATAGGGAAAGAACGGCAATATTAAAATAGGATAAGTAAAATAAGGGCTATAATTTTTAATTATCCGCAATGAGCTCGATTAAATTATATAAAAAGATGTCCAAGCTTGGCTAGAATTTCTCAATCCCTACAAATGGTGTCTTTGTCGTTAAGGGATAGAGATATGTTATTTAGCTAAGAATTGAAATACTCTTTTTCTTTTTTAGTTACTTTAGGAACAGAGATTTATATTATAGAACCAATGAAAAAATTATTTAGCTTTTGTTTAGTACTGTTAATATTGATGGGATGTGCTGAAAAAGGACCCAAAATTCCCGTTTACGCATGGACCGGTGGACCTGGAGATGCAATGGATACGGAGCTGCTGGAAAAATTCCATGATTTTAAGGGCAAAGGTATTGACGGATTAATGTTTAACGGAGGACATGACCCTGAAACGTATAAACGTGTAGGCGCTTTGGTAAAGCAAGCGGGGATGGAATTTCACGCATGGATACCTACCATGGTCCAAGGCGAAAATCCAAAGATAGCTAAAGACTTGTACGCTCATAATCGCAATGGGGAATCCGCATGGGATAAACCGGCTTATGTGGACTATTATAAATTTCTTTGTCCCAATAGAGAAGGTACTTATAAGTTTTTATCGGAGTTATACGGCAGCGTAGCCGCTGTAGAGGAGATAGATGGCATACATTTGGATTATATACGTTTCCCTGATGTTATTCTTGCAGAAGGACTCTGGGACAAATACGGACTAGTCATGAATCAAGAATTCCCAGAGTATGATTACTGCTATTGCGATACGTGTACGTCCGATTTTAAGGAACAAACGGGCATTGCCATTAAAGAGGTAGAGGATGCCTCACAAGTGCAAGAATGGAAACAGTTTAGATATGATCTAATCACAACAATGGTGGGTCGTTTGGCTAAAGTAGTCCATAAAGAAGGAAAAGAAATTAATGCCGCGGTATTCCCTGGTCCTTCCATTGCTAAAAAGCTAGTGCGTCAAGAGTGGAACAAATGGGATTTAGATGCGGTTTACCCCATGAATTACAACGATTTTTATTTAAAAAATCCAGAATGGGTAGGAACTATAGTAGATGAGGAAGTACGTGCCGTTGAAGGCTTGAAACCGATTTATAGCGGACTTTTCATTTGTCCAAATCCGGAGAATAAAACCCAAGAGAACGATCCAGAAAATCATGGACTATTACCTTCCGAGATAGGAACGGCTATTAGGGCTTCTATGGAAAACGGAGCTACCGGCATTTGTTTATTTACGCCAGAACGAATGAAACCTGAACATTGGGAAGCTTTTGAAAAGGCCATCTACGTGGATTACACTAAGGAATAGGAGCATCTCATAATCCTTAACTTTCTGGTTCAATTATTCTCGAATACTACCGAGCGGATACTTAACTGCATATCCGTAATGTAAATATTCACAATCTTTTTATCGACTAAAACCACTCGTCTACAATAAATCGTTTTTGAACGGGTTATATATACGCTTGATACTTTTGTAGGAAAAATCTTTAATTATATATTATAGATTTGCTTCATAATCAACGTCCCAAATTAAAACGTTATGAAAACAAATTACACTTTCAGTAGGCTAAGAGAAATACTAATCTCTTTCATCAGCCTTTTTTTCATGTACCATACTAGTGCCCAATCAGAACCTTTCAATTGTGATTTTAACGCTTATCTGTTTCAATACAATGATGTATATGCGCTAGACCTAGCATCGGGTAGTTCGTACTTGGTAGCTCCTGACATTACTGAAGGTAGGATTAATGCTGCGGCCTATAATTCTGCAGATGGTTACTTATGGGGTTATCTAAGTTCACCTTCCATTTCTCTTGTTAGTATAGGAAAGGACTTTAGTACAGAAATATATACGATTCCAGAACTTCCTAACAACGGTAACAAGTACGTTGGTGCTATCTCCCTTGAAGGTGTATACTATTTTAAGGCTGGCGGCAGTAGCTATTACAGTGTAGACCTTAATCCTGAATCTAACAACTATCTTCAATATTTAGGAACACAACAACTTAGCCGAAGCGTTAAGATACACGATTGGGCCTTTAATGCGGTGGACAATATGCTGTATACCGTAGAACAAAAAACCAATCTTCTTTTACGAATAGATGCCAGCACGGGAGAAGTACAGAACTTAGGGGAAGTACCTATCTTATCCGGTTTTTCATATACCTATGGGGCGGTATATTTTGATGTAGATGGTAACTTTTACGTGTCTGCAAATCAGACAGGTTCGGTATATAAGATTAGTAGTGTCCATGACATAGAAAACGGAAGTATGAACTCTAATATTTTCGCTTTCGGTCCCGCCGCATCAAGTAACGATGGTGCCCGTTGTCCTACCGCACCAGTACCGCAAGAAGATTGTAAAAATGGTGTCGACGACGATGGCGATGGTCTTACCGATTGTGATGACCCCTCATGCTCGGGTGTTGCGAGTTGTCCAGTCATAAAAACAACCTCCAGTGCTAATAAAGGGGGGCTAGAAAGCAATGATAGACTCGCAAATTTAATAAGTAATAGAAATTATAATAGGGCCAAAACGAACTACACGTTCAATAAAAACGATGCAAAGAAAGTACGCAAGAGCCAATTATATGGTAAGAGTGCTAAAAACGGAGTTAGTAATATACCCTTAGGAACTCTAGTGCCGCTAGGAATAATAGGAGAAAGCAGTACTATAGAATCTTCTCCAGATGATTTACTGGACCTGACCAATGCATCGGATATTTACTCCGTGGACTACCTTAACGGAATAGAGAATTTAGCTTCCGTAATGGTGATTAAAACAGAGGAACAAGTCTACGAACACAGTAAGTTTATTTGCGACAGATTTTTAGGGGCAGAGCTACTTTCTGTTTCCAACATACAACTAAGGGAAAAGGATTTTATCAAATCTATCATCAAACAACCGGACGGTAGTCTAGAATTTGCATTGACCTTTTCGGCGAGGGTAAATACCAACAGTGAATTTGTAGTGGAGTCGCATTGGAATATTGATGCTTACCCTAATGATACGGCGTACTATAATTTTCAAATATGGTCCAATTCTGTAGACGGACTCTTACTGTTAGCAGATGAAATCTTAAACCTACTGGAGGCTAATGCAACTATCGCTAACTATGCAAGTTCAACACCACCTCCCGTATTCGTTAAATCTGCGAGTTATAGGAACGGAGAGGTATTCCTAAATCTAATCAATAGAAATAAATCGGAACGGATTAATCTAGAAGGCGGCATGAAATTAACCGAAACCAGTACTACGGAAACCATAGGGGTATCTGCTGAGATAGATGGATACCTGGATACGGTTTCCCTAAAGACCGGAACATTATTCGATTTAGGTTTTAGAGTAAGTGCCGGATTGGGTGATACCCCAGATGATTTATTCGTAGCCGACGCTCCATGGGGGCTAGATGCCAGTACTACAGGAACAGTTGTAGATGACTATATGGTATTACCGGCCGACGGTCCATATCTTGGAGATGGTTACCCTATCGAACGGAATATTGCGCTGAAAGGAATAACTCAAGATTACTTAGGCGTTTATCGCGCTCTTAGTCCTCGATTTTCTCCGGTGGATTTAAGTACTTACAAAAAGTTAAGTTTTGAAGCCCAAGGCACTGGTGTTCTAGAAGTAAAGCTATTAAAGGGAGATGGGACAAGTTATGTAAGCACGGTTAACTTAACCGAAGAGCTCAATACCTACACTTTGAGCGATACTGATTTTGAGGGAGAGATAGTGACCGACTTTGCCGACTTAAAAGTAATTGTTTTTAATTTGGTCGCTGAGAACGGTTATCGTGAGGAGAAATCAATGAACTTATCTAATATTGATTTTAATAATAGAGAGCCCTCGGTAACCTTCATAGATGCGGATACCAACAAATCTGTTGTATATCCCAATCCTATGGTAGAAGCTGCGTCCATCTATTTCTATGAACAGACAAATAGTACATATACGTTTGACCTGTTTACCATGACGGGTAGACGCATAGGTTCTCATCACTTAGAAGGGGATAGTGTTTCCGGTCAGAACAGCATTGAAATAAGAAGAAAAGGATTAGCTCCAGGACTTTATTTGTATAAGATAAAGAGTAGTACGGATAAAATATGGAGTGGAAGATTAATAGTCAGATAATTAGGTTGGATGTTTGGTAGCTGCGCCCGTCATATTGTTTGACGGGTGCAGTTTTTTTGTGGTATTCTTATTAGAGCTCAACAAGCACTTCAAAATTAGCCTTTGTTGCTATTGGTATACCCTCTGAGGACATACCCTCAAGAACTACCTGATAATCTCCAAGCGTATCACCCGCATAAAAGGAAACCAATGCTTTTCCGTTTTCATCTAGTTCAACATAGGGTTTCCAAAGTAGGGTGGTGCGGTTATCATTAGCAACCGGTTTAGACTGATTTGAATCGTATTTAGGCTCATAAAACCTTCTGGAATAATCGTAACCGGGATATTGAAAATTCAAGGACCCACCAAGTTTTGCTCTCGAAATCGTATTTTCTGTGCCGTCTTTTGAAAATATAGCCACGACCCCATTTGCCGCTCTAGAACCATAAATGGCCGCTCTTGGACCCTTTAGCACATCGATAAAATCGACGTTAGAAGGCAGCATTTGCTGTAAAATATCACCGCCAACAGGAGTTCCGTCTAATAAAACCAATGCAGAACCGGCTCCGGGGCCACTTTCCGGGTCGGCGTCACTTAAACTGGAAGCTGCTCTTAAATAAACAAAACGCTCTCCAGTAGTCATTCTCCTGACGGTAAGGCCCGGTACCCTTCCAGCTAAGGCATCTAATAGGTTTGTGAATCCCAGCTCGCTAAAATTTTCAAAATCTACCGTATGGGAGGGCTCTCTGTAAAGAACCTTCTTTCTTTTTTGTACATATGTATCCTTCTTCTCCACTTTTTCAGCCTTTATTAGTACTTCTTCAAGCGCTATGGTATCATCATCATACAGAAAGGGTCTATTAATTTCATTAATACTATTAAACGCCTTAGATGGTATAGTATTGATAAAAGCATTCCCATTCATCGGATGCACTATAGGCGACCGTAGTGTATCCAATATAATGTTATATTTAGAGGTAGGGTTCCGTTTCCTTTTTGGATGGTAGACATTCGCACTCAGCAAGACAGTCGTTGAATCTGTAAAGTTGAGGTCGCGAAAGCGGAATCTACCGTCCGCATCTGTTTTTGCGCGGTCCTGAATTATTTCCTCTTGATTATTGGCGGTAAGTGAGACGCTACCCGTTAGTGTTTCTGAATTATTGGTGGCACTGACTACTTTACCCGATAGGCTAATTCCTTTTTCCGGTAAGAAGTAATCGGCAGATGCCATTGGCTTGTTCTGCACAACATATTGACGCCATCCCTGCGTACGCATCAACAGGTCTAAATTCGCTTTCCGTTCTGGGGCATCGGAATTAAAGTAATATCCCGGTTGTTCAATCTTTCCCCTGACTACGGCACTCAATTGGGTGTAGGTTTTAATGTCCAACGCATGGTTATTATCCACATTGACCAGCGCATTGGAAACGGAGAGCGACATGTCCGTGTTCGCGGCATTGAAACCCATGTTATTTACGGCTATCTCCAAGGTCACCAGTTCTCTTTTTTCAAAAGAATTTTTGGAACTTTTTACAGTCACCTTTTCATTGAAATCTCCACTTTCATGAAATAGGAGACGTTCTGCGATAGGTTGTTGTTGGTCGTTCCATAGTGTTAGTTCTAGCGTCCCTTCATTTACGATATCCTTTGCTAATTTTATGAGGGTGGTGTTTTCCTGTTTATTAGCGTTTACTGCCAGGTTAAACTGTACAGCTCCTTTTTGTTTGCCCACAAGCATATAGTCCTTTAGCTGTATGTCCGATGTTGCTCTTAGTTCTATTTTGTAAAAGTCCTCTAAATTTAAAACGGTCATAAGCACGCCGCGATCTTTCGGGGTGGGCAACTCAAACTGTAGTTCTTCGCCATTATGGTTTAGATGGGCACTATAGGTTTTATCTGGCTTTGGGATAAAATGAAAAAGTCCCATGCCTAAATGGGTAGTACTGAAGTTGGTTACCTGGTTGCCCAAATCATCCTTAATCTGGCCTGACACAGAAACACCGTTTCCGTCCGAATCGAGCACCTTGAAAGCGATCGGGTTAAGAAATCCGTTTATGGCATACCCGCCTTCCGGAAAGAACTGCATATCCAGCGCGTTATCTTGATTTGTGCTACTATAGTTTACCATGGGGTCGGACTCCCCCGTATTTACGAAAATATGCTTCGTATAGTAGTGTTCCGCACCAAAGTTGCGCATGTAATTGGTATATGCCCTAATGGAATAAATGCCGCTGGCAGGCACATCGGAAAGTTTAATATCCCCGGCTGCGGAGCCGTCTTTAGTTTTTAGGACGTTTTTGGAAAGGATAGTTCCGCTAGATCCAATAAGCTCCACATAAACGACTTCGCTAAGTGCTGTAGGCGTATGCGTTCTACCGTCCATAAGATAGGCTTTGAACCAAATGGATTCCCCGGCTGCGTAAAAGCTCTTATCTAGATGTAAGTACAACTGTTCTAGCGGGAGTTCGTCATTAACGACGAGCTCCTGTTTTCCATAAACAAAGGAACCGTTTGCTATAGAAAGAATGATAGTTAGAAGTGCGACAACCCCTCTATTGATAATCGTACGTTTTTGAGCGTATAATCTTGTTAATTCCATATCAGTAAAATAAACAAGAATTATCAAAAACCTTCTAAAAAATAGTTGATTAACAAAACTTTAGGTACTTAAAAGCGCCTTTAAGTTGTAAGACCATCCAATCCTAAAACTGAACGCAACAGTAATCTTATCCGTTATTCTTTAAAACCCAATCCCTAGCATTCGTAAAAGCTTCCAACCATGGCGAGACTTCATCGTTACGGTCCGTAGGATAGTACGCCCAATTCCATGGAAAAGTAGAACGCTCTATATGTGGCATGGTGACCAAGTGTCTTCCTGTTTTATCGCACAGCATGGCCGTATTAAAATCGCTCCCATTAGGATTTGCAGGATAGGTCTCATAACCATACTTGGCTACGATGTCGTATTGATTTTCATCTTCTGGAAGGCTGAATTTCCCTTCTCCGTGCGAAATCCATACGCCCAAAGTGGCTCCAGCCAAACTGGATAACATGATCGAATTATTCTCTTGAACTTGGACCGAGGTAAAGTTACTCTCGTGTTTATGAGAATCGTTATAGGTCATCTTTCCATGGGTTTTATGCGCTGGGTTAATGAGGTCCAATTCCATGAACAATTGGCAGCCGTTGCAAATACCTACGGATAGGGTATCCGGTCTTGCAAAGAAATCCTTTATGACCTTGTTCGCTTTTTCGTTGTATTTAATGGCTCCTGCCCATCCTTTGGCACTTCCCAATACATCGGAATTGGAGAAGCCGCCAACCGCGCCAAGGAACTGAATATCTTCCAAGGTTTCACGTCCCGAAATTAAATCGGTCATATGCACATCCTTTACATCAAAACCGGCCAAATACATGGCGTTTGCCATCTCCCGTTCGGAATTACTTCCTTTCTCACGAAGGATGGCTGCCTTTGGCCTCTCGATTTCGCTCGAAGTGACGGGCAGTTTTCCTTTAAAATCAGTAGGGAAGAAATATGTTAAAGGCTGCTCCTTGTAATTATCAAAGCGGTCTTTTGCCAATCCGTTTGCGGTTTGTTTGTCATCCAGCAAATACGAAGTTTTAAACCAAGTATCCCGCAACGAGGATATATTCAGTCCCATTTCCATACCTGCATTTTTAATGCGAAGTGTAGCTTCCGAGGTAACGCTTCCGATGCGTTTAATATCAATTTTGGCATCCAAAAGCATTTGTACGATCACATTATCCTTTAACTGAAAAACAATACCTGCATTCTCGGAAAACAAGAGTTTAATGGTATCCGATTCGTCTAAGGATGTCAAATCCAAATCCGCCCCGAGGTCCGTATCTGCAAAACAAAGTTCTAATAGTGTTGTTATTAATCCGCCGGACGCAACATCATGACCAGCAAGGACTTGCCCTTCCTTGATCAAAGTTTGCATTAAATCGAAAACGGATTTGAAATAAGCGTCGTTCTGTATGGTCGGGGCTTCATTCCCTATGGCATTTCGTACTTGTGCGAAAGAGGAACCACCGAGCTTATAAGCATCTTGGGATAGGTTGATGTAGTAGATGTCACCTCCGTCTTTTTGTAGTACGGGCTCTACCACTTTGCTGATATCGTTACAGTTTCCGGCAGCGGAAATAACGACCGTTCCAGGCGCAATAACATCACCGTCCTTATATTTTTGTTTCATGGAGAGCGAATCCTTTCCAGTAGGTACGTTGATACCCAGTGCAATGGAAAAATCCGAAGTTGCCTGCACCGCTTCGTACAAACGAGCATCTTCACCTTCGTTCTTGCAGGGCCACATCCAGTTTGCGGAAAGGGAAACAGATTTCAATCCGTCTTTCATCGGTGCCCAAATAATATTCGTCAAGGCCTCGGCAATACTATTCTTACTTCCTGCCGCCGGGTCTATAAGTCCGGAAATAGGGGAGTGCCCAATACTGGTCGCAATACCTTCTTTTCCTTTAAAATCCAGCGCCATTACACCTACGTTGTTCAATGGTAATTGCAGGGGTCCGGCGCATTGCTGCTTGGCAACCCTACCGCCCACGCAACGGTCTACTTTGTTGGTCAGCCAATCCTTACAAGCAACGGCCTCTAGCTGCAATACCTGCTCCAGATAATCATGGAAAAATTCTAAGGAATACTCAGGATTTTCATAGTTTCTATTCACCGTACGGTCCGTCATAACGGTTTTGGGCGAGCTGCCGAAAATATCCGAGAGCTGCACATCCATGGGTTTTTCTCCAGTGCTGGCCGATTCGAACGTAAAACGGTCATCTCCCGTAACATTACCTACCTCGTACATGGGCGAGCGTTCCCGTTCTGCAATACGTTGCAACAAATCCACATCTTCTTGACCAATGACCAATCCCATGCGTTCTTGGGATTCATTGCCTATGATTTCTTTGGCGGATAGGGTAGGATCGCCCACCGGAAGTTTATCCAAATCTATTTTACCACCCGTTTCCTCCACCAGTTCGGAGAGACAGTTCAGATGTCCGCCTGCACCATGGTCATGAATGGAGACAATAGGGTTTTTATCGCTTTCCACCATACCCCGAATAGCATTGGCGGCACGTTTTTGCATTTCTGGATTAGACCGTTGTATGGCGTTCAATTCAATGGCTGAACTGAATTCGCCCGTATCGGCACTGGAAACCGCAGCACCACCCATCCCGATGCGGTAGTTGTCGCCCCCAAGGATTACGATTTTATCCCCTGTTTTGGGTTCGTCCTTCAGGGCTTGTTCCGCTTTGCCGTAGCCGATACCTCCCGCTTGCATAATGACTTTATCGTAGCCCAAGCGTCTAGGTATCTTATCTCCGCTAGATGCGACTGTCTCTAGGTGTTCAAATGTCAATACCGAACCTGCAATTAGGGGCTGACCGAATTTATTTCCGAAATCGGACGCGCCGTTAGAAGCTTTGATGAGTATATCCATAGGCGTTTGGTAGAGCCATGGTCGTTCTGCCATGCCTTGTTCCCACGCTCTATCAGCTTCTAAGCGTGATAATGCCGTCATGTAAACGGCCGTTCCCGCTAGGGGAAGCGAACCTTTTCCACCCGCTAACCTATCCCTGATTTCTCCACCGGAACCCGTAGCAGCACCGTTAAAGGGCTCCACGGTGGTAGGAAAGTTATGCGTTTCCGCTTTTAGGGAGATGACGGAATCAAAGGCTTCTTCTTGGTAAAAATCGGGCTTATCAGCAGTTTTAGGAGCGAATTGCACTACTGTGGGTCCTTTGACGAAGGCAACATTGTCTTTATAGGCCGATACAATATCGTTGGGGTGCTCCTGAGATGTTTTCTTTATGAGTTTAAAGAGTGACGAAGGCATTTCCTTACCGTCGATAATAAAAGTTCCGTTAAAGATTTTATGTCGGCAATGTTCGGAATTTACTTGACTGAATCCAAAAACCTCGGAATCGGTAAGTATTCTACCTATTTTTTTAGTCAGTCCTTCTAAATAGGCTACCTCCTCATCGCTTAGGGCCAACCCTTCCTGTTGGTTGTAGGCGGCGATATCATCAATATCCAGAATGGCTTCCGGTTGCACGTCTACCTTAAAAATAGCTTGGTGCAGTTGCTCATATTTTTGAAAAAGCATAGGGTCAAAATCGGTATCGGCCTTGGACGAAGCCCTAAACTCCTCTATACGGATAATGCCCGTAATACCCATATTTTGCGTAATCTCCGTGGCATTGGTACTCCACGGCGTAATCATTGCCGCACGGGGGCCAACAAAAAAGGCGTCTAGAGACGCCGCTTTTAGTTGAGGTTGGTTGCCGAACAACCAGCTTAATTTTTCTATATCGGTTGCAGTGATTTCTTGAGCAGTTTGGACGGCAAAAACTTTAGTTGCTTGGTCTCCAAAGAAGTGAATCATACGGGTCGTTTTAAAAAAATACGTCATGGCTTGTAGGCCATGGTAACATTAAAATTGTCATCCCGAACTTGCTTCGGGATATTCGCAAAATGGAAAATGCAAATTTACGATTTTAAGTGCGAATTTTTAATGGGAGGTGGACTAGTTTTCAACTATTGGTGTTGATAGTATTGAGGCACCTTTAATAAGAATCAGTAAGTTTTAAAGTCCCCATAACGGACAACCGTGGTATCGTTCTGAATCTCAAAGTGAATCCAGTTTTCTAGGGAACCGCCATGGGTATAGTAGCCGTGGTTTTCGTTGACCGTAGTACCATCTTCGCGGGTAAAGGACAAGGTATAATGTCCGTCCGATTTGTTATTCTTCATGGATAAAAAGTCTTCGCGGTAGTCTTTTGGTGCGATCTCGTCAAAAGTAATGCTGTCCAAATGCTCCGAAGTGGAGATTTTAATATTGGTTACTGGATAATCCGAAGTATTCTCAATCTTAAAAACAATGCCCTTATCCTGAAACAGAAAGCAGGAGGAGAGGGTTATGAGGAGACTGAGCAGGAGAAGTTTTTTCATTGATTGATTATTAAGTATTTCTATCTACATTAAGCTTTTAGATTGTAACTTTCACTTGGAGGAAAAAGTAATTCTATTCCTTTTGGTTTAATCTTGAATAGAGGTCCTTTTTCGACCACTTTTCCTTTTGAGTTTCTTTTAATCAAATGGTCAAGCGTTATAATACCTTGCTCAATTAGAAAATCAAATTGAGATGTAATTGGCTTTTTAGTATGTTCGACTAATTTGTATTGAAAGTGTTCTCGGTCATTTATTCTTGTGCTTTCAGCTTCTACCCAAAACGTTTCCCTGTGTTTTGATTTTAGGCGGTTGTGAAGTTTATCCAATGTCCAAACCACAAAATCTCCAACCTCTGGTTTGTCTGAATTCTCAATCAATTGTTTTATATCGCTATCAATTCTTAAATTCAATCCTTGCGAGTTTCTCGTAATTGCAGAAACTGTGCAATATAATTTAAAATCATCATCACGTACATATCCAAAATTGTCAAGTATTTCTGCTGAACTTTTAAACTTACTTAATTTCCAATCTGGAACTTGTGCGAATAAATTTTTTCGGTTCGTTCTATTGTTTCTAAACGATTTAAGTTCAATTCCTTTGTAATCTGGTTGTTTTGAAGAGTTGATGTCAATTCCGAGCGCTGTCTCAAGTGTTCTGCCTACGGAAGTATCAGCATCTACCATTGAGGGAATTGGGCCAGCATTCGCAATTTTTCTTAACATTGCTAAAAGCTCAAAAGCAACCTCATTTTCTGTCTCATTGATTGCGTTAATCAATTCTTGAAATGGATTTAGAACCGAAGAATAAATTAATTCCTTGATGTTTAACTTTGTCAAGTTAAAAACCTGAAAATTATCGTTGTAATATGTGATTGCAATAATATCGTTTGGGTTAGCAACTTTTGTTAAACCATAAAACCAAATTCTTGGGTCTCCTTTTTTAGTTGAAGGACGATATAGAGATGCTTTTGATTTTATAATCTTAAAACCAGTATGAATAATTGCTGGAATCATTACTTTGCTCTCTGTACCTTGATTCTGCAATTCATAATCGTGAATGTTCTCATTTTTCAAATAACTACGAACAGAACCAGTCGCATCCATAATGGATTTTTTCAATCCGGTTTCGGTTGGCTCAATTAAAGTAAGAGAAACTTGGTTTTTGGTCAGTAATTTTATTTTTTCTTGTTCTTCGTCTGTAAGTTTTCTCACTTGATATGTTTTAAAACTTCATTTGCGACTGCTCTTGCTAATAAAGGTGGAACAGCGTTACCAACTAAAGTGTATTGTGGTACTTCCGTTTTTCTATTATTTCCTCCTGTAGAACGTTTTCCTTGAAATACAAAAGAGTCGTCAAAAGATTGTAAACGTGCCATTTCTCTAACTGTTAATGACCTTGGTGAATTGTAATGAATATAATCATCTGCAATTGTCATTATTGTAGAGCTTTGTTCATCTGGTTTTAATACATTATAATTTCGCTTGTTTGTCGAAAGACCTAATTTTTCTAATTCTGGTTGCGCTTTTTTATAATCTCCATTTTTTAAAATAACTCCAAGTCTTTCAACAACAGTTTCGTTTTGATTACTTGTTTTGTGATTATTGAGTATGTCGAAATATTTTTCCCCATTTTCAAGTGCTTCTGTATTCCTTACGTAAAAAGGCTTTGTTTGAGGTTTGAAACGTTCAATTAATCTGCCTTTTCTTGACCATTCTGCAAAAGATTTTCCACCTTTAGAAATTGGCTTTCCATCAATTTTTCTTTTCTTTAAAAGTTTAGCCATTTTCTTTGCAGTTCCATTGTATTGACTTGAAATATCAACTAATTCGTATCGGTGAGCTTCTTGATTGTTACCGATAAAATCTAAATCATACAAAGCTTCAAAAATGGTAACCTTTTCTTCTTCAGAAACGGTTGCAGGAATTTCAGAAATATATTTTTGGTCCTTACGACAACCAATGAAAAGCACTCTTTCCCTATTTTGAGGAACACCATAATTTGAGGCGTTAGCAACAAAAGGTTTTTCTATTTTGTAAAGTCTAATACTTTCAAGAATAGTTTCTAATTCCTTTTTCTGTGATTTATTGCAATGCGATTTTAATATCTCAATTGACTCATCAAAAGAAGTTGTATAGATTTTTAACGCAGTAATGATATCATCACAATCTTTTTTATAAATATTTGGAACTTTTAAAATTTTGATAGCATTTTCAATTTTCGATATAACATTTTCTGAACTGATTTCTGTTAGGAAATCAGTAAAAGCATTTACAAAATTATCACTATCAATATTGCAAAAGTCTTTTTCTTTTATAATATCACGTTTCAGTTTTTCCCATTCTTTCGCTCGCGCTAAAAGGTTAAAACCGTGACGAATAGTATTTATATTTTCGTCCGTTTTACTGGTTTTGTAATCTACAATTTTTGGTGTTAGTTTTCTAAATCTATTTTCTACAAAATTGATAAAATCAACTTTTCCGCTTTCTTTATCTTTTTCGAGTAACTTTTCAACTTCAACACGCTTTATAATGCTGTCAAATAAAAAAGAATTTGATTCATCTCGTACCTTTTTTATAAATGATGTAAGTGAAGGAATCTCTTTGATGTCAACAATAGAGTTTATCTCTTTTATTATAAGTTTTTTTATCTTACCGCTTTCTTTTGTTAAAATGCCTTTTACATTTTCCATTATGAAGTATTTCGGCTGTAAAACCTTAATGACTTCTAAATAATGAGAAAATAAGTCGTCTTTTTTGTCGAATTTCTTTCTTTTTCCTGCAAGGCTAAAACTTTGACAAGGTGGACCACCACAAACAACATCTATTTTTCGACCATCTATTTTTTCCAACAAATTGTCTAAAAAGTCTGGTTCAGTAATATCTTGTTTGAGAAATTTGGCATCTAAACCCAATTGATGATTGTAACGAACAACGTGAGTGAGTTCGCAGTTTTCGTTTATATCGTTAGCTACTACAAAATCAAAGAATTTGTTATTATGTTCAGCTTGTAAAAATCCCTCACTAAAACCACCAGCTCCTGCAAATAAATCAACAAAAGTGAATGGTTTTCCGTAAAGCGAAACCTGTTCTTTTACGATATTTACATTGCTATTTTCTTTATAATTTTCTATGTGTTCATTTAAGACGCTTTTAACTTCGTCTTGAATAAAAGTCTTTTTGTTGGAATGGTGCAGAAGTTCGTCAGCTCGTTCTCTTAAAAAATCTAAATAATGATTGATTTCGTGTGATTCTACAGATAATCCAATTGCTTTTTGTTTTGATTTATCGAAGTTTTTCGGTTCTATTTTTTGTCCAGTTGAAATTTTAACTTGACTTCCATTGCAGTTGATTCGTAGATGAATTGGGGCGAACCCTTTTTTGTCAGCTTTGTCTAAATAAAAATTAATTGTTGCCATAATTATTTGCGGACGTTTTTACGTACACGGACAAATTTACGGACATTTTTTAAATTTTTTAGATATAGGGGTAAATTGTTTAGATTGTCGAATCGATTGGTAAGTTATTTAGTAAACACAAATAATTAGTCGAATCCATAAATAGCTTCAATATATTCCACCAACAACTCGAATTCCTGTGGCTTTTTATTCCCAATCAAAAAGCGCAATTCTTCAATAGTTTTTTGGTCAAAATTGGGGAGGTCTACTTTTCTACCACGAAAGGTAGGGCGGAGGTCGGCCAAGGTAAATTCTAGGGTTTGCCAGTCGCCCGTAGTATCAAATTCCGTGATATAACTGTAATAGGCCTTGCGGTCATGTTTTACCCGAAACTGGTAGGACTTGCCATCACCCTTTAGGCGTATACGAATTTTACTTTCGGGACTAACGCTTAGGGTTTCCATAGCGCAACGTACGGAGGAGAATCCGCCGTTATTTTCTAGGGAAACTTCTCCTGAAAATTGGCCATAACCTTCGCTGGTCAGGGAAAACGAACCTGAAGAACGGCCACCCATGACCACATCGTCTACGACCTTCCAGTTATTCGTGGTTGGGTTTTCTTTAAAATTTACGATGGTCTGTGCGGTCATAGGAACGGAAATTAGAAGAGTAAGTAGTAGTAATTTAGTTAACATACGGTATGCCAAGGATACATCATTTATTCGTGTTATTTTAATGCAATCAAACTTTTGAAGTGTTCTATTTTTTTTAGCTGTTAGCTGTTAGCTGTTGGCTACTGGCTACTGGCTCACACCTTTATACCCTTTCCCCTTCACTATCAGAGACCTACGCTTTCACAAACACCATACAATGCTGCCAGGGCAGGTTATCCTTATTCTCTTTGAGTATCAGTCCCACCGACTTTAGTTCTTTTACCGCTTGGGCTTCGGTCATTTTATGTGATTTTTTAATGGGGACATTCGGGTCTTCGCCACGGTATTCGATGAGATATAGTTTACCATTGGGTCTCATGGCTTTTTTAATGGAGGCCATCATCTCATAGGGAAAGCTCATTTCGTGGTACACATCCACAATGAGCACCTTGTCTACCGAATTGGGTTTGAGGTTAATGTTTTTTTCACTGCCTTTGACCAGGGTCACGTTTGCGAATTTACCGTCGGATTTTTTATTCCGCATGGCGGTCAGCATCTCCTCTTGAATATCTACCGCGTAGATGGTTCCTTGCGTAGCCTTCCTTGCCATTCGAAATACATGATAACCGGAGCCGGCCCCAACGTCCGCAATGTCATCGGTCTTGGAGATATTCATGTTTTCGAATAAGGTAGTGGTGTTTTCTTCGGTCTCACGTTCATCGCGTTCTAACCAGGGCATGCCTTGGTAGCCCATGACGTGCGCAATCTCCCGGTCCATATACCATTTTCCGATACCGCTGCGGTCACCGTCCTTAAGCGTATAGCGATTTTCTTGAGCGGCTAGGGAACTTGTAGTCAACAAAAGGAACAGACTCAGAAGTTGTGAAATTCTTTTTTTCATTTAAATGAGATTTTCTTTTACGCGATAATCGATATTTATAGAGCTCCGACACTTGCGTCGAAATAAATGTTGACTTTCCTTAAAATGCCTCATGCGCTTGGCTCGAGGTAATTTACAATAGTTGTCTAAAGGTACAAATTAGGGGATTGTTGAAGCCTTAAGGAAAGTTTAAAGTTATCGTTCCTACACCTCCCTTAGTCCCTCCTTCTTAGGAGGGAAACTCATGCGCCATAAATATTTAAAAATAAATATCCGCAGCAGTAGCAGTCCATTTTTATAAGGGGACGTTGCAAGAGCAGTGGGCGAGCTGTTGCGGCAACTAGGGAGGTGTTTTAATGACTAGGGAGGTGTCATTCAGCGACAATATCTGGAGGTACACCTCCATTTTCTTCAAAGGTTAGTATGTAATCCTCTATAGCTCGGAGTACGTTCTCCATATCATTCATCACTTGATAATCGGAAAAGCGCAAAACCCGTACGCCTAACGAATTCAGTCTTTTTGTCTTCTTCACGTCTTTTTCCCATACTTCAAGAATTTGGTGAGAGTAGCCGTCCAATTCTATAGCCAGTTGAAGTTTGTTACAAAAAAAGTCTACGATAAATTCATCAATAGGTTTTTGGCGATGAAAATCATAGCCATACATTTGGTCTCTTTTCAGTTTTTGCCAAAGCCGAACTTCCGATTTAGTCGAGTTGTTTCTCAATTGACGGGCCAGTTCCTTTAGTTTTGGGTTGTACTTAATTATCATTACTTCGAGCTTAATCAAATATAAAAATTTGATTGGACACATCCTTTAATCTCCTTGCTTCGATTTTACTCGGCACATGCTTTTTAGAAGGGGGGCTGATACTCTTGAAAACAAAACGGTTTCCCTACCAATAAGGCGACGTTGCATATGCAGTGGGCGAGCTGTTGGGGAGGAAGGGGAGGTATATTAATTGCAGGGAGGTGTTGTTTTGGACATTTATTCTTGCTAGAAAGCTGTGGATAATTGTAAGGTAGTTTATCGTGCTACACTCCCCTTAATCCCCTCTTATTAGAGGGGAAACTCATATTCTTGTAAAACATAACAGTTTTTTTCATAGTAAGGCAACGTTGTGTATGCAGTGGGCGAGCTGTTGCCTTGGCAAGGGAGGTGTGTCAATTGCAGGGAGGTATTGCTTGGAGTAATTTGTTTTTACAAGAGCAAATAGTTAATTTGATATACATCCTTTAGTACCTCGCTGCGACTCCGCTCGGTAGATGCTTAGTAGAGTGGGGACCTGATACTCTTGAAAACAAAACAGTTTCCCTCCTAGTAAGGAGGGATTAAGGGAGGTGTTCTAATAGTGTAAAAAGGAACCCAATAAGTCCACAAAATCCCAATTCCTCGACCCTATAATTTCAAATTTGGCAAAAACATGGGTGTTTTCCTTTATTCGTAGACTTTTTCGTATCTTTTTGAGGACCAATTTCAAAGAACCCTTATGAAACAAAAGACAATTCTAGTTATACTTGCCCTATGCGGTATAACGAGTGCCTTTGCACAAAAAAAAGTATCCAAAAAACAAATTGAGAAGCTTAAGACCGAAGCTGCCGCAATCGTGGAGGCCAACAAAAAGCAGTCCCAGGTAATGGTAGATAAAATTTTCAGTTTTGCCGAACTGGGTTTTCAAGAAGTAGAATCTTCAAAATACCTTACAGGAATTTTATCGGACAACGGTTTTGAAATCGAAAACTCCATTTCGGGTATTCCTACGGCCTGGTTCGCTACTTGGAGCAATGGCAAAGGTCCAACGATTGCTTTAGGTAGTGATGTGGATTGCATACCCAAAGCGTCACAATATCCGGGAGTGGCCTATCATAAACCTATCGTGGCAGGTGCGCCAGGTCATGGTGAGGGACATAATGCTGGCATTCCCATGAACATTTCCTCAGCATTAGCCGTAAAACAAATTATGGAACGGGAAAATATTGGAGGAACTTTACTAGTCTGGCCCGGTATTGCCGAGGAACTCGTAGCGGCTAAAGCGTGGTATGTTAGAGACGGACTTTTCGACGATATAGATATGTGCATTTTTACGCACGTAAGTAGCAACCTCAGTGTTTCTTACGGCCCAACGAGGGGAACGGGTTTAATCTCTGTAGAGTATGCTTTTGAGGGAGAATCCGCTCACTCCGCCGGCTCCCCATGGCGTGGTAAAAGTGCGCTGGACGCGGCCGAGTTGATGAATATCGCTTGGAATTATAAAAGAGAGCATTTGCACCCGCTAAGACGTTCACATTCCATCTTTACGGATGCTGGAGACCAACCCAACGTCGTGCCTTCCAAGGCCGCCATTTGGTTTTATTTTAGGGATATTAAGTACGATGGGATTATGGAAATGTACGAGGAAGCGAACAAAATGGCCGAAGGTGCCGCCATGATGACCGGAACAACCGTAAAGCATAAAGTACTCGGAGCCGCATGGCCAAGGCATTACAATAAGGTCATTGCAGAAACCATGTACGAGAATATAAAAAAGGTAGGACTACCCACTTGGTCCGAAGCCGACCAAACATTGGCCAAGGCGGTACAGACCGAGGTCAATTCCAAAAAAATAGAAGGCTTAGGTACTGAGCTTTCTCCATTAGGATTACCGGTAATAGAACCTATAAGCGGGGGTTCTGATGATATTGGGGATATTTCCTGGAAAGTACCCACGGTAACCATGCGCTTTCCTTCTAACATTCCTGGTTTGCAAGGGCACCACTGGAGTAACGCCATTACTATGGCAACACCTATTGCACATAAAGGAGTGGTTGCAGGAGCCAAGGCCGAAGCCATGACCATCATAGATTTTCTATTGAAACCAGAACTGCTAACGGGTGCTTGGGACTATTTTAATAACGAACAGACTAAGGAGACCAAGTTTATTCCGATGATTTCTGAAAGTGATATGCCGCCTATTTACTTGAATGCCGATAAACAAGGACAGTTTCGTTCTCAGCTAGAAAAATTCTACTATGACGAAACCAAGTACGACACTTATTTAGAACAGTTAGGTGTGGAATACCCTACCTTAAAGGAATAAGTTCCGCCTAATTCATAGTATGATATACCCCTACGAGTTATTTAGTTTGTAGGGGTATTTTTTTTGTCTCTATTTGGAGTTATAAAGCCATCATATTATAGTTTGATTTCTAGACTAATGATTAATACTGGTAATAGTATGAAAATAAAACCAGGTATGTTATCTTGGTAAATTTATATTACGAAACAGCATATCAACTTATGAAGTCTACAACACCGGAAAATACGAAAGAAAAAACGGACTGTGCCGTAACCTTTTGCATGGCTCAAATAGGAGGGAAGTGGAAACCTATTATTCTATTTAGAATCTCTAAGGGAACTAATAGATTTACAAGGCTTTTAAAGGAGATTGACGGTATTAATCGGCAAATGCTCAGTAAACAGCTAAAAGAGTTGGAGAAATCTGGAATATTGGAGCGGAAACTATTTCCAGAGATTCCGCCCCGGGTAGAGTATTCTTTAACTCCGTTCGGGAAGTCTTTGATGCCTGTAATTCAATCCATGAAGCGATGGGGTATTAAACATCAGACTAAGAAAAAAACTAAATCCGCTCAAAGCACGAATCAATTGCCCTTGTTTGATTGAACAGGAAACGCTATACCAATTTTCTTTCCAATAGCGCCATATAGAAGCCGTCAAAACCACTCTTGGAGGCATAGATTTTCTTATCATTTATTAGGGAAAAGTCGTTTCCTTCATCACTCGATAAAAAGGATTTTACCTGGTCTAAATTTTCTTGTGGCAAAATGGAACATGTAGCATAGACCATTTTTCCTCCGGGCTTTAAGATTTTACTGTAGCTCCTAAGGATTTCTTGTTGTGTCTTGGTGATTTTATCCAAGAATTCTGGCTGCATTTTCCATTTGGTATCCGGATTTCTTCGGATTACGCCCAAACCGGTACAAGGCGCATCAATCAATACGCGATCAGCACTACCATATAGTTTTTTGAACACTTTGGTGGAATCGATTTCCCTAGGTTCTATATTATGCGCACCGTTTCTCCTTGCTCTTCTTTTCAGTTCCTTTAGTTTGCTACCGTAGATATCCATTGCAATCAACTGACCCTTGTTTTCCATTAAGGCCGCTAAGTGAAGCGATTTACCTCCGGCACCCGCACAAGTATCTACGACACGTTGCCCCGGTTTTACATCCAACATAGCCGACACCAATTGCGAGGAAGCATCTTGAACTTCAAAAAAGCCGTTTTTAAAACTCTGAGTAACGAAAACATTAGCTCGCTCGGGTAAACGCAGAGCCGAGGCGTATCCTTTGATAGGTTCGGTGACAATACCTTCATCGAGTAAGGCTTTGCGAAGTTTTTCTTTAGTCGTTTTGAGGGTGTTGGTACGCAGAATTACTTCTGCCGGCTCGTTAAGTTTCGCAATTTCGGCGGTCCAGAGCTTTTCTCCGAGCGATTTCTCGCAAAGTTCATCAATCCAATCCGGCACTGCTTCCCGATATTTCCTAATTTTAGAAAGTTCGTCGAACTTCCCTTTAATTCGTCTTTCGGGAGTGGGTTCAATCTGCTTCCAGTCCGGTAGTTTAATTCCCTTAAGAACCGCCCAAACCGCCCACATACGAAACAGGTCCGGCCTACTAAAGGGTGCTTTGGTCGCTGCGATTTCAGTATACAGTCGCTTGTAACGTACCATTTCATAGGTGGTTTCAGCAATAAAACCCCTGTCTCTAGAACCCCAGCGTTTATCATACTTCAACACTTTTTGAACCACCTTGTCCGCATATTCGTTTTCATTGAATATTAAGTTCAAGGCATCGATAACAGCAAATACTAGATTTCTATGGAGTTTCATCTCGGAAATTTAAGGTTGCAAAGGTATTGTTTTAGAAGCGATTCCATTTATTTTTGAAAAAAATTATATCATGCGGTATGCTCTTATTCTACTAATTCTCTTTTCAATAATCTCTTGTTCTGAAAGTAAGAATCAAAAGAATTTTACTTCTGTGAAGATTGAGAGCGTATTCGAAGATTCCTTAAGTATACGAGCTATTGAAATAATGGGAAATAGTTTGGCCTTTGCGGCCAACAAAGGTACGTTTGGCACGTTGGAGTTAAATACGGGAACGGTCAGGACCAATATTGAGAAGTACCATACGTATATTCCAGAATTTAGGTCGGTCGCATTTAATGCTACCGATTTTTTTATGCTCTCGGTCGGAAATCCGGCATTGTTATACAAGACCGGAGAAGATGGTAAGATGGATTTGGTCTACAAAGAAGAAGGTGAAGGCGTTTTCTACGATGCGATGACTTTTTGGAACAACCGCGAAGGCATAGCTATAGGTGATAGTGTAAACGGATGCTTGTCCATCATTATCACAAGAGACGGTGGACATCATTGGATGAAAATCCCATGTTCCGAACTACCGGCGGGAATTAAAGGAGAAGGTGCCTTTGCAGCCAGCAATACCAATATTAAAACAATTGGAGACAAAGCTTGGATAGCTACTACAAGCGGACGTATTCTTTTTTCTCCTGATAAAGGAAAAACCTGGAAATCCTTTCAAACACCTATTATAAATGAGGGCGATGCGGAAGGTATTTATTCAATTGATTTCTGGGATGAGAATTTAGGCATTGCCATAGGCGGTGATTATACGAAACCAGAGGTGAGTACGGCCAATAAGGCCATCACAAAAGATGGTGGAAAAACTTGGAAACTCCTGGCGGATGGACAACATCCTGAATACAAAAGTTGTATTCGTTTTGTTCCCGGTAGTAAAGGTCAAGAAATAGTAACACTTGGTTTTACCGGTATTTCGTATTCTAGTGATATAGGTTCAACTTGGAAAAAGTTGTCTGATGCACCGTTTTACACCATTCGCTTTCAGAACGATTCTGTTGCCTATGCGGCTGGTAAAAACAGCATTGCTAAATTGACTTTTAAAAGAGATTAATTAAGCGACCAGCTTTTAAAACAGGGAGTTATAAATTTACCTAGGACCGCCGCCACCGCCTTTATTGTGCCGGTATTGCTTGATGAGCTGTCGCTTAAATTCTTCCTCCGAACGCAGCAACAACAAGGTTTTTTTAGCTGAAATAACTTTGCTTATGTCCTTTAGGAAAGACTTGTCCAGTTCTTCTTCTTCCTCCTCAAAACTCAAATATTGTGTAAGCAGATTGGCTGCTTCTTTTTCCGTAAGATTAGCTGCATCCCTAATTTTACTCCGTATCTGGGTGCGTTCTTTTTTGCGCAGTGCATCTCTTTTATTTTCGTAGTCATTATAAACAGGCCAGAATTGCTGCGCTTCTTTAGCGCTCAACTCCAAACGTTCCGTTAAAAAGGCCACTTTTAAAGATTTTATTTTATCACGTCTCTCCTTGCTCTGGGCAAAAGAGCAGGTTATGGAGAATACCAGTAGTATTAATAATAAGTTATTCCTCATCTTCTAAATTTAAATCATCAAAATCATCAATATTTTCATCCAAGTAATCTACAATATGCGCTTCATTTAACTGCGTATTTAAAAAATCACTTATCTCCATTCCGTCAACAGGTATTTCCTCGGCTATTTCGTAGGAAGTGAGTCCAAAGTCGTTGTTTTCAAAATAAGAATCTATCTCGGAATTTGCCAAATCATCCCAAGAGGCTTGTTGTTCCGTATTCCAATTTAAACCTAACACCAAAAGAAATAGCGCAGCTACGGACGCAACAGCCATATAGTATTTTTTGAAAGGATGTAGCTGAACTACTTTCGTTTCTTTTACGTTTAATTTTTGCCGAATATTCGAATGCAAGTTTTCAAAATAACCATCGGGTAGGGCAAAGCCATCCTCTTTTGGTAGCTTTGGCGCTTCATGGCCTACAGCATCCTTAAGTGATTCCGACAACTTTTCAAAATAGCCGTCGGGAGTTTTAAAAGGATTATATTTATTGAATTCGTTCATCTTTATTGTTTGACTGTCAATCTTTTAAAAGGTTTAATCTTCACTCGCTAATCCAGATTTAAAATGAGCTAAAGCTTGCGGCTAAATCAATAGTAATTTTCTTCGTTGTGCTCATGGCTTGCTCCAAGGTTATTTCTTTAAATGTACCTTAATTTTTTTCACCGCTAAATGATAGGATGCTTTTAGTCCGCCAACCGAAGTGTCCAATATTTCCGAGATTTCCTCGTATTTCAATTCTTCAAAATACTTCATGTTAAAGACTAATTTTTGCTTTTCTGGCAAGGTAGCAATAGCTTTTTGTAGCTGAAGCTGAATGGCATCTCCTTCAAAATAGACATCGGCCGCTAAACTTTCCACCAATCGGTCCTGATATGCTCCATCGTTCAAGCCTAACTTTCTTGATTTCTGCTTTAGAAAACTTAAGGATTCGTTCGTTGCAATACGATACATCCACGAAAACAGCTTACTGTCTCCTTTAAACCCATCAATATTGCGGTACACTTTTATGAACGTGTTTTGCAATACATCATCTGCATCATCATGATTCAGTACAATTCTACGAATATGCCAATACAGTCGTTCCTTATACGTGTTTACTAACACCTCAAAGGCCTTTTCTTGAGTCGCTTTATGCTGTAATTCGTTAACTAAAGTTTCTTCTGCAATCAAAAGAGCGCTTATTTCTTATTTGGACTACTAAATTGATAATTAGTTTAATTTCATTTGTTTCTTTTTTGGCAAAAAGGTCTATTTACGGAGCAATAACGTCGGAAAATGATATTAGGGAAAGCCCTGAAGCCTTAACAAGCTCAACATTAATTGCTACACAAGCGTCAGAAAGTTATAAATCTCGATTATCAAGTAAGCTGTAATAAAATGGGTTATGCGTCAAGGGATTGCATGGTGACCAACTTTTTATAGGTACCGTTCTTTTCTATGAGTTCTAGGTGTGTACCTTGCTCTACGATTTCTCCTTTCTGAAGTACTACTATATTGTCCGCATTCTGAATGGTAGATAAGCGATGGGCGATTACAATGGAGGTACGGTTCTTCATCATTTTTTCTAACGCATCCTGTACCAATCGTTCACTTTCTGTATCCAAGGCTGAGGTGGCCTCATCCAAAATCATGATCGGCGGATTCTTTAAGACCGCCCGTGCTATGGATAAACGCTGTTTTTGACCACCGCTTAGTTTATTACCGCTATCGCCAATATTGGTGTCGTAACCCTTTGGCAGGTCCATGATAAAATCATGGGCATTGGCAATTTTAGCGGCCTCCTGTATTTCCTCTAAAGAGGCGCCCTCTTTTCCCAGACCAATATTGTTCTGAACGGAATCATTGAATAGAATGGAGTCTTGGGTAACCAAACCCAATAAACCTCGAAGCGATTTTTTTGAAAGGTCTTTTATATTGATGCCATCAATTTTGATGGTACCCTCGTTTACATCATAAAACCGTGTTACCAGATTGGCAATAGTACTTTTACCACTACCGGACTGCCCAACCAATGCCACCGTACCTCCCTTAGGAACATTTAGGCTAAAATCCTTTAGTACATAATCGGCCTCGTATTTAAAGGAAATGTTTTCTAGAGTGATATTGTTGTCAAAGGCTGTTTTCTCAATTGCATTATCAATTTCAGCAATAGGATTATTGGTCTCTAATATTTCCAGCACCCGTTCTGCCGCAGCGTTTCCTTTTTTTACGCCGTAAGACGCTTTACTAATGGCTTTGGCAGGTGTAAGGATATTATAGGCCAAGCCCATGTAGGCGATAAAAGAGGCGGGGTCTAGTGTTTCATCGACCAAAACCATTTTTCCGCCGAACCATAATAACACCCCTATGACTAAAATACCTAAAAACTCACCTGTAGGAGAAGCAAGGTTTTGACGATTTAGAAGGGTATTGCTGAAATTAAAAAAACGTTGAGTAGAGGCACTGAAAGTTTGGTAAAAACGGGATTCGGAATTAAATGCCTTTATAACTCGCAGTCCACTCAGTGTTTCTTCTATGACCGATAAAAATTCGCCTTGCTCTCTTTGAACATCATCAGATTTCTTTTTCAGGGATTTTCCTATTCTAGATATTATCATCCCGGCAAGAGGTATGAAAATAAATACGAATAGCGTTAGTTTTCCACTGATTCCGAACATAATAAGAATGGTGAACAAGATGGTCAACGGTTCACGTACTATAAGTTCTAGAATAGAGAGGAATGAATGCTGAATTTCCAATACATCAGAAGATATTCTAGCGATAACGTCACCTTTTCGTTTTTCTGAATAATAAGAAATAGGGAGTTCGGTTATTTTTTGATACATGCTATTCCTGATGTCTTTGAGTACACCATTCCTTAAAAAGGTGATAAAATACATAGCCAAGTAATTGAAAAGATTTTTCAGTAGAAAGAGGACTAAGATTAATCCAATAACCAGTATAAGTGCTTTCATTTTGTCTTCTCCTGCATATTGCGTAACATGGTAACCCAAATAGTCTATAAAATAGTCTTTAGCGTTACTGATACCTTCAAAAACAGGAAGTTCAGTGACTGGCTCCGTTTGCTCAAACAGCACATTAAGCATTGGAATCAATGCTGCAAACGAAAGTGCACTGAACAGCGCATAAAGGATATTAAAGAAAATATTTAGATAGCCATAACGGCTGTAGGGTTTCGCAAAGCGAAGAATCTTCTTGAAATAATCCATTAACTCAATTTAAGCTCGCTTAAAATGCGCGCTATTTTTGCATCTAGCGTAGCGGCTACAGCCTTGTAATTTGCTGCCGTATCCAATTTTGTATTGGTACTAATGTAGAATTTCACCTTGGGTTCCGTACCACTTGGTCTTGCTGCAACACGAGTACCATCTTCGGTTTCATAAATCAAAACATTGGATTTTGGAATATTTATAGCTTTTTCTTCTCCGGTAAGGACATTCTTGGCAGTAGAAGTATTGTAATCCTCTATCCACTTTACCTTAGAACCCGCAACGGAGCTTACAGGATTTTCCTTAAAGTCTTTTAGCATCTGCTTAATTTCTTCCGCGCCACTAATGCCCTTTTTAGTTATAGAAACCAAGTGTTCTTTGTAAAAACCGTAGTCAACATAGCAATCTATTAAATCCTTGTAGAAAGAACTGCCATTTGCTTTTGCCTCAGCCGCAATTTCGCAAGCGAGTAGGGTAGAAGTCACGGCATCTTTATCGCGGACAAAGTCGCCCACCATGTACCCGAAACTTTCCTCACCACCACCAATAAAATTGGATTCGGGAAAGTCTTTTATCATTTTTCCAATCCATTTGAATCCGGTCAAAGCAGTTTTGAATTCCACACCATAGGCTTTTGCCATCGTCTCCATCATAGGCGTAGAAACAATGGTGGTAGCAATAAATTCGTTCCCTTTAAAACCTTGTTCTTTTCTTTTTTCCAATAGGAATTTAGTCATCAGCACCATAGCTTGGTTTCCGTTGACAATTTCCATTTCCCCGTCTAGATTTCTAACGGCAATACCCAACCGGTCACTATCCGGGTCGGTACCTACAACCATATCCGCACCAATTTCTTCCGCTTTTTTAACGGCCATGGACAAGGCTTCCGATTCTTCTGGGTTTGGTGATTTTACCGTTGGGAAGTTTCCGTCTGGTTTAGCCTGTTCTTCTATGATGGTCACATTTTTGTAGCCCGCACGTTTCAGAACTTCCGGTATGGCGGTGATTGAAGTTCCGTGCAGGGAAGTAAAAACTATTTTGAAATCATCCTTTCCAGCAGCATTGAAATTCCCGTTTGCTACGGATGCTTCAATAAAGGCCTCGTCTACCTCTTTATCAATTACTTCGATTAAACTATCGTTGGATTGAAACTTGATATCTTCTACGCTAAGGGAGTTGATCTCGGAAATAATTTCACCATCTTGTGGGGGTACAATTTGTCCGCCGTCTGTCCAGTATACTTTATAACCGTTATATTCCGGAGGGTTGTGAGAAGCTGTCAATACAATTCCCGCATGGCAATTTAAATGACGTACCGCAAAAGAAAGTTCCGGAGTGGTGCGCAGTTCCGAAAAGAGGTATACTTTAATTCCGTTCGCGGAAAAGACTTCGGCCACGGTTCTAGCCAGTGTATCGCTGTTATGGCGACAATCAAAAGCAATAACCACTTTTATATCCTCGCCGGCATATGTTTTATTGAGGTAATTACTTAAACCCTGTGTACTCTTACCCAAGGTATATTTGTTGATTCTATTGGTACCAACGCCCATGACTCCGCGCATACCGCCAGTTCCAAATTCCATGTTTTTATAAAACCTGTCCTTTAGCTCATCGGTGTCATTTTCAATTAAATGCTGAATTTCTTTTTTAATGGCTGGGTCAAAAAAATCGGTCATCCAGCTTTTGGCGGTATCAAGGAAGTTATCCATGTAATCTGTTTTTGTTTAGTATTTAAATTTACAAAGAAAATTATATTCAAGAAGCGCTATAGAGCTATCTTATCGGCAATGACATATCTTTTTTCCTCTCGCTTGGAGCGTATCATAATTTCGCCTAAAAATCCGGCTAAAAATAACTGGGTCCCCATAACCATTGATGTCAACGCAATATAGAATTGTGGTCTATCCGTAATCAACCTTCCAAAGGGATTTAGGAATAGTTTATCAATACCTAAATAAAGGGCAAAACCAAATCCAATAAGAAACATGACAACTCCCAAAGCACCGAACAAGTGCATGGGTCTTTTTCCGAATTTAGAAACGAACCAAATGGTTATCAAGTCCAGAAAACCGTTTATAAAACGATCCATACCAAATTTTGTTTTCCCGTATTTTCTTGATTGATGTTGTACTACTTTCTCTCCGATTTTAGAGAAACCGGCATTTTTTGCCAAAACGGGGATGTAGCGGTGCATCTCCCCAGAAACTTCAATTGTTTTTATCACAGAACGGTCATAGGCTTTAAGACCGCAATTGAAGTCGTTCAATTTAACTCCGGAAGTACGGCGTGCGGCCCAATTAAAAAGTTTAGAAGGGAGGTTTTTAAAAATGATAGAGTCGTATCTTTTTTTCTTCCACCCGGATATAAGGTCATACCCCTCTGAACTGATTAAACTGTAAAGGGCCGGAATTTCCTCTGGATTATCTTGAAGGTCCGCATCCATAGTGATGACCACATCACCTGTAGCAGCGTTAAAACCTGCATGTAATGCTTGTGATTTTCCGAAATTACGAAGGAAACGAATACCTTTTACATTCGTATTCTCCTTTGAAAGTTTAGAAATGGTAGCCCAGGAAGCATCGGTACTACCATCGTCTACGAATATGATTTCGTATAAAAAATGATTGGATTGCATCACGGATACAATCCAATCATGAAGCTCTTTGAGCGATTCTTCTTCGTTTAATAAAGGAATTACAATAGATAGCTGCATTGGTTGCTTCAGAAATTCCTATCAAAAGTACAAACTTAGTCTAGATTTTCCTGTTTTTTTAGTACCAAGGCCGGAATTAAAGTCAAAATAAAACCAAAAAAGATGCTCCCCAATAGTCCGAAGGCGATTTGCATTACGGGCGTTTGAAATTTCTTACCCATGGCCAATTGCTCATCTATCTGGGCAGGAGTTAGCGACGAACCCTCCAACATTTTGTTCTTCTGAAATTCCATAGCCTTATCCAACATATCTGGATCAATTACGTTAGCCATTAACTGGTTGAATATTACACCAATAATTCCCCCAATAAGACAAAGCCCAACTCCAACTTTTAGCGCTTGTCCAAAGGACATAAATCCATTATTCGCTTTTTTGAATTGTACCAGGGCAAGTATGATTACTCCTAAGGTTATCAGGAGACTTATAATGATAGTCATGAAATCTCCTTGGTAGTGCATATCCATAGAGTAGAGCATTAATCCAAAAATGACTCCAATACCACCAGATAGTAGACCGTAATTAAGTGCGTATTTTCCTGTTTTAGGTTGATTTTCTTCCATAATTGTGTTTATTTAAGGTTGATTTACGTAGTTGGTATGTTTTTCTGATAAAATGTTACGTTTAATGTACAAAATTATTTCATCTTTTTTGAATTAATAAATTGCCTATTTCTAGAAAATAACTAAATTTGCAGCCTTAAAACCAGTGCCCGTCGGAATGGGTGCGTTAAAGTTTGAAACAATGCAAAAAGGAATACACCCAGAAAATTATAGATTAGTTGCCTTCAAGGACATGTCTAACGATGAAGTGTTTTTAACCAAATCCACTGCGGATACCAAGGAAACGGTAGAAGTGGATGGCGTAGAATACCCTTTGGTTAAATTGGAGATTTCTAGAACATCTCACCCGTTTTATACTGGCAAGGCTAAATTCTTGGATACGGCAGGACGTATTGATAAATTTAAGAACAAGTACAAAAAATTTGCTAAACCTGAAGCTGACAAGGCAAAAGAGGACGAGTAAAATTTTCTTACAGATAAATAAACGCCCTTGATTCAATATCGAGGGCGTTTTTTGTTTTAGAACAACTAAGTTTCTTGCCCTTGGTCAAGAATTCTTTAAAGAAGCTTCAGAATAGTTAATTTTGCAAAAAAATATTTCATGAACTATATTCTTTTTGATGGCTCGGTAAGGAATAATCTATTGCCTTTTACCTTTACGAGACCCGTAGGGGAAATCAGGATAGGGATTATGACCATAAAAGAAAAATGGGAAGCTTATCTAAAGGCTACTTTTTCATACCATACCGAGGATTATTTGGGAGTAAAATATCCTTTGATCTTAAAAAAGGATAACGTGTTTGTAAATGCGTCTTTTTTGCCTAATGAGCAACTAGTTACTGCAGTTAAGGAAATCAAAGAGAATCAGGCGCTATTTTCTAATGAAGGGTTGGTAGCCTATCGTTCCAGTGCGGTATTACAAGAAAAAGCTATTGACGCTTTGGATAAAGTTGTATTCGAGGCTGCTATTCTAAATATAGAACACACTTGGGATATCTTTTCCAAAAATGGTGAGGCACTACAGGCAGATTTTGAGTTTCTGACCAAGGGTAGGTTATCTCAACCTATTTCAAAAACTAATAGTCTTATTCACCCAGAGCGTATTTTTTTAGAGGAAGGCGCAAAGGTGGAGTACAGTATTCTTAATGCCACCGATGGGCCCATTTACATAGGTAAAAACGCGGAAATTTGGGAAGGAAGTCTCGTCAGGGGAGGTCTGGCTTTATGTGCCAATGCCACCATTAAAATGGGTGGTAAACTTTATGGACCAACGACCATTGGGCCACATTCTAAAGTTTGTGGCGAGGTAAGCAATTCCGTTATTTTTGGCTATTCTAGCAAAGGTCACGAAGGATATCTGGGAAATGCGGTACTTGGGGAATGGTGCAATATTGGTGCGGATTCCAATAATTCCAACCTGAAGAACAATTATGCCAAAGTACGTTTGTGGAATTACGCTACGGAGAAATTTGAACAGACAGGCCTGCAATTTTGTGGCCTCATGATGGGCGATCATAGTAAAACGGCTATCAATACCATGTTGAATACGGGTACGGTAGTAGGGGTGAACGTCAACGTTTATACGCCAGGCTTTCCCAGGAATTTTATACCCAGTTTCAGTTGGGGAGGAGCTTCCGGCTTTTCTACCTATATGCCGAACAAAGCTTTTGAGGCGGCAAAGGTGATGATGGCAAGAAGGGGAGTAGCGTTTAATGAGATTGAAGCGGCTATATTAAATCATGTATTTGAAGAAACCAAGAAATGGCGTAAGTACTAGTTCTCTTTCAAATATGAGGTAAAAGACATGAGCAAGAAAGTAGCATTTTATACATTGGGCTGTAAGCTTAATTTTTCCGAAACTTCCACGATAGGAAGGAATTTGGTGAAAGATGGTTTTGAGCGTGTAGACTTTTCCGAGAAAGCGGACATGTATGTTATTAATACTTGCTCCGTAACCGATAATGCGGACAAAAAGTTTAAAACGATTGTAAAACAAGCGCAGAAGGGAAACCCGGAAGCCTTTATTGCTGCGGTAGGGTGTTACGCACAACTAAAACCCGAAGAGCTTGCTGCCGTAGATGGTGTTGACCTAGTATTGGGTGCGACGGAAAAATTTAAAATCGGGGATTACATTAATGACCTTACTAAAAATGATTTCGGAGAAGTTCATTCTTGTGAGATAGCCGATGCCGATTTTTACGTAGGTAGTTATGCCATAGGAGACAGAACCAGGGCTTTTTTAAAGGTACAGGACGGATGCGATTATAAATGTACTTATTGCACCATACCCTTGGCAAGAGGCATCTCTAGAAGTGATGCTTTAGCGAATGTCCTACACAATGCTGCTGAGATAGCTAGTCAAGGAATTAAGGAAATTGTGCTGACCGGAGTAAATATTGGGGATTATGGTAAAGGCGAATTTGGAAACAAAAAACACGAGCATACTTTTTTAGACCTGATCAAAGCTTTAGACCAAGTAAAAGGAATCAGCAGGCTTCGTATTTCCTCTATAGAACCGAATTTGCTTAAGAATGAAACCATCGATTTTGTGGCCAACAGCAAGACTTTTGTACCACATTTTCACATTCCATTGCAAAGTGGAAGCGATGCGCTACTAAAACTGATGAAACGTAGGTATTTAACGGCATTGTATACGGAACGCATCCAAAGAATAAAACAAGTAATGCCCCATTGCTGTATAGGCGTGGATGTAATCGTCGGGTTTCCGGGAGAAACAGAAGCACACTTTCTGGAAACCTACCATTTTTTGAACGCGTTAGACATTTCTTACCTACATGTTTTTACGTATTCCGAAAGAGACAATACGGAGGCCGCTACGATGGACGGAGTCGTTCCTAAAAACGTACGGAATAAAAGGAGTAAAATGTTAAGGGCTTTATCCGTTAAAAAACGAAGGGCTTTTTATGAAAGTCAAGTTGGTTCGGAATTTGAGGTTTTGTTTGAAGGTGAAAATAGGGGAGGCTATATCCAAGGATTCACAGAAAATTACGTCAAAGTAAGAACGCCTTGGAATCCGTCTCTTGTCAATACACTGCATAAGGTAAAGCTAAAAGAAATAACAGCGGACGGGTTAGTAGCTATTGAATTTTTGAATAGTGAAGTAATACTATAAAAAAAGCCTCTCGGATGAGAGGCTTTTTATTAGATTCTAATGCCGACGGGCAACATTTCTTTGTACTGTCTGTTCTTCCTTAAGAACCCAGCAATAGAAGGGCTGGTAGGAACCACTCTTAAGTTTTTTTCCTGAATGTGATGAAGAACTGATTTGATGAAATTTTCTTTGAAACCTTCTTTGGTAATTCCCTCGGGAACTACGAGTTTGGTCAAAAACACTTTTCTTTCCTGAGAAGAATACTCAATTTTTGCGAGCTGACCTTCTACAGTGGTCTCGAATTGACGCAAGAAAGCATTGTCCTTAATAATAACATCGTTCATATAGTTTATTTTAGTGTTGGTATAAGACAAAAAAATTACGATGTTCTCCAATCGTAATTTCCCTTGTTATGATTAAATTAGGTTTAAAATCCTATAAAAGGCCTTTAAACTATAGTTCTCAAAGTTAGTAAAAAAATACCTAAATTCCTAGTTTTTACGGTGTTCGCATATTATGGTCAATTCCAAAATACATATTTACTTTATGCCCGGGATGGCCGCCAGCGGTAAGATTTTTGAATATATTAGGTTGCCTGAGGACCAATTTGAGCTACATATCCTAGAATGGACTATACCTTTTAAAGGGCAGTCTCTTTCGCAGTATGCCCAAGAAATGTGCAAACTAGTACGACACCAACGTCCTGTTCTAATTGGGGTTTCCTTTGGAGGTTTACTAGTGCAGGAAATGGCAAAAATAATTTCCGTGTTAAAAGTAATTATCATTTCTAGCATTAAGCAAAAATCGGAATTACCTAAGCGAATGTTATTTGCACGCTATACGAGCGTACATAAACTACTGCCAACAGGATTGGTGAACAACGTTGAACTACTGGTCAAATACGCATTTGGCGAGACAGTTACGAAAAGATTGGAGCTATATGAAAAGTACCTGTCCGTACGGGACAAAAACTATATAGATTGGTGCATACATGAAATGGTAAATTGGCAGCAAACGGCTTATGACAAAAATCTTGTGCATATTCACGGCGAGAAGGATACCGTCTTTCCTGTGAAGCATATCAAACAGTGCATAATAGTTAAAAACGGAACACATACCATGGTAATTCATAGGGCAAAATGGTTTAATGAGCACCTACCTACAATTATTTTGGAATAAGACTGTTCTATTGATACCTTTGAGTGTAATTAAAAGCAAGATAGATGAAGATTTTAAAGAATGTTTTAATGATTTTGGGAGTGGTCTTTGTTATGGGCACACTAATCTTTGCCGTAAAATCCAATACTGTTGGGAGTAAAGAAACCGAGAGTGTTGTTAACGATAGTATAGAAAAAAATGTTGCTTCATCCTACCGGATTTCATCTATTGATATTCCAGAGGATTTAAACTTCGCCGGAGAAATAGTTCCTCAGGAAGACCCGGAAATAATGGAGCGCGTGGATAGGGAGTTCTTGGTGAATACCTATTGGCAGTCCAACGCTTTGCTTTTAATGAAGCGGGCCCACAAATATTTTCCGGTTATAGAACCTATTTTGGCTAAAAACGGAATTCCTGATGACTTTAAATATTTAGCGGTTGCTGAAAGTGGTTTAACTAATGTCGTGTCCCATGCCGGTGCCACCGGTTTTTGGCAGATTATGAAGGAAACAGGTCGTGAGTATGGTCTGGAGGTCAATTCCAACGTAGATGAAAGGTACCACTTGGAAAAGTCTACGGAGGTCGCTTGTGAATACCTTAACAAATGGAAGAATAAATACGGGAGTTGGACGCTTACGGCAGCAGCCTATAATGCTGGACCAGGCGGAATCAATAAATACATGAGAATTCAGAAAGTTGATAATTACTATGATTTGCTGTTAGGACAGGAAACAGGTAGATACGTGTTTAGAATTATGGCAATAAAGGAGATACTTTCCAATCCAGAAAAATATGGCTTTCAAATAGAGAAGGAAGACATGTACAATGCCGTACCTACGTTCACGGTTGAAATTGATGAGCCCGTAGCGAGCTTTGCGGATTTTGCCAAGGAATACGAAATTACCTACAAGATTTTAAAAAGGCACAATCCTTGGTTGCGGGAGCCACACCTCAATAACAACTCTAGAAAGAAATACACCATCGAGATTCCGAACAAGGGATATTATATGGAGTCTAAGTAGAAGCTCGTTTACCGAAATTATTCAATTTTTCCTATTGCTCAAGGATAAAGCGTAAGAATTCCTGAGAGCATTTTTGCTTCTAAAGGTAAAGCAACAGCGTGGCATTTGGAATAATATAAATCCTGATATAGGAAGCGACGTCTTGTTGTCAACAAGAAAGCAACTACAGCTAAGGAAAAATAGTATTTTACCAACAGCCATTTGCCTACTCACAACCGCCTACTACCAACTGCCAACTGCCTACTTCCTATTACTGTAACTATATCTTCTTCATTTGCTGCTGCATCATTCTAATCTGCTCGGTCAGCATATTGTTTTTATCCAATTTCTTTGCTTCGTTGAGTAACATGGTAGCCTCTCTTTTACGTCTTTTTTGCATAGCTATACCCGCCAAGCTTAATTTTGCCATCGCTACATCATAGTCCATCGTAAGACCAAGTTTCAAGGCTTTCTTAAAGTACTTTTCCGCTTGGGTTAGATTGGTCTGTGAAAAGATAATGCCATGCAGATAATTGTAGTAACCCTGTTGTTTCGTGGTAAGCGCTCCTTCTGGGTTCTTAATTTTATTAAGCCAATTTTGGGTACCCGTCAAGTCTTGCTTTCGCATTCTTAGAAAGGCTAAAAGTATAATCTCGTTTCTGAAATAGAGGAATATAAAGATGAGTGATAACAAAATTAGGAATATTCCATTTCCTATATAACCTTCAATCATTTGATAAACGGCAAAGGCAATGATTAATCCCGCTATTACAAGTTTTATATTTTTGTTGAACATGATGCTGTTTTTGTTACGTCCTTTAAATTAATTCGGAATTGAAAATGACGTATAATTTGTGTACTTTGGTTACTTTAAATCGGTTCGGGCAAAATTAGGGAAAAGCTTGGTTTTGAAGTGTAAAGAATTAATAAAAAATTTTTTTCATAACGACTTGTCAAAGAAAAAACTCTTTGTATATTTGCGCCCAGTTTTGCAGATGATTCTGTGAAGTATCAACAACGAAAAGGTTTAAAAAATGCCCGGACAGAAAAGAACATATCAGCCATCAAAGAGAAAGAGAAAGAATAAACACGGTTTTCGTGAGCGTATGGCTTCCGTAAATGGTAGAAAAGTTTTGGCTAGGAGAAGAGCAAAAGGAAGAAAGAAGTTAACCGTATCTTCTGAAACAAGACACAAAAAATAAATGATTTCAATTTTTTAAAATATTGAAGGTGTTACTTTTTTAAAAGTAGCACCTTTTTTTTGTCCAATAACTACACACTATATCATAACATGCCGAAAAGAAAAGATTTAAACTCGATTTTAATTATTGGTTCAGGACCCATAATCATTGGTCAGGCTTGCGAATTTGATTACGCCGGATCACAATCCCTACGTTCCCTGAAGGAAGACGGAATTGAAACTATTTTAATAAATAGCAATCCTGCTACAATTATGACGGACCCTTCCATGGCCGATCATATTTATTTAAAACCATTGACTACAAAATCGATAATAGAAATCTTAAAAGAGCATCCACAAATCGATGCCGTTTTGCCTACTATGGGTGGTCAGACAGCTTTGAATTTGTGTATAGAAGCCGATAAGAAGGGAATCTGGGAGGATTTTGATGTACAAATGATAGGTGTGGATATTGATGCTATTAATATAACCGAAGACAGGGAGCAGTTCCGCGAACTAATGCTGAAAATTGGTGTGGGTATGGCACCGCAGGCAACAGCGACCTCGTTCCTAAAAGGAAAAGAAATTGCTCAGGAATTTGGTTTTCCCTTAGTGATTAGAGCATCCTATACCCTTGGTGGTGCGGGTGCTTCAATTGTTCATAAGCCCGAGGATTTTGATGCGCTGTTGAGTCATGGTCTGGAGATTTCCCCGATACATGAGGTTATGATAGATAAGGCCCTAATGGGTTGGAAAGAGTACGAATTAGAATTACTAAGGGATAAAAATGACAATGTAGTCATCATCTGTGCTATTGAGAATATGGACCCAATGGGAATCCATACGGGGGATTCCATTACGGTGGCACCCGCAATGACACTTTCGGATAAGACCTATCAAAAAATGCGTGATATGGCCATTCATATGATGCGTAGCATAGGTGATTTTGAAGGTGGTTGTAACGTTCAGTTTGCGGTGAGCCCGGACGAAAATGAAGATATCATAGCTATTGAGATAAATCCTAGAGTTTCGAGATCATCGGCCTTGGCGTCCAAAGCAACGGGTTATCCTATTGCCAAGGTGGCCACCAAGCTAGCTATAGGTTATTCGTTGGATGAGTTGGAAAATCAGATTACAAAATCTACTTCGGCCCTCTTTGAACCTACCTTGGATTATGTCATTGTAAAGATACCCCGTTGGAACTTTGATAAGTTTGAAGGGTCTGACCGTACCTTGGGGCTACAGATGAAAGCCGTTGGAGAAGTAATGGGAATAGGCAGGTCTTTCCAAGAAGCACTGCACAAAGCCACACAGTCCTTAGAAATCAAGAGAAACGGTTTGGGAGCTGATGGAAAAGGATATAAAGATTACGACCAAATTATAAGCAAGCTAACCATACCAAGTTGGGACAGGGTTTTTGTGATTTATGATGCCATTCAAATGGGAATCCCGTTGAGTAGAATTTATGAAATCACAAAAATTGATATGTGGTTCTTGAAGCAGTATGAAGAACTGTTCCAATTGGAGAAAGAGATTTCTAAATTCACGATAGCCACCTTGACCAAAGACCTATTATTAGAGGCCAAGCAAAAAGGCTTTGCGGATAGGCAAATAGCGCATATGCTAGACTGCTATGAAAGTGAAGTCTACAACAAACGAACAGAATTAAACATTAATAGGGTTTATAAACTGGTGGATACCTGTGCGGCTGAATTTAAAGCAATGACCCCGTATTACTATTCCACTTTTGAGGAAGAAATAGAAACACCGGACGGTACAAGATATGTTGAGAACGATAGTATCGTTACCGACAAGAAGAAAATAGTTGTACTAGGTTCGGGCCCAAACAGGATAGGGCAGGGTATTGAGTTTGATTACTGTTGTGTGCACGGTGTATTGGCCGCGGCGGAATGCGGTTATGAAACCATAATGATCAACTGTAATCCAGAAACGGTTTCCACAGATTTCGATACGGCAGATAAATTGTATTTTGAGCCGGTTTTCTGGGAACATATTTACGATATCATCCGTCATGAGAAACCCGAAGGAGTAATCGTTCAATTGGGTGGACAGACGGCTCTAAAGCTTGCCGAAAAACTATCCAAATACGGAATTAAGATTATTGGCACCAGCTTTGAGTCGCTCGATTTAGCTGAGGATAGAGGAAGTTTCTCCACCTTGTTAAAGGAGAATAATATTCCTTTTCCAGAATTCGGTGTGGCAGAAACCGCGGATGAGGCCCTACAGCTTGCGGACAAACTTAACTTTCCCTTATTGGTAAGACCTTCTTACGTATTGGGAGGTCAAGGAATGAAAATTGTAATCAATAAGGAAGAGTTGGAAGAGCACGTGGTAGATTTATTGCGTAAGATTCCAAATAACAAACTACTATTGGATCATTATCTAGATGGCGCCATCGAAGCAGAAGCAGATGCTATTTGTGACGGCAAGGATGTTTACATCATTGGTATCATGGAGCATATTGAGCCTTGCGGTATTCATTCCGGAGATTCCAACGCTACCTTACCACCATTTAACTTAGGGGAGTTTGTGATGCAGCAGATTAAGGATCATACTAGAAAAATTGCCTTGGCTCTTAATACGGTAGGTTTGATAAATATTCAATTTGCGATTAAGGATGACATGGTCTATATCATTGAGGCTAATCCTCGTGCATCAAGAACGGTTCCGTTTATTGCAAAGGCATATAAAGAGCCTTATGTAAACTATGCCACTAAAGTGATGCTAGGAGAGAAAAAGATAAAGGATTTTGATTTTAATCCACAATTAGAGGGTTATGCCATTAAACAACCGGTTTTCTCTTTCAACAAATTTCCTAACGTAAATAAGAATTTAGGTCCGGAAATGAAGAGTACAGGAGAAAGTATTCTTTTCATTGACAGTTTAAAGGATGATGAATTCTATAACCTTTACGCGAGAAGAAAAATGTATTTGAGTAAGTAATTCAATACATATCTACAAGATTTACAACCCCCATATTTTTTGGGGGTTGTTCTTTTATAAATGAGTGTAGTTTATACTTTCACAAGAACATACCCTCTTTTTGTTTTAGTGTAGTTTTTGCCATTCCATCGGTAATACCGTTTCCCGTTTACTTTAACAAGGGTATAATTTACAGGTCTTTTTTGGACGGTAACTACGCGTTTGGGTGTTGTAGTTCTAATTCTTGTGGCACATGAGCTAAGACCACACATTGACATAACGATTAGTAAAATAAGGGACTTTTTCATAATCTTAGATTTTATATTTTCAATAGGACTACGAAAATTGGTAAAGGTTTAAGATAGGGGTTAATTGAACCAGACAGCATATTTTTTGCGTCGTAGTTCCAAGGCTAAGGTTTCTTCCATTTTTAAGGCCGCTGCCCTATTGGATAATGGAGCTATGTGGTTGTATAAACTACCACGAAGGTATAGTCCATATTTTTGAACGATATTGGCGGATAATTTATGTCCTTTTGAGTTTCTATAACCTGTTTTATGTTGCTCAAAACGTTCCTTGGGACTTTTACTGGTCATACCCACATATAAACATTCCAGCACACCATTAAATTGCGGATTGGCTTCCCTGAACTTTCTATTTTCGGTAAAAACCTTTTTAGAGAGTTCTACGACGTAGATATGATATTGGGTTTTTGGCAATTATCAGTACGCTTTAAATTTTCCAAAATGCCATAAGATGCCGCTAGGGTCGTAGAGAAAGAACTCGCTTCCCCAATCGTTATGAACAATTTCCGATAAGCGAACCTTATCGTATTTTTCCGTTAGATTTAGGCTTTTGATGTGCGTTAAGGTGCTTTTTAAATCAGTAACTTCAAAGAAAACCATGGAATTATCTACCCAGTCTTTGACGTAGGCGTCTTGTAAATAGAACCCAAAATCCCCACTACAGAAATAGGACATGTTTTCAGAGGTTACGATTTCCTTAAACCCTAAATCGTTATAGAAATTTCTGGAAATAGTATAATCCTTAGCGCCGATAAACGTTCTGATGGATTTTCCTGACAGTTTCATTGTGGTTGTCGTGGTCTAAATGGATATGATATTAAGCACTACCCATTTTAACATATTTATTCGGTATTTCCGTTGGTTTTAATACATTTTAAGCCAATAAACCTTGGATATTTCCATTTTGAAGGATATTCACTCATTATTTCATTGTTAGGTATAGGCTCTCTCATTTCTATGATTTGGAAATTGTATTTACCTAATAAATTGACATATGTTTCTAAAGGTCTGTGATAATGCGTCGTTTTAAAAGATGAATGATTCAGAGTGATATTGAAGTTCGCTTCAATTTCGATTTCTTGAGAATAGTTAAACCAGTCCTGTTTTTCATAGCCCCAATACAATGGCCAGAAGTAAGGGTGGGTTATTGTAAAAACTAAATGCGAATTTAGTTTTAATAACTTACTCGTGCTTTTTACCACGTCTTCCAAGTTAGGGACGTCCATAAACGTCATGTTCGAAATAGCCAAAGAATACTTATTACTATTTAATTTCGAATGATTTTCAATTGAATTTGTGACGAAATTTATCTCTGGGGAAGATATTTTTGCTTCTTTTATTGATAATGGGCTAACATCAATTCCTGTTAATTTATTGGACTTTTTATAAAATTGTTTAGTAGAATATCCAGTTCCGCAGCCTAAATCAATGACATTTGAGAAATTACTATCAGAGGTCATGTCCAATAATATTGGAATCAGTACTTTATCCATGCTGATATCTTCATGTCTTCTTAATTGCTTTGACCTGACTTTCGCAATAGCGTCCCATTCCTTCGATATTTCGCTATTACTTTTATATTTTTTTCCTCCTTGAATCATTTAGCGCTTTTTTCTAATATTCTCACCAAATCATTGGCTACTTGAAAAAAGGGGTGTTCTCCATTTCCAAATTCTTCTATTAAATGCTTTCCGCTATCAATGGATTTGCCAACTGCTATTTTTGCGTCATCTCTGCCATAGTTTATAATCGTAAATCTCGATAGAGGAGTATAATCTAATGATGGATATTCTATGATAATTGCACCTTCATTTTCAAGTTCAACTGCTTTGTCAATTTTCTTGGGCATACATATAATACATTCTCTATTTCTTGATTTATTCCTCAATAAATTTTTCATTTCATCGTCATTGACCCAACTCATATCTCTTGTGAAAATTACTACTCTTCCTCCGTTTTTTATCCAATCAAACATATAGTCTCGTATATCAGATTTATTTTTGTAAACCTGAGGTTTATTTGAAGTGTATTCGATTACCAATAAATAAATGGATACAAAACACAAAAAAAATGATGCAAACAAAAGAAACCACTCTAGTCCTCCAAATGTTTGTTGATCAGATTTTAAGGTAAAGATTAATCCAAAAAGCGATGCTATTGAACCAACTTGAGAAAGTATATTTTTTATCATTTTTAATTTTCGGAATTTAACACGCAACCTTATTTAATCGGTTTTAGGCATTTTGCTAATTTTCTCTTTAATCCTTCCATTCCGTATGAAATACACCTTCTTTGTCCAATCGCTCATAGGTATGCGAGCCAAAATAATCGCGTTGTGCTTGTATAAGATTCAACGGTAGTCTGGAAGACGTATAGGCATCAAAATAAGTTAGTGAATTGGAAAGTCCCGGTAAGGGTATTCCGTTCGTTGCGCCATAAGCTACCAGTTCACGAGCCGCATCAACGGTACCTTGAACCTTCTTAACAAAGGTAGGGGAAAGCAACAGGTTAGGTAATTTGGCATCCGTTTTAAACGCATCGGTGATATCTGCTAAAAGTCCGGCACGGATGATACAACCTGCCCGCCATATTTTGGCAATTACCGCAATATCCAGTTCGTACCCGTATTCTTTGGAAGCATCTGCAAGTTGGTGAAGGCCTTGCGCATAAGTAATGATAAAAGAAAAGTAAAGTGCCTCTTCACTTAATTTCTCCAGTTTGGCCTTGTCCATATGTGCCACTTTGGGTCGGTCGTACAGCGCATCCGCTTTAATGCGTTCATCCTTAAGAGCGGAAATTTCACGCATGCTTACGGCCACATCTATAGAAGGTACAGGGATACCTAAATCCATCGCGTTTTGGCTGGTCCACTTTCCAGTTCCCTTTTGCTTCGCCTTATCCAGTATTTTATCAACGAGTCGTCCATCACCCAAATCATCTTCCTGTTCAAATATTTCAGAGGTTATTTCTACCAGAAAAGATTGTAGGCGACCTGCATTCCATTTGGCATAGGTAGCGTGCAATTCATCATTGGAAAAGTCACCTCCTTTTTTGAGTACATCATAAATTTCCGAGGTCAGCTGCATTAATCCGTATTCAATACCATTATGCACCATCTTCACATAGTTTCCTGCAGATTTTGGCCCTAGATAGGCTACACAAGGCTCATCTTTGTACTTGGCGGATACGGCCTCAAAAATAGGTTTTACATGCTGATAAGCTTCTTTATTGCCCCCGGGCATGATGCTAGGTCCTTTTCTTGCCCCTTTTGCACCACCGGACACGCCAGCCCCAAAAAAGTTAATTCCTTTTTCGGATAAATACGCTTCGCGTCTGTCCGTATCGGTAAAGAAAGAATTGCCACCGTCTATAATAATATCGCCTTCCTCCAAATCTGGAAGCAGGTTTTCTATAACAATATCCACCACCTTCCCAGCAGGGACCAGAAGCATAATTTTACGGGGTTTGGACAGTGCATTGATGAAAACCTTGGCATCGGTCGTGGCGTCCACTTTAGTTTTGTCACCCCCCTCTTCAATAAGCGCACTTACTTTTTCCGTATCCAAATCATTACCAAAGGCGGTAAAACCGTTATCTGCAACGTTGAGGATAAAGTTTCTGCCCATTACACCCAATCCTACCAATCCAAAATCATATTTCTGCTCCATATTATACTACTTGTTTAAAATAAAATTCTATTCAATCAAAAATAAACGAAAATATCTTTACAGGGGATTATCTTACCATAAACTCATTGCTATTGCCTTTTCTTTTCGATACTTTTATACGCGAATAAGATGTTCCTTTATGAAAAAAAAACAAAACCAGATGTTGGTTATTTTTGGCGCTTCGGGCGATTTAACGGCCAGAAAATTAGTGCCTGCCCTTTTTAACCTCTTCAAAGCCGACCAGCTACCCAAAAATTTTGTGGTTCTAGGGGCGAGCCGCAGTAATATGAGCGATGAAGCGTTTCGAGATAAGGTAGTCCTAGAAAGTGAATACCTCAAAGAAAAGAGTAAGGATGTTTCTGAAAAGAAGATGAAGACTTTTGCTTCTAAATTCTTTTATGAGGATTTGGGTGACACTTATGACGGAGATTATTCAGGTCTAAAAAAACGTATTCATGAACTGAACGATAAGAAAAAGACAGAAGGGAACATTATGTATTACCTGTCCACACCTCCAACCTTGTACGAATCCATTGCCAAGAGTCTCTTCGATGCCGGTTTAAGTACGCAAAACAACGGTTGGAAACGACTAATTGTTGAAAAACCCTTTGGCTATAGCCTAGAGACGGCCCAACAATTGAACAATGGTCTGCAACAGTATTTTAAGGAAAATCAGATTTACAGGATCGATCATTATTTGGGCAAGGAGACCGTTCAAAATCTGTTAGTTACCCGTTTTGCGAATAGTATTTTTGAGCCATTGTGGAACAGGAACTATATACACCATGTGGAGATAACCAATGCGGAAAGTGTGGGTGTTGAGAAAAGAGGCGGTTACTATGACAAGTCCGGTGCATTACGGGATATGTTTCAAAACCACCTGTTACAAATAGTATCGTTGGTGGTCATGGAACCACCAATAGGCGATCAGCCAGAAGAAATCCGTAATGAGAAAGTAAAGGCATTAAAGTCCTTACGAATAATGAAGGATGCTAAAACCCTGCACGACCATACCATTAGAGCCCAATATATGGCCTCGAACATAGATGGTAAGGCGGTCAAGGGATATCGGGAAGAAGAAGGTGTAGCGGAAGATTCCTTAACGGAGACCTATGCTGCCATTAAATTTTATGTGGATAATTGGCGTTGGAAAGATGTTCCGTTCTATGTGCGCACCGCCAAAAGAATGCCCACTAAAGCCACAGAGGTGGTCATCCATTTTAAGACGCCGCATCATCAAATTTTTCAGGATACCGGTATGCACAACAAGGATAATAAACTGATCATACGCATACAGCCAGATGAAGGTATTTTGGTAAAGTTCGGGGTGAAAGTTCCGGGACAAGGTTTCAAGGTGGAGCGCGCCAATCTTGATTTTTATTATGATAGCCTAGCAGAAACAAAAGTTATGGAGGCCTATGAACGCTTGCTTTTGGATGCCATGCAAGGAGATGCGACCTTGTATGCCAGAGCAGATGAAGTAGAGGCGGCTTGGGAATTCGTAGACCCTATTCTGGACTACTGGAAGAACGGAAAGGACGTACGTATGTATGGTTATGCTGCCGGTGTTTGGGGACCTGAAAATGCGGATGAACTCATTGACGGAATAGGTTCGTGGAGAAATCCAGGTCCTAATTTGACGGATGACCCTGGTTTCTGCGTGCTTTGCTAATTTAAGGAGTAAAGAGGAGTGTCCACAGATTAGTTAAGTTGAATTTCTGGTTTGGCGGAGTCGAAACCTGGTTTTTAAAAAGTTTGAAATGGAATTAAAGATTTACAAGGATAAAAACGAAGTCGCAAAAGAATTTTCCAGCTACTTAGCGGATTTTGTGGCTGCGAAAGAAACGGTGCATATTGCATTATCAGGAGGAAGTACACCAAAGATTGTCTTTGATAGGTTAGCTTCCGATTATGCAGCTAAAATTGATTGGAGTAAAATCCATTTTTATTGGGGTGATGAGCGTTGTGTACCACCCACGGATGAACAGAGCAATTATAAAATGACGGTAGACCATCTTTTTTCTAAGATTACTATGCCAGAAGAAAATATTCATCGTGTTTTGGGAGAGAATAATCCAACGGGAGAGGCGATGCGCTATGCAAATCTTTTGGAGATTAACTTGGATAGGGTAGATGGGATACCTCAGTTTGACCTGGTGATTTTGGGCATGGGTGATGACGGACATACAGCTTCTATCTTTCCGCATGAAATAGCGCTATGGCATGCTGAGGATCATTGTGTTGTGGCTACGCATCCAGATTCTGGTCAAGAGCGTGTTTCCATTAATGGAAAGGTGATCAATAAATCCAAGGAAGTCGCTTTTTTAGTAACGGGCGAAAGTAAAGCAGAAAAAGTAACCGAAATCATAAGCAAAACTGGGGAACATAAAAGTTATCCGGCAAGTCTCGTAAACCCTGAGTCGGGAAATTTAGTATGGTTTTTAGACCATAGTGCGGCTTCAGGGGTTAAGGGAGATTAAGTTTGCAATTTTCAGAAGCTAGAACGGCAAGAAATTCATCAACTTTAAAATTGTTTTCATCAAACTTGGTATCTCTTTTAAAGGCCGATTCTTTTCGGAATTTACTTCTAGCAAAACGTCGTACACCTTGCGCATCGGTTACCAATAGTCCAGGAATGGCTACACTATTGCCTTCTTCATCTTTGGCTACCATAGTGAAGTAAGAGGAATTACAGTGCTTCTTTTTGCCCGTAGTAATGTTTTCCGATTCTACACGTACACCTACGACCATAGAAGTCTTTCCGGTATAATTAATAGATGCCCTTAGGGTGACCAGCTCTCCAACTTCAATGGGGTTTAGGAAATCTACGCGATTCACCGAAGCCGTTACGCAATAACGCCTAGAATGCTTGGAGGCACAGGCAAAGGCGATTTGGTCCATAAGATTCAGAATATGTCCGCCATGTACTTTCCCGCCAAAATTGGAATGGGAGGGTAGCATTAATTCGGTAATTGAAACTCTAGATGCCTTTGCGCTTTTAAATTGTTCCATTAGTTGTTAAAATGAGGTGAATTTTCGGGTACCACGTCGGTAATAAAATATTTGGTATCTCCTAACCACATAAAAGTAGCAAAGCGTTCTGTATAGTTTACTTTAACGTATTGTCCTTGATACTTCTTTAGCTTTTCAATAACTTTTTTATCCTTATCCAAGACGGAGAACGCAAAAATCTGGGCTCCAGAGATACCCTGACTAATTTCTCCCTCCCAGGTCTTAACGAGGACGCCTTTATGACTTATTTTAATTAACTCTCCAGAACGTACCCCTTCGCTATAGGGCACAAAATAAATAAATGCGTAGTATGCGGCTAGCAGCACAAAGAGTCCGCCTATAAATAGGAATAGTATTTTTTTCATATTATAATTTTAGTTTCGGCTCTTCTTCCGCAAAATCATCTTCTTGGGCACGTTTCAAAATAGGGTCTGGAATGGATTTTTAGCCTTGGCGCCCATTTTTTTAAGTTTTTCAATACTCGTAACGATGTTTCCACGACCTTCGACCAGTTTGTTCATGGCACCTTTATATTCGGCTTTGGCATCGTCCATTTTTTTACCAACTTTGGTCAGGTCCCCTACAAAGCCTTCAAACTTATCATAGAGGGCTCCGGCCTGTCTTGCAATTTCAATAGCATTACGCTGCTGTTTTTCATTGTTCCACATACTATCTATGGTACGCAAGGTAGCGAGTAGGGTAGATGGAGTAACGATGACAATGTTTTGTTCAAAAGCCTTGTTATACAGGCTATTATCATTATTTATCGCAATAGCAAATGCAGGTTCTATAGGAACGAACATCAACACAAAATCCGGACTCTCCATTTCATACAAATCTTCATACTTTTTGGCGGACAATTGGTCCACATGTCTTCGTAATGAATTGATGTGGTCTTTTAGATATTTCTCTTGTAAATCGTCCTCCGCATTAATGTATCGCTCATAGTCCGTTAGGGAAACCTTGGAATCCACAATCATTTTCTTACCATCTGGCAGGTTAATGATAACGTCTGGAAGTACGCGGGAGCCGTCTTCTCTGGTAAAACTTTGCTGCACGGTGTATTCCCTGTCTTTCTCCAAACCGGATTTTTCCAACACCCGTTCCAACACCAGCTCGCCCCAATTCCCTTGCATTTTACTATCGCCTTTAAGGGCTTTGGTCAAGTTTTCCGCCTCTTGGGTAATTTTCAGGTTTTGGGTCTGAAGGTTCAAGAGTTGCTCTTTGAGCGCTGAGTGAATGCTGATGTTCTCTTTTTGACTTTCCTCTACCTTTTTCTCAAAGAGTTGAATCTTCTCATTAAGGGGGGTTAAGATGTCTTTTATATTTTTTTCGTTTCGCGCTGTAAATTTTAAACTCTTCTCTTCCAATATTTTATTGGCAAGATTCTCAAATTCTTTAGTAAACTTTTCCTGCAGTTTTTCTACCTCTTCTTTTTGCTCTCTGTTCTTGAGCTGAAGGTTTTCCATATCGGCCTGATAACGAACTATTTGATTGCCGAGCTGTTCTTTCTCGTTCTGTAAATGTATTTTTTGTTCTTCCGTATCCCGTAAACGCTGCTCTAAGACGGTAAGATTATTATGCATTTGCTGCTCCCGTTCCTCTAGGGCACTCTGGCTAGATTTAGTCTTTAAATTTTGGATGTAATTCCCAAGAAAATAGCCTATTCCAAGGAAAACAAGGGCAATTAGTATATAAAGCAATGTCTCGTTCATGGTGTGTTCTAAAAACCGTAGTAAAGATACAGGTTACTTCTGAATACGAAAAGCTCCCGTAGCGGAATCAAAAGTTACGGTATCTGAAGGAAAAAGACGCTCAAAAGCCTTGTTTTTGATAAGTGTACAAGGTTGTTCAAAAGGGTTTTTAGCACCATCCAGAATTACCATTTTATCACAGAGCTGTATGGACATTTCTATCTCATGGCTTGTGAATAGAATTGTTTTTTGAGTTTGGTGCGCAATGGATTGTAACAATTTCAAGATTTGAACTTTGTGATACAAGTCTAAATGGGAAGTGGGCTCATCCAGTAGTATCATATCCGTATCCTGGGCAAAAGCTCTGGCAATGAGTACGCGTTGCAATTGTCCATCGCTTAGTTCATAGCACTTTTGATGTTTCAAATTTGTAAGCTCCAACATCTCAATAGCCGCGGTAATTTTTAGAAGATCGTTGGAGGATAGCTTGCCCAGCCAATTGGTATAGGGTTGTCTACCTAACGCTATGATTTCCTGTACTGTAAGGTTCTTTGAGGCAATCGGTTCTGTCAGGACCACACTGATTTTAGAGGCCAAAGTTAACGGATCATAATCCTCTAAATTCTTGCCGTTTATTTTGATGCTTCCTGAAATTTTAGGTTGAAAATTGCCAAGGGTCCGTAACAAGGTGGATTTACCAATACCGTTGATACCAACGATTGCGGTAAGCTCTCCTTTTTGAAGTTGAAAGTTCATATTATCGCAAATGGATATGGATTTATAGCCAATGGACAAATCGCTTACATCTAAGGCGCTATGTTTCACTTTTGTTTTAATGAATTATTTTTTTAGCAACTAACAACTATTTAAAATACCATTTTTCGACTACGCAATAATAACCATATAACCACTGGCGCACCGATGATACTGGTTATAGCGTTTATAGGTAGTACATTCACCGAACCGGGAAGTTGCGCAACCATATCGCAAATTAATAAAATGATTCCTCCATAAACGAGCACGGCGGGCACCAATATTCTATGGTCAGTTGTATCAAAAATTTGTCGTGTTAAATGAGGTACGGCTAAACCTACAAAGGCTATGGGACCCGCAAAGGCCGTAATACTTCCTGCTAACAATCCTGTAGCGATGATGATGATATAACGTGACTTTTTAAGGTTAATACCTAGACTTTGTGCATAATGCTCTCCCAGCAAGTATCCGTTTAAGGATTTAATAGACAGTACACTTAACAGTACGCCCAAACAAACAAAGCCCAGCAACAGCGCCAATTGCGACCAGGACAGGTTGCCGACACTACCAAAGGACCAATAGATGAACTGTTGTAATTTTTCCGCATTGCTTAAATAGGAAAGCACACTTACGATAGCCGCAGTAATACTTCCGAACATAAGACCGATAATGAGTAATGCCATGGTATCCTTTATTTTCAAGGCTACGACCAACACGGCCAACAGCACTAAGAAACTACCCACACTAGAGGCGATTGCCAGCGCAACGTCGTTGGCAAGGCCAAACGTCGCCAATCCGGAAAAAAAGGAAGCGCCCATAATAAGAAGGGCCGCCCCTAAACTGGCTCCTGAACTAATTCCTAGAACAAAAGGTCCGGCCAATGGATTCCTGAAAAGTGTTTGCATCAAAAGCCCGCTTAGTGCCAAGCCCCCACCAACTAAAATGGCAGTACAGGATTTGGGAATACGATAATTCCAAATGATGTATGCGGAGGAAGCGTCCTCTAATTCCCCTCCAAAAATCGCATTTACTGTATCCGATAAAGAAATAGAAACAGAGCCCAAGCTAAGATTTAGTACAAAACAAAGCCCTAATAACAGGATTAAAAAGAGGAATGAAAAACGATATGTTCTTTGATACTCCAATTATTCAAGCGGTTTAAAAAAGAAGGGTTGATGTTCCGGTAACAATTCTGGATGAAAAATATGTATCAAATCTTTTAGAACCAAATCCGGTCTTTGAGGAGCTAATTCATAATACAGCAAACCTCCTGTTGCTCCAAGCGTGTTTGCAAAGTATAGATACGCCTTTCTTTAAAAGGTTTAAACTGGGGGTAGTGCGGGCTAGCATCCTTCATGTCCTTATATGCGGTAAATTGAGCAGGTGCCACCCAAAAATCGGCCGACTCCGCTTTTTGGAGTACGCTTTCCCAACTTAGGGAATGACTGCCCGTTTCAGGTGTTCCTTGCCAAAGATAGTTGGCATTCGCATCTTTTATAAACTGTCCGGCCCAGCTATTGCCACCAGGAAGGTACCAAACGTCTTTATACATGGCCCCACTCATCACCGTTGGCACGCTGGTAGCCTTTTTAGCTATTTCTTCTGCTGCCGAATACGCTGTCTCAATTTCTTTGAAAATGGAGGCTGCTTCTTTTTCTTTTTGAAAGAAAGGGGCAAAGAACTTTACCCATTCCGCTTTGCCCAAGGGAGTATTTTCTGTCCAGTCTCCGTTGTAAACGACCGGAATATTAGAACGCGAAATTGTTTCATAAGCCTTGTTCTGGGCATTTATTCCAAAACCGACAACAAGTTCCGGATTCAGGGCAATGACCATTTCGGTATTTAGGGATTCATTGTTGCCCAATTCCTTAATAGCTCCATTATCAATTCGTTTACGAGCTTCCTCAGAGGAAATGTACTGTGTGTCTGGAAACCCTGATAACTTATTCAATACTCCCAAAGCCTCTAGTGCTGGTATATGCGTAGTGGACGTGACAACTATATTGTCTATAGGAACGCCAACAATTGCGTCGTAGGCTTCTTTGTTTAAGGTCATTGCGGCCAATTTGTCCTTTGGAATCAACGCATACGTAAATACCGACTCCGCATCTGGCCACGGGGATGTTATTTTAATGAGTGTAAGGTCTCTTGATTTTTCAATGGTAAAACCGTTGGCATGGGTTACGGAAACTTCCTCTACCGTAGTTTGTGTGGGGAATTGGCCCTTTTGAACGTCCTTACAACCAAAATGTAAGAGGAGAAGGAGCAAAAATAGGTTTTGTTTCAAAGAATAAATTTTAATTGATTTTTCAAAAGTAGTATTATTTCACCTTTGCTTAGAAAGATTAAACAAAATGTTTACTTTCGTTTTGAATTTTGGTGTCCGTTATTTTTTAATGATGGACTTAAAAGGGAATCCGGTGCAATTCCGGAGCTGTTCCCGCAACTGTAAGTTTATGCCAAATCTGTTTTGGCACCTCTTTTAAAGAGGGAGTTATTTACTTCTAAAGCCACTGCCGTTAAAGGTGGGAAGGCAAAATAACTTTAGACAAGTCAGGAGACCTGCCAGAAATAAGTCTGCCGATGGCAGCGAAAAACTATTGTTAAACTTTCGGGATAAAGGTTTACGTATGGGTACAGACATACTATTCGCTCGAACAAGAGATTAAAAATGAACAAAAGATTATTAGGCTTTGGCGCTCTGGCTTTGCTATGCGCTAGCATGTTCTCACAAGAACAAAGACAAGAGAAACAACAAGACTCTATGAAACTTCAAGAGTTGGATGAAGTTGTGGTAAGTGATTCGCGTTTTGCATTAAAACGTGAGAACTCCGGTAAAACCGTCGTAAGAATATCAGCCAAGGAACTGGAACGAAATCAGGGTAGAACCCTTGCAGAAATCATCAACACTAAAAGTGGTATTGAAGTAAACGGTAGTAGAAGCTTTGCAGGCCAAAATATCTCCGTTTTTGCCCGTGGAGGAAATAATAGACAGGTATTGGTCGTAATTGACGGTATCCAGGTCTCTGACCCATCTAATGTAAATGGCGAGTATGACTTGCGATTGCTTAATCCTTCACAAATAGAACGTATTGAAATATTAAAGGGAGCTGCCAGTACTTTATACGGAAACTCGGCCGCTACCGCCGTCATCAACATTACCACTAAAAAAGCAGTGAACGAGGGTGTCGCCCTAGAGGTGTTGTCAAATTTTGGTACAAATCAATCTTCCGGGGAACAGAATACTAATATTTCTGATTTTTCGAATACGGTGACCTTAAGGGCAAAGCAGGATAAACTATCCGTCCTTGCGTCTGGAGGGCATCAATTTACGGACGGACTTTCCGCTGCCATAGGAGAGGAGCCCGATGATTTTTCTAGAATAGACGGTAACTTTTCCGTAGGCTATCGATTCACGGAAAAATTCGATATTACCGCATCGGCCTTTTACAATAAACTAAATTCAGACTTTGATAATGGTTTTCCTGTAGAAGATGCGGATTTTAGTTTTAGAAGTGAGCAATCTCGTTTTGGCCTTGCATCAAAGTATAGATATAATAACGGAAGCTTTCAAGTAAAAGGTGCTTTTAACCAGATAACAAGGAGTTTCAAGTCCAGCTTTCCGTCGGCTTTTGATTCGGAGTCGTTTGTTCTGGATATATTCAATAAATATACTTTTAGCGACAAATTTTATACCATTGTAGGCCTTAATATCATTGAAAATACTACGGTCTTTACAGAAGAAGAAAATACCACCAGTACAGATCCTTACGCCAATGCCGTTTTTGTCAGTGACTTTGGATTGAACCTGAATATTGGAGCGCGTTTAAACAATCATAGCGATTATGGGAGTAACTTTATTTATAATTTTAATCCGTCCTATACTATCAAAACCACAGATGGATACATCAAATTCCTAGGTTCCTATGCTACCTCGTTCATTGCACCCAACCTATCGCAATTGTACGGACCTTTTGGGGCTAATGCTGAGTTGGCGCCAGAGGAGAATATAACTTTGGAAGGTGGTATAGAGTATAGACCTTCTGATAATTTTAGGATCAGTGCGCTCTATTTTGATAGACAAGAAGACGGACGAATTCAGTTTGTTACCATTGACCCAACTACTTTTGAAAGTCAGTACAGGAATGCAGCGGAGACTGCAAATTTTAATGGTCTTGAAGTGGAGTTGCAGGCGCAACCAATAGAAAGGTTGAATATAAGCGCAAATTATACCTATACGGACGCCGATAACGGTTTAGCTTTGCGAATTCCTAAAACCAAAATTAACGCCAATGTGGGATATGATTTCAGCGAGCGTACTTTCTTCTCACTAGCGTACCAATATGTTTCTGAGCGTTCCGATACCGATTTTGCTACCTTCACCACGGTGGATTTAGAATCTTTTGGTCTTTTGGATTTCAATATGAAACATGATTTGAACAGTAAGATAAGCTTCTTTTTCTCTATCAGTAATCTTCTCAATGAAGAATATGTTGAGGTCATAGATTTTACCACAAAAGGACGAAATCTACGGTTGGGAATGCGCTTAAGATTATAATTTCAAAACTTTTTTAATACAAAAAGAGCGGCCTATGGCCGCTCTCTTTATATTTTAAATCCGTTGATATATGTCCCGACTAATTTAAGTTATAGTGGGTATCGTCTATCATTTTATTGTGAAGCGGCTCTGTCATTTGTGAACTACCCATTATATCTATCGGTGTCTTTACCGTAAAGCTGCGCTTATCGGATAATCCTGTTATTTCTTGAATGGCTCTGGCCAATAAAGGTTCGTTCTGGTCACCAAGTGTACCAAGATTACTTAAATCCTCTTTTTGCTCAATATCCGGAACCAAACCACTCGTAAAATCAGAGAAACCTTCTGCATTCTCATTTCTGCCCAGTAAGGGTTGAATGGCCCACTGATTATTAGGGTTTATTTTATTTACTCTGGACGGATTATACAAATAAGAGTTTTCGCGGTCGTCTACCAAGGTTGTTGAAAATTCATTTTTTCCTCTGGTAACATCGCCAATTTGAACAACATCCGTATAGGGTTCCAAACTATTTATAAGGAGCTCACTAGCAGATGCAGAACTTCTCGTGGTCAGAACATACACTTTAGGCAATTCTAAGGAATTGATGGTTCTGCTGCCGACGCGGTCTGCGAAATAAACCTCTAGCTGACTTGTTGAACGCTGTGCTTGAATCTTATCGTTATAGCGTTTTCTAAGGAACAAATCTGAGGTATTCGTCCCATAAATCATACTCGCTAGTAAACGTGTCGTATTCACCGAACCACCGGGATTATATCGTAGATCTACAATAAGATTATTTACTCCGGAGGATTCAAAGGCAACAAAAGCATCATACAGATCATCATCATATTCGTTGGTGAATTTGTTGTACATTAAATAGCCTATTTTCTCATTGCCGATCTCGAAAGTTTTGGCAATGAAAACAGGGTTTTCAGCAAGCGCCTCTTGTTTGGTAAGCTCTACTTCTCTATCATTGGGTGTAACCTCACCATTAACAAATGTTGCCATATTTAGAGTGTAGGTGCTGTTATCACCGAACAAAAGATCAATATAGTTGTCTTCTGTCAAAGGCTGGCCGTCTACTCCGGTAAATAAGTCCCCTCGTTGAATGTCTTTGGTAGCACCGTCCGAGTTTGGGAGAATATAGCGCACGTATCCAAAAAGATTTTGACCGCTAGCAAACCGTACCAAGCCAAACTGCACTCCGTTACTTCTGGAGATACCGGCCAGGGAGTTTGTAAGCTCACGATAATCTGAATTGTAGAAGCTAAATCGATCCTCTATAAATTTTAATTTCCCATCGAAGAAATCTGCTGGATTTTCCTCAGAGACTAAAAAAGAAGTGTATGCTTCCCGGCCCTCATTAGTATTCTCGAACCTATCATCTGCCAGATCAGGAACTTCATCTTGCCAGAAATACCAAAAGTTCATGGCTTTCCACATAAAATCCTGGACGGCCACTTCCTCTGAAATTGGGTCTACAGTATTCGGTATTTCAAATTCATCGGTCTTGGAACAAGATAGTGCAACGAATACCAGTAAAACGAAATAATATTTTTTCATGAAAAATTCCAACTAATTTATCCTGTACAAAAGTAACGTCTAGAACAGACTATTATTTTCTATTGGGCATATCTAAGTGCATAAGACCGTCCATAAGTGAAACATTGGTATTTTCTTTAAGGTCATAGGACCCAAATAAGGTATTCGCGGTCATAGCAGGTGTCAAATCAATTTTACCGCTTTCTCCAGTTATTCGGCTTATAGTCAAAGCAAGTAGGGGTTCTGAAGGGTCTCCTAAAACGCCAAGATTAGAAATATCTTCTTCTAATTCAAAATTAGGTACTAGGCCAGAGGTATAATCGGAAAAACCATCAGCATTCTCGTTTCTTCCCAAAAGGGGTTGTATTCCCCATTGGTTATTAGGGTTTATGTTAGCTTCTCTATCAGGGTCGTAGAAATAACTATTTTCTAAATCATCTACAAAGGTTATCGAGAATTCGTTCTTACCTGTAGTCGTTGTTCCTATTTGAACAACATCCACGTACGGTGCAAGACCGTTGATTACGAGCTCGCTTGCAGAGGCAGTGCGGTCCGTTGTTATCACATATACCCGTTGCAGATTTAATGCATTTATAGGGGAACCATCTATAGTAGTGCTGGAAAAGTTTGTTTCTCCGTCTCCCGGGTCAAAAGTAGATTGAATCTTATTATTATACCTCGCCTTTAAGAAAAGGTCATTCGTGTTTGTGCCGTAAACAGAACTTGCGATTTGTACTGCCGTACTGACCCTACCGCCACCATTGTACCTAAAGTCTAACACGAGTTCCTGAACACCTTCTGACTTAAAGTTTCCAAAGACATTGTTCAGTTCTTCGTCAAAAGCGGCTAAGAAACCATTGTACATAAGATAACCGATTTTAATTCCGCTTTGTTCCAATACGTTGGATACAAGAATAGGATTTTCTGAAAAATTGTCCACCTTAGTTAGAGTAACTTCCTTGTTGTTCTCGGTAATACTATTGTCTACGATTTCAGCCATATCCAAAGTATACGTGGTATTCTCACCGAACAACAAATCTCTAAAATTAGTTCTATTGAGTCTTTGACCATCAACCCCGATAAAAATATCACCTCTTTTGATATCTTTCGTTGAGGCATCTGAATCTCTTGCGATATAGGTAACTACGCCATATACATCATCACTACCTTGAAATAGATAGAGTTGAAATTCCAAACCATTGCTTCTAGATACTCCCTGAAGTCTACTCACCAAATCCTTATAATTTTCCGCTGCAAAGGAGAAACGGTCTATGGCAGCAGCTTCACCGACCACGCGTTCATGATTATAACATATTTGATAGAAAAAATCTTCTGGATTAGGCTCATCCTCTAAGAAATCTTCGTAGGCCACTTGTGTCGCAAAGCGATCATCTGCCAAATCAGGAACGTCTTCTTGCCAGAAATAAAACGCATTCATGGCCTGCCACATAAAGTTTTGGGCCTCAATATTGACCACCTGGGGATTTTCTTCAACAACTTCCTCCTCCTCAATGACTTCTTCCACTAATGGAGCATCATCATTTTTATTACAGGCAGTGAAACAGACTCCGAGTACAAGGAGTGATAAAAAGTACTTTTTCATAAATCTCTTTTTTTAGCAATATAAATATTTTAAGCAATAATTATTCCAGAATACAGAAATGGTAAAATTCATTGCTCCCGTCACAATCTTACGATAGATACGTAATTCTTTAGTGTAAGGATGTTAAATTTACTTACATATGGTATTAAAAAAAATTTATTGTAACAAAATTCGTTGAATGTCGTCTTCCTTTTGTAGACCAATGAATGGGTTTGCGAGCAACCGAACCAACAAATGAAACAAACGGAGTTTTTAAATGTGGTAATGCCTTTTAAGGATAAGCTGTACAGAATGGCCAAACGGTTATTGGTGTCCAGCGAAGAGGCAGAAGATGCTACGCAAGAAATTCTTTTAAAGTTATGGTCCAAGAAAAAAGCAATGGGTAGCTATAAGAATGTAGAAGCCTTTGCGATGACAATGACAAAGAACTTTTGTTTAGATCGATTAAAATCTAAGCAAGCAGGGAACCTTAAATTGGTACACAGCAATTATAGTGATGATAATTCCTCTTTACAAAAACAGGTAGAGGCAAGGGATAGTGTCAGCTGGGTAGAGCGGATAATGGAAGAATTACCCGAACAACAGAAGATGGTATTGCAGTTAAGGGATGTTGAGCAATACGATTATGATGAAATAGAAGCGCTTTTAGACATGAAACCAACGGCAATACGAGTGGCCTTGTCAAGAGCAAGAAAAACAGTAAGAGAAAAACTAATGCAAAAACATAGTTATGGAATTGGATAACATAGAGAAATTATTGGAAAAGTATTTTGAAGCAACTACTACAGTTGCAGAAGAAGAAACTCTTAGGGACTATTTTTCTAAAGAAAGTGTAGCAACGCATCTAGAGCAGTATGCTCCCATGTTTCAATACTTTTCAAAAGCCAAAGAAGAACGATTTACAAGGCAGGTCCCATTAAAAGCTAAAAATAATATATATAAGTGGGCATCCGTTGCTGCGGCAGTAGTTCTTGCATTTGGAGTTTATTTTGGTAATGACTACCGAGAACAACAAATTGCGGATCAAGAAAAAGCTTTGTTGGCTTACAATCAAACAAAAAAAGCCTTTGCACTCTTGGCCGTTAATTTTAATAAAGGCACTGAAAAAGTAGCTTATTTAAATGAATTCGAAGAAACAAAACAAAAAATTTATAACAACAATTAATAGTAAATATGATGAAGAAAATAATAGTTACAATAGTAATGGCAATGGCGTGCTATACCGGATTCTCACAATCCATGTTCGATAAATACGAAGATTTGGATAATGTAAGTGCGGTAGTGGTAAACTCTAGTATGTTCAGGTTATTATCCAATATCGATGTAGAAGTCGATGATCCGGAAGCACAAGACTTTATGGATATCGCCAAAAGTTTGAAGAACTTAAAGGTTTTTATTACCGAGGACAAAAGTATCTCTGCAGATATGATGAGTACAATGAACAAGTACTTAAAATCCAATTCGCTTGAAGAGCTAATGCGAGTGAAGGATAAAGAAGCCAATGTAAAGTTCTACATTAAACAAGGTAAGGACGAAGATCACGTTAGCGAACTTTTAATGTTCGTAACCGGAATGAAAAACGTGGATATGGACGTTAACGGAAGAAAGTTTGAAACCGTATTACTTTCCCTTACAGGAGATATCGACTTAAATAAAATAGGCTCCCTAACAAGGAAAATGAACTTACCCGAAGAATTGAATAAAGCGGGTAAAAAGCAATAACAAGCAGAACGTATGGGTATTGCTGATCGTAAAACAACAGTATTGGCAAGACTCTTTTTTATTAATAATTCATCAATAACAAATCAAAAAACAACATCATGAAAAAAGTAGTAGCAGTATTTTTAATAGCCCTTTTGCCAACATTTGGTTTTTCTCAATCCATCTTTGATAAATATGAAGATATGGATCAAGTGGGTTCGGTAATCGTAAATAAAGGGATGATAGATCTAGTCTCCAAGTTAGGAGCGATGAGTGACGATGCTGAAGCCAAGGAATTTATGGAAGCGGCAAGCGGTTTAAATCGGGTCAAGGTCTTTATGACAGAAGATGCGGCGGTATCTGCAGATATGTCCAAAACTGTGAATAAGTATTTAAAATCTTCTAAGCTAGAAGAGTTAATGCGCGTTAAGGACAAGGATGTAAACGTAAAGTTTTACATAAAGGAAGGAAAGAAGAAGGATCACGTGTCAGAACTATTAATGTTCGTTTCAGGATTGGATAATGTTGAGATGGGACATAACGGCAGAAAATTAGAAACTGTTCTGGTAAGTTTAACCGGCGATATTGATTTGAGCAAAATTGGCACCATCACCAACAAAATGGATTTGCCCAAAGATTTAAACAAGGCAGGCAGAAAATAAATAAAAATTGAACGTCCCGTTTAAGAAAACTTACTTAAACGGGACGGTTTAATGAATTGTAAAGCTAATGGGTATGAAAAAAATAATTAGAATCTGTCTTTTGTTAATGCTGGTCATTGTATCATCTTGTTCTTCAACACAGAGCTTACAGGAGTACTATGTGGACAACTCGGAAAATCCAAATTTTTTGTCTTTTGATATTCCTACCAGTCTTTTGAATTTAGAAGAAGCGGAACTAACCTCAGAACAGAGAAGTGCTTTTGAGTCCTTAAAAAAACTTAATATTCTAGCCTTTAAAAAAACCTTGGACAATGTTGCTGCTTACAAAACGGAGAAAGCTAATGTAAAGGCCATCTTGGCAAATGACGATTATACAGAATTAATGAAAATGAACACGGAGTTCGGTAAGGCCGCTATTCGTTATAAGGGAGAAGAGGATGCCATAGACGAGGTTATTATATTTGGCGATAACAAGGAAACAGGTTTTGCTCTTGTACGTGTACTGGGAAAAGAAATGAACCCAGCACATTTCGTTCAATTATTACAAGCTTTACAGAAATCTGATTTCAATGGCGAGGGTCTTGGAGATTTAGGTAATTTTTTCAAAGGAAAATAGTACTACAGGTTTTTAAAGAATCCTGCTTCGTTCAAAACGGAGCGGGATTTTTTAATTTGTACGGTAATTGACACATTAATTTTGTGACCTTCTAGATATTTTTGTTTCTTACTAATTGTAAAAATCATATTAACACTAAAACAACAGAAAACTATCATGGAAGACGCAAAAGTATGGATTGATAAAGGAATTGAATTTATCACCGAATTCGGCCCAAAGCTAATTGGAGCTGTAGTAATTTACATTATCGGCTCGTGGATAATTAAAAAGATAATGAAGGTGCTGCGGGGCACGATGTCCAAAGCTGACTACGATAAATCCCTTCAGAAATTTCTTTTGAGTCTTGCCAAATGGGCACTGACAATATTCTTGATCATTACGGTTATCTCTACGTTAGGCGTTGAGACAACAAGTTTAGCAGCGGTAATAGCGGCCGCAGGTTTAGCCATTGGTCTAGCGCTTCAAGGTTCGCTATCGAATTTTGCGGGTGGCGTTTTAATCATCATTTTTAAACCATACAAAATTGGTGACTTGGTAGAAGCTCAAGGTGTATTGGGTAGCGTTAAGGAAATCGAGATTTTCACTACAAAATTGATAACGCCACAAAACAAACTTGCCATTGTGCCAAATGGTGCCATGGCCAACGGAAATATAATTAACTATACCGCAGAAGGTAAAATGCGTGTAGATACAACTGTCGGCGTGGATTATGGTTCCGATATCAAAAAAACAAAAGAGGTACTTTTAGCAATGTTAGAGGCAAATCCTTTAGTACTTAAGGACCCAGCACCAAGTGTGAACGTAGAGGAGCTAGCGGATAGTTCGGTAAATCTTGCCGTAAGACCTTTCTGTAAGCCAGAAGATTATTGGGACGTTTATTTTGGAACAATCGAGGGTACGAAAGAAGCCTTGGATAAAGCGGGAATAGAAATTCCTTATCCACACGAGGTTCAGATTAACAAATAAGAATAGTTTTTGCAACTGAAAAGACCGCTAATTAGCGGTCTTTTTTTGTTTCTGGTACATATAAGTTCTATATACCTGTATAGTTACTTGGCGTAATCTGTTTCAGTTCTTTTTTAATGGTTTCAGAAACTTCGAGTGTATCTATAAAGTTTCCTATCGATTCTTGGTTGATTTTCTCGTTCGTGCGGGTAAGACCTTTTAACGCTTCGTATGGATTAGGATATCCTTCGCGTCGAAGAATAGTCTGAATCGCCTCGGCAACTACAGCCCAATTATTTTCAAGATCCTGCTCAAACTTATCTTTGTTCAACAGTAATTTATTCAATCCTTTTAAAGTGGCTTGAAAAGCGATTATGGTATGTGCAAATGGTACGCCCACATTTCTTAAAACGGTACTATCCGTAAGATCGCGCTGTAGTCTAGATACGGGTAATTTGGCTGATAAATGTTCAAAAATGGCATTGGCCAGACCCAAGTTACCTTCAGAATTTTCAAAGTCTATCGGATTTACTTTATGCGGCATCGCAGAAGAACCAACTTCACCGGCTTTTATTTTCTGTTTAAAATAATCCATGGACACGTAAGTCCAAAAGTCACGGTCTAGGTCTAATACAATCGTATTAATTCTTTTCATCGTATCAAAAAGTGCCGCTACATGGTCATAGTGCTCTATTTGGGTGGTAGGGAAGGAGTGGTGAAGCCCTAGTTTTTCCTGAACAAAAGTGCTACCAAAATTTTTCCAATCAATAGTTGGGTAGGCTACTTTGTGGGCATTAAAACTTCCTGTCGCACCACCGAATTTAGCCGCACTAGGAATATCGTTCAAGAGGTTGAACTGTTCTTTTAAGCGTTTTACGTAAACCGATATTTCTTTTCCTAAACGTGTGGGAGAAGCTGGTTGCCCATGTGTTCGTGCCAGCATGGGAATGGCAGCCCATTCTGCGGTTAATTCCTCTAACTTCTCGAGTAGTTGAAAATATTGAGGAACGTAAACCTCGTTCATGGCTTCTTTTATGGAGAGCGGAATAGCCGTATTATTTATGTCTTGAGAGGTTAGGCCAAAATGAATGAATTCCTTAAAGGCGGAAAGCCCCAGTTTGTCGAACGCCTTTTTTATGAAATACTCAACAGCTTTTACATCGTGATTCGTGGTCTTTTCAATCTCTTTGATATCCTCGGCATCCTTGGTGTCGAAGTTGCTATAGATTTCACGGAGAACACTAAATTTGGAATTGTCAAAATGGGCAAGTTGTGGCAACGGAATCTCACAAAGCGCTATAAAATATTCGATTTCAACCCGTACCCTATATTTAATAAGGGCTGCTTCAGAGAAGTAGGGCGCTAGACCCACCGTTTTATTTCTATAACGACCATCTATTGGAGAAATGGCATTTAATTCATCGAGAGCTGTCATGTAAATGGCTTGTTTGTATTGAAAAGGCCAAAGATACCTATAACTGCTAGAGTTTAAAAATGGACTTCAGCTATACTTCAGCACATTTAATTACTTTATTCTGTTGAGAATCATCCATGCGCGTGTCCTGTAGCCAGCGCTACCTGAGGCATAACTTTGTTCTAAAACCTTTTTTAGTTCAGGTCGTATCCAGTCAAATCGTTCACCTAAATAAAATAGATTGGTCATGGCAAAAACCTTAGTAGCTACTTTATGTTGGCCAATAAGCCAATCAAAACAGACTTCGGCCATAATTTCTTGTTGTTTAAAAGTAATGGCTTTTATGTAGGCAGCATCTTTTTTTACAAAGTATCGTTCATTGACCATTTCTAGAACATGGCTCATAGGACGAAGGGTCGATTCCCAATTAATAACGGTTAAACCTTCAATGAATATATTTATATTGGGCAATATGTAATCTAGTTTTTTGCGCATTAAATGGTCAAAGACCCAGCACGCGTTGAAGTTTTTTCTGAGTTTATCCTGTTCATAAATGACCTTTAACACAACCGCTGTAAGTTCAGGTCTCGTTTTTAATTCATCGACCAATTGCATAATTTGATTCTTGTTCAATCTAGAACCATTCAATTTTTCAGTAAGTGTATCGGCCGTCATTAATGGTCTATTAATTGCATCACCAGGCTAGGTACACCAATGGTAGCAGTTTTGGCTATGATGGTCAAACTTTCAAAATCATTTTCGTTTACATTGGGTTTGGGATCTATAAGATAAATAGGCGTTCCTAATTTTGCATAGTTAACTAAACTTGCTGCGGGATACACCTGCATAGAAGTGCCGATAATAATAACAATGTCCGCTTGTGCTACAATTTCTATGGCAGGTTCCAGCATAGGCACCATTTCACCGAACCAAACGATATGAGGGCGTAATTGATGGCCGTTTTCGTCAAAATCACCAAGTACAAGGTCTTTTTTCCAGGTGAGCACATGATTTTCATCGGCCGTACTGCGAACTTTAAAAAGCTCGCCGTGTAGGTGCAGCACGTTACCGCTGCCCGCCTGTTCATGAAGGTTATCTACGTTTTGGGTAATGATGTCTACTTTAAATTTTTCTTCAAGCTGTACCAAAGCTTTGTGTCCTGCATTGGGAGTAACCTTCAACAATTGCCTTCGGCGTTGATTGTAGAATTCTAATACCAGTTCAGGATTTCTGGCAAATCCTTGTGGTGAGGCAACTTCCATGACATCATGTCCTTCCCAAAGTCCATCGGCATCCCTAAAGGTTTTTAATCCGCTTTCGGCGCTAATTCCTGCCCCTGTTAGAACTACAATTTGCTTCACATTTCTATTTTATGTTAAAAATATACTTTTTATTATCTTGGTTTTATGATAGATGAAAATCTTTTGTCGTATTTAGAAAATTTTCTTTCAGAAGAAAGACGAGAGCGTTTTATTTCTGTACTAGAACAGCGCACCAAGCAAATCACTGTGGTAATAGAAGATGTATTTCAACTTCATAATACCAGTGCGGTTATTAGAAGTTGTGAGGTTTTTGGAATACAAGATGCCCATGTGATAGAGCATAAGTTCGGAAAACGGCTGGATAAAAATATAGCTATGGGAGCCCAACAATGGGTAGATGTTTATCGCTATACGAATACGGCAGACTGTATTGGAAAGTTAAAATCTAACGGATATAAAATTGTTGCCACGACACCACATCATAATGCTGTTCTTTTGGATGATTTTAAGATGGAAGGTAAAGTAGCCCTTTTTTTTGGTACCGAAAGAGATGGCCTTAGCGAAGAGGTCATGGAAAGTGCCGATGAATTTTTAAAAATACCGATGTTGGGATTTACGGAAAGTCTTAATATTTCTGTTGCCGCTGCCATCATACTTCAAAATTTAGGAGATAAGCTTAGAAAAACGAATCTTCCTTGGGGCCTTACGGATGATGAAAAAAACGAAAAACGATTAGATTGGACCAAGAAATCCATTAAGAGTATTTCGGAAATTCTTATAAGGTATTACGCAACGAAATAGAAAATTCACTATCTTACCCCAACCACTAACTAATTGATAAACAAATGACTACAGTAATTTATATTTTATTGGGCATCGTTGTGCTTATTATTTTTTTAGCGCTGATAGCCCCGAAGACCTACAATGTTTCTAGAACAATTGAAATAGATAGCCCTAAAGCTAATGTCTTTCCGTATTTGAAGTTTCTTAATAAACAAAGCGAATGGTCTCCATGGGCCAAAAAAGACCCGGATATGGAACGAAAATTAACTGGAACAGATGGTGAAGTAGGTGCAATAAGTTATTGGAACGGAAATAAAGAAGTAGGTGAGGGCGAACAAGAGATTACCAAGATTGTGGAAGGCGAACGCGTTGAAGGTAGACTACGTTTTTTTAAACCATGGAAGTCAGAATCTGATTGTTACATGGATTTAGAGGAAACTGCTTCAGGAAAGAGTAAGGTAACTTGGGGTTTTTCGGGGAAAAATAAGTTTCCGTTTAGTATTATGATGCTTTTCATGAGCATGGATAAAATGGTAGGTAAAGATTTTGAAGAAGGTCTAGAGAGCCTAAAAACCCAACTGGAAAATCAGCCTATGCAAACAAATATGGTAGGATGGTTTGAAATTCCGGTGAGGGATATGGACCGTGCAAAGAAATTTTACGAAACGGTATTCGATATTGCTATTGCCGTTCATGAGCTGGGCGGCTTTATCATGGGTTGGTTTCCTATGTCTCCAGAAAAAACGGGTGCTTCTGGTTCGTTGGTGCAGCACGATATGTATTCTCCCAGTGAAACTCATGGTCCATTGATTTATTTTACCTGTTTAGATGTGTCCCAAGAACTTGGTAGGGTGGTTGAAGCTGGTGGTACGGTCTTAAAGCAAAAAACGGAAATCGGAGACGGACATGGTTTTATGGGCTTATTTAAAGATTCTGAAGGGAATAGGATTGCATTACATTCTAACAAATAAGGCACTTAAGTAAGCGCTACTTTGATATAGTTCTACTGAAAGTCATTCTTCATCTTTAAGTGATAATCGAGATTAAAAATGCTCCGACACTTAGGTTGAAATATCTGTTGGCTTTTCTTCTAATCCCTGGTGGTTTCGTTCAGAAGTCGTTTATTAGGCAAATTATTAGTTTCTTGGTGTTTTAGGGTTGTAACAGTTCCAAAAGTGCAATATCGTTATCATTTTCTAACAATACCTTGCCATTTTTGACCATAACCTCCGTTTCGGAATAGGTATCGTAAAGTTTAGTACCATCCCCAAAAAAGCCTTTAACCCAAAGTGATTTTTTCCCTTTAGGCAAGTCCAGACCTACAACTACCTTATCCTTAAAATCTCCGTTGGTATACGTTCTACTAAAGACATAGGGTTTTTTACCCAATCTTTTATGTTTTCCTGCGCCCACGGCCGGATGCGCATTTCTAAACTGTCCTAATTTTCTCCAATGGGCAAGAGTGTGCTGTATTTTGGGAATGCTATCCAGTTCGTCCCAATTCATAAAAGAACGTAAGGTGGCATCTCCTTGGGTACTATCGATGACTAAATTTCTAGCCGTCTCGTCACCATAATACACTTGTGACGCCCCTGGTGTTAACAGTAAAACGTTTGCTGCCCGTACGGCTTCTTTCCGTTCTTGGTCAAAAGGTTGTCCGTCGTCATGTGATGCCAAGTAATTGACGACACTTTTGTTTTTTAGTTTTGTATGTAAAAGTTTGCTGTATTTAGCGAAAATGGTTTCATAATCTTTTGCAGCATCATATTTAAGCTCAAAGTTGATGAGGCTATGGAATCCGTTACTAAAAAAATCTACTTTTTTATCACCAAAATCAAAGGCTCTTCCTCCGGATATTCCATAATTGTATACCTCGCCGACCATGTAGAAAGGATTATCGTCCAAAACAGCGTTCGGATGTTTTCGTTTCCACGTATCAAAGGCATAGGAAGCTTCTTTATAAAGTTCTCCCCATACATTTTCGTTGACGTGTTTAACCGTATCTACCCTAAAACCGTCTATACCATATTCATGTACGTAATCCGTAAGCCATTTCATAATATAAAACCTTGGCGCTCTCGGATAGCCCGTACGGTCAAAAAATAACTGTAGCTCATCTAACTCGGCACTTAAGCGACCTTCATTTTTCCATTTTGCTAAGAGCGCATCCGGAAGTTCAACGGCTTCATCCGATAAGGTATTCACATCCGGTAGATTATCTACCAGAGTACAATTGGTAGTGTTCTCATAGGTGGTAAATTCACAAGTGGGGTCCGTAATAACCCATTCTTCGGGCCAAACGGGGTCCTTATCGGTAACAGGTCCGGTATGGTTAAGAACCACATCCATTAGTACACGGATACCTTTCTTGTGTGCGGTTTTTACAAGCATACCCAAATCTTCTTTCGTGCCAAAATTAGGGTCTAAGGCTGTCCAGTCTTTTGCCCAGTATCCGTGGTAACCATAGGTATTTCCAGTGCCTTCATCCGTATCCCCATGAATTTGTTCTATTACCGGGGTAAACCAAATGGCGTTGATGCCTAGCTTTGTAAAATAGCCTTCATTTATTTTTTGCGTGATTCCTTGAATATCGCCACCCATAAACCCGCGTAGTTTTCCGCTAGGATTGATTCTGTCAAAATTGATGTCGTTTTCCGGGTTTCCATTATAAAACCTATCGGTGAGAAGAAAGTAAATATTAGCGCCGTCCCAGACAAAAGGAATCGTTGGTTCTGTTATGGCCACGGTATCCGCCTTGATAGACGTTTTATTGACAACTTCTTTTTTCTCTGTTTTGCATGAGGAAAGCATCGCGAGAAGCGTCGCAACGATAAGTAGGTATTTCATGTGCATTCTATTTTGCTTAAAGCTATAAAATGCAGATGGAACAGAAAAATTTTATTTCTTTCGGTTTAGCACTTTGAACTCTTCATAACAGCTGCTAATAGCATCAAGAATCTGAAGGTCGTTGGCGGTTGTGATGAATGAATTGGAATAATTACAGTTGTTCAAAATATCCTGGATGTCCATTTTATCCAGTTGCAGCAGTTCCATTAAGGTCTCCCGGTCAAATTTAGATGCCAACAAATCACGAATTCTGTCGTCTTCTTTGATTTGACGAAGTTTGCGCATTTGGTTAGGCTTTTTCCCGAAGAGGTTCCGTAATAAATCTGCAGGATTCAGAATTGCTCCTAGAACTTTGGTAACCGCGCTAGGATTCTTATTTCCGCCTTCATATCCCACGGAAAGTCCAGAAATGCTATATTGATAGGCGTTATTTACGGGTAAGTTCTTTACGTCTATTTCTAAGTATCCCGTAAGCTGGTATGGGCGCACAATGACCTCTTCCAAGGCGTAGGCAAGCTCTGTTAGGGCAATCTTGGTATCCTTGAACTTGAACATATCATTGGTTATCCTAATTTTTTGGGATTTATAGCCCAAGAAAGAAAAATATAGGGTGTCATTTACGGCTGCAGTAATTGAAAACTCACCTTTTTCGTTGGTAATGGTCCCTAAGACTTGGTTTAAGTTGACGACATGGACACTTTCCATAGGTTCGTCTGTCTGTGCATTTACGACAAGTGCGCTTATGATACTGCTTTCGGGCTCGTCTTGAGCGTAACCCAAGAAACCATACAAACAAAAGATAACCAGTACATATTTTACCATAAACGTATGCTGAGATAATTAAAGGTACAAACAAAACAAAAAAATACGCCGAAGCGTATTTTTTAATATAGAATTAACTAAAAGAAATCACCTTTTCTTTTGTTGCTTCTTCTTTTACCGGAGTTGGGACTAGAAGAATTTCTTCGTTCCCTTCCTTTACTTCGCGATCTATCGCCACTTCTGTTTCCGTCACGATTTCCTCTACTTTTGCCTTTATCCCTGAAGCCGCCGCCTCCGCTTCTGCGTCTTCCGCCACCGCCTCCGGGATTTTTGGAAACTTCTACGTTTACAAATCTGCCATCGACCTTAAATTCTGTAAAGGTGGATAGAATTCTATCGGTGACCTCTGCATCGGTGTTAAAGAAAGAAAAGCTGTCTTTTACATCGACTTTAAAAACATCTTCTCTTCCAAGATTTACGGTATCCTTGATGAAGTCCTTGAGCGACATCCAATCGTATCCGTCTTTTTCACCCACGTTTATGAAATAGCGCACCGAACCAGAAGTAGGCGCGTCACCTCTATTGCTTCTATCGCGACCCCTTTCTCCAGAATCTGAAGTATTCAGGTCTTTTGATTTGTTGTAATAGTTATAAAAACGTGTAAACTCGACCGACACGATTTTTTTGATGAGTTCTTCGCGGTCTACATCCTTTAAGACATCGTTAATCGCTGGTAGATAGCTTTCAACATCTTCGTTGATTTCGGTATCCTTTATTTTGTTGGCCAGATGATACAGTTGAATCTCACAAATCTCCATCCCTGTTGGAATCTTTTTAGAGATGAAATTCTGCTTTATCTTATTCTCGATAGCCTTAATCTTACGCATTTCACTACGCGTAACGATGACCATGGAAATACCGGATTTACCGGCCCTTCCCGTTCTACCACTACGGTGTGTGTAGGTTTCTATTTCATCTGGCAATTGGTAATTGATAACATGGGTAATGTCGTCCACATCTATACCTCTCGCGGCTACATCGGTAGCGACTAACATTTGTATTTGTTTTTTACGGAACGAGTTCATTACCAAATCGCGTTGGTTTTGGCTCAAATCACCATGCAGCGCCCCGGCATTATAACCGTCTTCAATAAGTTTTTCCGCTACTCTCTGTGTATCTCTTTTTGTTCTACAAAAAACAACCGAAAAAATATCGGGATTGGTATCCGCCAATCTTTTTAAAGCTGGGTATCTATCTCTACCACCAACAACATAATATTCATGCTGAACGGTTGAAGCCCCGGAGTTTTTGGCACCCACGGTAATTTCTTGTGGGGAATGCATAAACTTCTTGGCGATTATGGAAACCTCCTTGGGCATTGTAGCCGAAAACAACCAGGTAGATTTCTCATCTGGGGTGTTGGAAAGAATATCTTTGATATCTTCAAAAAAGCCCATGTTGAGCATTTCATCCGCCTCGTCCAAAATACAGTAGTCAATTTTAGAAATATCGACCAATTTACGATTGATCATGTCTTTCATACGTCCCGGAGTGGCCACCACTATTTGGGCACCTCTCTTAATCTGTCTTGCTTGTTCCGTAATACTGGCTCCGCCATAAATAGCGACTACATTTATATTTTTCTCGTATTTGGAGTATAATTTTAGCTCATTGGTAATCTGCAAACACAATTCCCTGGTAGGGGAGAGGATTAAACCCTGTGTAGTTCTGCTATCACGGTCTATCTTTTGGATGAGCGGAAAGCCAAAAGCAGCGGTTTTACCGGTTCCTGTTTGCGCAAGCGCAACCAAATCGGTCTCACTTTCCAATAAAATCGGGATTGCTTTTTCCTGTACTTCGGAAGGTTTTTCAAAACCCAAATCCGAGACAGCATCAATTAAGGACTTTTGCAGTCCTAGTGCTTCAAAATTTGTCATACTATTATGTTTCTTAATCGCAAATATGAATGTTGCATAGAGCGATTATCGAACATAACCTGTTGACTCCGAACAACACGTGCTATACCAGCGGCGTTTTATAAAGCGGCAAAGGTACTGCTAATTAATGAGATGATATAATTTGATGGTAATACAAAAATTAAGGCGCGATACTATAACCATAGACGGACATGATTATTCCGATTATGCCACAGACCACCATTAAGATAATAAACCCTTTCTGTAGTTTAGGATTATCATATATGATGATACAAACTGCGCCCAAAACAATACAGATTTGAAAGAAGAGCATACCGAGGTCAAATTTTTTGGTAGCCTCGTCATATTGCTCCGCCAGTTGTTCCCATTCCTTTACCCCTACAATAATACCCAGTTTACCATCTAGGTCTTGAATCCAGTCTTCTACAGGAATGTTAGAGGAGCCTATTAAAATTTCTTTCTTCTCGTTACCGTATTTGGTGATTTGATTTTTGACAACCTCTATTTTGCTGTTTACGGGGACTACCTTATCTTCAGGAATAATACCGCTGGTAACCAGTACGTTTAAATAATCTAGTTCACTTTCTTTAAGACTTTCTTTAATGCTTTTGGATTGGTACCAGCTAGAATAATTGACTACCTTATTATGGGCTATCATCATTTGTTCCTCCAGTTCTCCGTTGACCATCTGGGAAATCGCCATTAGAGCAGCAAAAAATGCAATAAGAACTCCACCAACGGCTTCGGCTCTTTCTGAAGCTACAGAAACCTCAACGGTATCCAAACTATTTTTAGATTGTAGCATAATGTGTATTTAAATAGTTAATGAGCTTTATGGTAGCTTTCCCGCGGTGACCTATTTTGTTCTTAATTTTTAACGGTAGTTCCGCAAAGGTCTTATCATAACCTTCGGGTTTAAATATAGGGTCGTAACCAAAACCATCTTGCCCTCTCTTTTGCGTTAGGATTTCTCCTGCTACGGTTCCGTCAAAAAAATAGGTCTTACCGGTTAAGTTCAATGCGATGACGGTTTTAAATCTGGCGGACCGGTCAGCTTTGTTCTTTAGATTATGAAGGAGTTTGTCCATATTGGCCTGAGCATTACTTTCTGGCCCTGCATACCGGGCAGAGAATACGCCCGGAGCATCGTTTAGGCTGGTTACCAGAAGGCCGGTATCGTCTGCAAAACAAGGTAAACCATAATTTTCAGTAACGTAATCTGCCTTTAATTTTGCATTACCTTCCAAAGTGTCCTTGGTCTCAGGGATAGGTTCATGGCAATGAATATCCGTTAGGGAAAGTATTTCTATATGTTTAGGAACCAAGGATTGAATTTCCTTTAGTTTGTTTTCATTATGAGTAGCAAAAACAAGTTGCATGTAAAATAATTAATTCTTTGATTTAAGATTTTGACAAATTCAAAAATACTAATTTTATAAAATGGAGTTAAAACTACCCCCTGTTATCGTATTTTTTGTTTTTGGACTGCTCATGTTCTTGTTGAACAAGTTTTTACCTTTTGGCTTTTTTGACTTCTTTGGACGCCTGGTCTTGGTCAAATTATTGGTAGGAATGGCAGTGGGTATATTAACGATATCCATTGTTCAATTCTTTAGAACAAAAACTACGGTTGATCCGGGCAAACCGTCAAAAACGACACAATTGGTTACTAATGGCCTCTATAAGTTCTCTAGAAACCCTATGTATTTGGGGATGTTGTTAATGCTTCTTGCTTGGGGTTTAAAGCTGGGCAATGCCTTTAACGTGCTGTTGGCCTCCGGGTTTGTGTTTTACATGAATCGGTTTCAAATTATTCCAGAAGAGAAAATTCTTGGGAATAAGTTCGGAAAGGAATATGCGCGGTACGTTACAAAGACCAGGAGATGGTTTTAGTGCAGTGATAATTATTTAAAAAAGTAATATTACTAAATATTAGCAAAAAAGCTTATTAATTTATATATTAGCCATTTAGTTAATACTTATGATCGCAATTATTACAGGAGATATTATCAATTCAGAGAATTATCCCTCTTCGGAATGGATTCCTATTTTAAAAGAATATTTTTCTCGTTTTGGCACCAGTCCAATGGTCTGGGAAATTTATCGTGGCGATGAATTTCAACTAAAGGTCAATCAAGAAAATGCTCTGTTCACGGCTATTCAGATCAAAGCGATTTTAAAATCCATAAAGGGTTTAGATGTCCGCATGGGTATAGGAATAGGCCTAGAAACGTTTACGGGTTCAGGTGTTAGTGAATCTAATGGACCGGCATATCAGCGTTCTGGTCGTAAATTTGACTCTCTTAAAGAGAGCAAGGTAAATCTAAGTATAGCTACGGGAGACGAAAGCCATGACAAGACCATAAACCTTATGCTAAAGCTTGCTTTGGATTTTATGGACAATTGGAGCGTGGTTTCCGCGGAAATAGTAACTATGATCTTGGATAATTTAGAGGCATCTCAGAAGGAGTTGGCCCTAAAACTAGGAATTAAGCAATCTGCGGTAAGTCAAAGACTCAAAAGAGCACGTATAGACCTGGTCTTAGAGTTGTTGGCCTACTATGAAAACCTATTTAAATTACCGTAATCATGATTTTATTCGCCAAGTTGCTTTTAGCACATCTGGTTGCGGACTTTATGCTGCAGCCCCTGAAATGGGTAATTCATAAAGAAGCCAATAAAGCAGGTTCTAAATACTTATATTTTCATATAATCATCCACTTGTTTTTATATATGCTTGTTCTCTGGGACCTTTCGCTTTGGTGGATAGCCCTGATTATCGCAGGTAGTCATCTTCTCATAGATATTTTTAAACTTTATATAAATCCTTTATTTAAGAATAAGAACATTCCCTTTTTCTTGGATCAGGCACTACATATTTTGGTTTTATACCTCTGTTGCTTCTATAGCGAATTGCCCGAACACGCCATAACACTGTTCCAAAGTTTAGACTGGCCATTGCTAGTAGCCATAGTATTCGTTACTTCCCCGTCAGCGATTATCATGGGACAACTATTGGAGTGGATGTCCAATCAAATAGAGACGAACCATAAGTCATTACCCAACGCGGGAAAATATATAGGAATCATAGAGCGACTATTTGTGCTTATTTTTATAATTATAGGCAGGTGGGAAGCTATAGGTTTGCTGATTACGGCCAAATCGGTCTTTCGCTTTAACGATTTAAAGGAGACCAATAACAGAAAGCTTACCGAGTATATTCTGATCGGTACTTTAGTAAGTTTTGGTTTAGCCATAGTAACCGGCTTAATTTATACCATGCAAGTATGAAAAGGTATCATAGCTATTTGTTTTCCTCAATTTGCATCTTTCTCCTGATGTTCTCAAATGCTAGGGCACAAACCAATTATTTCACTTCATTTGATGGCGTAGAGATTACCTATTCCGATGAAGGGTTTGGTAAGCCCGTATTACTTCTTCATGGATTTATTAATTCTAGAACATCTTGGGATAAGACACCATTAAAAAGCCAGCTTCTAAAAAAAGGCTATCGTGTTATCGTTCCGGATTTAAGGGGAAATGGTGATTCCGGTAAACCTCAAACGGAAGAATCGTACGCTAATGATGCGGAAGTAAATGATATAAAACTACTGATGAGCCACCTTAATTCAAAAGAATTTTATGCCATTGGCTATTCTAGAGGAAGTATTGTACTGGCAAAATTAATGACCAAAGAGCCACGTATTAAGAAAGCTGTTTTAGGGGGTATGGGTATAGATTTTACAGACCCGAACTGGGATAGGAGAATCATGTTTATGAAGGCTTTTGACGGAGAAGTCACAGAAGAAACCAAAGGAGCTGTTGCCTATGCCAAATCCGTAGGGGCAGATTTACGCTCCTTGCATTTGCAACAAAAGTACCAACCTGTCACTTCCATTGAAGAGCTGGGGGCTATAAAGGCTAAAATTTTGGTTATCGCGGGAGATAAGGATTTGGAGAACGGCAATCCAGAATTACTTCATAAGGCTTTTGGCAAGAGTAAATTGATCATTGTACTTGGCGACCATAACCGAACCTATAAAACGGAGGCATTTTCAAAGGCAATTCTAAACTTTCTGTAGTACGGATCTAAAATAGGTGGGCGTTATGTCCATAACACTTCAAAAACACTAAGCTGTGACGAAATTCCTATCAAAATCGTAGGTTTTGGTTATAGGGATAACTTTTGATAACATTACTGTACTTCGGGTCGAATAAATTTTTATTTTTACCGCTTGTTTTTATTTGAATTCAAGGAATAAGAAAGTGCGTTAAAAATGGTAGAATCAGGAAGAAAATATGTTTTTGATTTCGATAGTACGTTAACAAGGGTAGAAGCTTTGGATGTACTTGCGGAAATGACCCTACAGGGAAAATCCAATAAGGAAGAAATCATCAATGAAATACAGAAAATTACCAACTTGGGTATCGATGGTGATATTTCCTTTACGGAATCTCTTGAAAAGCGCATCAAACTATTAAAAGCCAATAAATCTGATCTCGAAGGCCTCGTTGAGGAATTGCGTCAAAAAATATCAAAATCCATAGCTTCCAACAAAGAGTTTTTTGAAAAATATGCGGATGATATTTATGTAATCTCCTGCGGGTTCAAGGAATTTATTGACCCTATCGTAAAGGAGTATAATATTCCATCGGAAAGGGTATACGCCAATACCTTTACATTTGATGAGGACGGAAATATTGTTGGGTTCGACGAAGACAATGTACTGTCTCAGCACAATGGTAAAATCGAGTGTCTTAAACAAATGAACCTAGAAGGGGAAGTACAGGTTATAGGTGATGGTTATAGTGATTATGTGATGCGGGAAGCCGGAATAGCCGATAAATTCTTCGCCTACACGGAAAACGTTCATAGGGATAAAGCTGCGGACAATGCCGACCATGTAACACCGAGTCTGGATGAATTTTTATTCGTGAACGATTTACCTAGGAATATATCTTATCCTAAGAATAGGATTAAAATTCTTCTGTTAGAGAATGTGCATACCGCTGCTTTTGAAAATCTATCGGACGAAGGTTTTTCGGTAGAATTGGTGAAACATAGTTTGCCAGAAGAGGAGCTCATAGATAAGATTAAGGGCGTCCATGTTTTAGGTATCCGTTCAAAAACACAGGTAACCCAAAAGGTTTTGGATGCCGCGGATAAATTATTGGTCGTAGGTGCTTTTTGTATAGGTACTACTCAAATAAACTTAGAGTATGCCAAAAAGAAGGGTGTGGTAGTCTTTAATGCGCCATACAGTAATACACGTTCCGTAGTAGAACTCGCCATAGGTGAAATCATCATGTTAATGCGTAGTGTATTCGCCAGAAGTTCCGAAATCCATAACGGTCAATGGCAAAAAACAGCCGCTGGATCAAGGGAAGTCCGTGGTAAGAACTTAGGTATTGTAGGTTACGGTAACATAGGTAAGCAACTGTCCGTTCTAGCAGAGGCCATAGGCATGCGGGTGTATTATTATGATGTTGAGGATAGTCTTGCACTTGGTAATGCCAAAAAATGCAACACCTTAGAGGATTTACTGAATATATCGGACGTGGTAACGCTTCATATTGATGACAATCCGGCCAATAAGAATTTTATTGGGGAGCGCGAAATAAACCAAATGAAGAAAGGTGCCATGTTAGTGAATTTGTCCAGAGGTTTCGTGGTGGATATCGATGCTTTGGTAGCGGCACTAGAAAGCGGTCAGGTAGGTGGGGCCGCGGTAGATGTATATCCTGAAGAACCCCGAAGTAATGGAGATTTTAAGACTAAACTCCAAGGTTTTTCAAATGTGATATTAACTCCTCACGTAGGTGGTAGTACAGAGGAGGCACAAAGAGATATAGCCGATTTTGTTCCGAATAAAATCATGGACTATATCAATTCTGGTAATACGGTAGACGCTGTCAATTTTCCTAATATAAGACTTCCGAAACAGAATAAAGCACACCGTTTCTTGCATATTCATAAGAACGTACCCGGGATTATGGCAAAAATCAACGAAGTACTGGCGAAGTTTGAGCTTAATATTTCCAGTCAATACCTGTCAACCGATAGCGAAGTTGGTTACGTGATTACAGATTTGGATAAGGAATACAACAAAGACGTCATCAAAGCCTTGAAAAAGGTAGAGAATACCATTAAGTTTAGAGTGCTCTATTAAAATACCACACTGCAATAGTTATCAAATAGAAAATAATTAACTACTGGATTTTCTGCTAGTTGAATTATAGCGACACTTTAAAAGGGTATAGCATGTATTGACCAGAGGCGGCTTCTAAATTGAGTTCGAAGTTTTTAATTGAATCCCTTTTTTCTATTGATGGTGATAGGGTTCATTCTTTAAAATGGTAAAGGCTCGGTACAATTGTTCCACCATGAACAACCGCACCATTTGATGGGAGAAAGTCATTTTAGACAAACTTATTTTCCCTGAAGCAGCCTTATAAACCATATCACTAAAACCATAGGGTCCCCCGATTACGAATACCAATTGTTTGAGGCCGGAATTCATCTTTTTTTGTAGATACCCGGAAAAATCGATAGAAGAAAATTGTTTACCGCCTTCGTCTAAAAGAATAAGGGTATCCGTGCTAACCAGCTGTTTGAGAATTAATGCTCCTTCCTTGTTTTTTTGTTGTTCTTGGGAAAGGTTTTTGGTTTTTTTCAAATCGGGAATTACTTCCATCTTAAAATTGATATAATATCCTAAGCGTTTTTGGTACACGGCAATAAGTTGTTCCAGTTGGGTACTATCTGTTTTGCCAATAACCAATAGTTTTATAGTCATACACCAAAAGTAAATCAATTTCCCAAAATGGATTCGTATTTTAGCAGGTGATAATACGGTTTTATGATTTCAGAAGAACAGTTCAATAAAGAGATTAAAGGCATCATTTCAAATGCCATACGAGAGGACGTAGGTGATGGTGACCATAGTTCGCTGGCGTGTATTCCTGAGGACGCTATGGGCAAAGCAAAGTTATTGGTAAAGGACAAGGGAATAATTGCGGGCATCGCTTTTGCTAAAGAAGTCTTTTCATATGTTGATGAAAACCTAGAGGTAGAAACCTTGATTGAAGACGGCAGCCAAGTTACCCATGGTGATATTGTGTTTTATGTAAAAGGGAGCTCACAAAGTATTCTAAAGGCGGAAAGATTAGTGCTCAATGCCATGCAACGTATGAGTGCAATAGCGACCAAGACCAATTTTTTTGTCAATTTACTGGAGGGTACGGATACTAAAATTCTGGATACAAGAAAAACTACGCCAGGCATACGGGCTTTGGAAAAATGGGCGGTAAAGATTGGTGGAGGAGAGAACCACAGGTTTGCCCTTTATGACATGATTATGTTGAAGGACAACCATATCGATTTTGCCGGAGGTATTACAAAGGCCATTGAAAAGACACAGCGTTATTTAAGCGATACGGGCCGTGATTTAAAGATTATCGTCGAAGCCCGAAACCTCGAAGAGATAAAAGAAATCCTAAAATCAGATGGGGTCTACCGTATTCTTATCGATAACTTCAATTATGAAGATACGCGAGAAGCGGTTAGACTGATCGGTGACGAATGCCTAACGGAATCCTCAGGAGGTATAAACGAAGAAACAATCCGTAATTATGCGGAGTGCGGTGTGGACTATATTTCCTCAGGAGCGCTAACACATTCGGTTTATAATATGGACCTAAGCCTTAAAGCGGTATAAATGTCTGTAGAGATCGAGGAAAAATTGGATAAGATTCCTATTGTAAATTGGGTGGTTCGGCTGTTGAAAACCGTGAAACTTCCCGGTTTTGAGGGTTTATCCATCTACGATCTCGCAGAGATGTATATTTTGGGAATTCTTGAGGGCACCTTATCTACCAGAGCAAGTGCCATTGCCTTTAGTCTGTTCATGGCACTTTTTCCACTTTTAATATTTATGGTCACCTTGGTACCGTTTTTGGTCTCGTACGTAAGTCTTGAGAACAGTAATTTTGATGCCGAATTCCTTTCTTTTCTAGAATCTTTCCTACCCTCGGCAACAGGGGAATATTTTGGGGAAATTTTTCAGCAGATCAAGGACCAAAAAAGAGGGGGCTTATTGTCGTCTTCTTTCATAATTTCCATATTCTTGGTGGCAAATGGGGTAAATGCGATTTTTGGAGGTTTTGAAACCTCATATCATATAGATTTAACGCGTAATTTTTTTAGACAATACCTGTTTGCACTAATGGTAGGGCTTATTTTGGCCATACTTATCATTGTGGGCTTTGTTGCCTTCATTTATTTTGAATTCTACGTATTGGGTTATTTAACGGAATTTGCCGCTAGGCAAGGGGGCTATGTACTCGGTGAGGATGATATCATGGGCGTACAAATCGCTAAGGTGCTATTCTTCGTAATTTTATCCTATTTTACAACGGCTATCTTATATTATTTTGGAACTAGGGAAGGTAAACAAGCGCGTTTCTTTTCTATAGGGGCGTTAATGACTACCATTCTATTTTTGGTAACCTCCTACCTTTTTGGAATATATGTAGAAAAATTCGCCAGATATAATGAGCTGTATGGCGCATTGGGAGGTTTATTGATTTTGATGGTTTACATCTGGTTAAATTCTAATATCTTGCTACTTGGATTTGAGTTGAACGCCTCCTTGAATTCGCTAAGAAAAATTGCTAAGAAAGAAGAATGATAGATTCCGTTAGAGTATTGCTCATAATATTTTTTGTGTGCTTCACAGGCACAATGATGTCTCAGTCCGTTTTTGGGAAGTGGAAAACCATTGACGATCGCACCGGTAAACCCAAGGGGATTATCAATATTTATGAGAAAAATGGCTTAATGTATGGATACGTTGAAGATATTTTAGAAAAAGGGAAAGAAAACGCCAAATGCATTAAATGTGATGGAGAATTAAAGGATAAACCTGTTGTTGGTATGGAAATCATCACGGCAGCAAAAGAAAATGAAGACGGAGAATGGAAGGGCAAACGTTTGTTCGACCCAGAACAGGCGATGACATTTAGATGTAAAATTTGGTTGAACCCCGATAATCCAAATGAACTAAAAGTTAGGGGTTATCTTGCTTTTATTTATCGTACGCAAACCTGGTTGCGTGTGGAGGGCTAAAACGTATGGCACATTTTATAGATGTAATTTTACCTATTCCGCTAGAAAAGACGTTCACTTATACCATAAATACGGAAGAAGTATCGTTCGTGGAAACGGGTATGCGGGTTTCCGTACCTTTTGGTAAATCAAAAATATATACAGGAATTATAGCAGCCGTGCATCAAACAGCCCCAGAAATATACGAGGCAAAGGAAATACATCAAATTCTCGATGATTACCCTATAGTTTCTCCTATACAGCTGCAGCATTGGAAGTGGATCGCTAATTACTACATGTGTACGCTCGGAGAAGTGCTACGAAGCGCCTTGCCGAGTGCATTTCTTTTAGAGAGTGAAACGTTGGTACTCTTGAATAAGGATGCTGAGGTAGATGAAGATACCTTAATGGATAACGAATTTTTGGTATATGAGGCGCTACAGCATCAATCCGTTCTAAAGGTCCATGAGGTTTCGGCCATTACGGAACGTAAGAATGTAATGCCAATTTTACAACGGTTGTTAGAAAAGAAAATCATTCTATTAAAGGAAGAGATTTATGAGCAGTATAAACCTAAATTGGTCAAATATATTCGGCTTGGGTCAGTTTACAAAACTGATGATGCTTTAGCGCTATTGTTAGAATCTTTAAAACGCGCTCCCAAACAGAGTCAGGCAGTGTTGGCACTTTTTCAACTTCAAGGTGCTTCCAAGAAACCAATAGCCAGTACAGATTTGGAGAAATCCAGTAATACCTCTACGGCAGTGACCAAGGCACTGGTGGATAAGGGTATTCTAGAGACCTATTTCATTAGAAAAGATAGGGTAAGTTTTGATGGCTCCAAGGATGATAACGATACCAAGGATTTGAACGAATACCAAGTAGCAGCTCTAAATGATATAAGAAAATCATTGGATGAGGAAAAAGTGACACTGCTTCATGGTGTTACCTCCTCGGGTAAAACCGAAGTATATGTAAAATTGATTGCCGATTATATTAAGAAAGGAAAGCAAATCCTCTATTTGCTCCCGGAAATTGCACTGACTACACAGCTTATTTCTCGATTGCAGGAATATTTCGGAGAAAAGATTGCCATCTATCACTCAAAGTATAACGTCCATGAAAGGATAGAGGTCTGGAATAACGTATTGCATCAAAAGCCCAAGGCACAACTGGTCATAGGGGCCAGGTCGGCTTTATTTCTACCTTTTAAGGAACTGGGACTAATTATTGTTGATGAGGAGCACGAGAGTTCTTTTAAACAGTTTGACCCCGCACCAAGGTACCATGCTAGGGACGCTGCCATAGTTCTTGGGAACTTACATCAATCCAGAATTGTTCTGGGCTCCGCCACACCAAGCGTAGAAAGTTTTTACAATGTGCAACAAGGAAAATACGGCTACGCAGAAATAAGTAGGAGGTTCGGTAATGTACTTATGCCGGATATGGAGTTGGTGGATATAAAGGAAGCCCAACGCAAGAAAAGACTTAAGGGCCATTTTTCAGAACGCTTACTCCAAGAAATGTCAGAAGCATTGGAAATGGGGGAGCAAATTATTCTTTTTCAAAACAGAAGAGGCTATGCACCCGTATTGGAATGCTTAACCTGTGGACACACACCACAATGCCCTAATTGTGATGTTAGCCTTACCTACCATCAATATAAAAAGCAATTACGCTGTCACTATTGTAGTCACGCTACGGCAATTCCGGAGAGTTGCCTTGCCTGTGGAGGTTCGGATTTAGATACAAAAGGATTTGGAACGGAGCAGATTGAGGAAGAAGTAAAAAAACTATTTCCAAAGAGTAAGGTGGGGCGTATGGACTTAGATACCACCAGAGGCAAGTATGCATATGAAAAAATTATAACGGCTTTTGAACAACAAGAGATGGATATCTTGATCGGAACACAGATGATTACAAAAGGCTTGGATTTTAGGAACGTAAGGCTTGTTGGAGTCATGAACGCGGATGCCCTTCTGAATTTTCCGGATTATCGCGCCCATGAACGTACCTTTCAATTGTTGACCCAGGTATCGGGCAGGGCAGGGAGGACCAAAAAAAGGGGAAAAGTAATTATCCAGACCTATAATCCCTATCATCAAATATTAAAGCAGGTATCCACGGGAGAGTATGACGGTATGTACCAAGAACAATTATATGAAAGGGAACAATACAAATATCCTCCTACGAATAGAATTATAAAAATCACCTTAAAGCACAAGAATTATAATATTCTGAACGAGGCTGCCGATTGGTTCAGTAGCGCATTGAAGAATGTGGTGAAAGCTACGGTTTTAGGACCAGAATACCCACCAGTATCGCGTATTCGTAACCAATATTTAAAAAACATATTGGTAAAAATAGATAAGAGCGAATCACTCGGAATTTCAAAAAGAAATATCAGGAGAATAGAGAAGTCGTTCAAGGCAATCTCTGCATACCGCAGTGTGCGCGTAATCTATAATGTAGACCATATATAAAAAAACCGCCTTAGAAGGCGGTTTTTTAAAGTACAATTTATATCATATAAGTCTTTATACGTTGCTCAGCGCTTCGGCCAATTCGGTTTTCTTATTTCTACTTAAAGGAATAGATCTTCCACTAACCTCTACGTTTTTACTATTGAATTTCTCAACTTTTTCCAAATTCACGATGTAAGACTTGTGAATCCTTAAAAATTTCTCCTCTGGCAATTGCTTTTCAAAGGATTTCATTGTTGATAAAATTACGATATTAGCCTCGTCTGTAACCAGTTTAATGTAGTCGCCAAGGGCTTCAATCCACTTAATATCGTTTAAAATAACCTTTCTTTTCTTAAGATTACTTTTCACGAAAATATGCTCTTCGTCTTCGGTTACCCTGTTCAATTGCTCATATTTGGCAACAGCTCTTTTGACGGAGGCATCAAAACGTGCCATAGTAATCGGTTTATGTAAATAATCCGTTACATCATAATCAAAAGCTTTAAGGGCGTAATCAGGTTTTCCGGTAATCAAAATTACCTGAGGACTGTTATCTAGGGACTCCAGTAGGTCGAATCCGGTGATGATAGGCATCTCAACATCAAGAAAGATAAGGTCTATCTCGTTGTTTTTAATACCGTTTTTTGCCTCGATCGCATTGCTGTATTCAGCTACCATTGCTAAGTTAGGATGGTTGTTAACCAGTTTTGCAACGGCCATCCTTTGCATGGATGAATCGTCAACGATAATACTTCTTAATTTCATAAGGGCTGATTTGTGGGGTTAAATCATCGACAAATTACTGAAAAACAACGCTGAACTGCAACAAAAGATGTAAACAATGCATTGTTAATTGTGTAACCGGCGATAACCATGGGTTTTAAGATTTGGTTTATTAATTTCAATATTGCTTCTTCCTATAACGAAGAATTTTCTCTTTTCTTATATTTATTTTAAAATAATACCTATTTTTGCACTCCTTAAAACAAAATATAATTATGAACCATTACGAAACTGTTTTCATTTTGAATCCCGTGCTTTCTGATGATCAGATTGCGGAAACAGTTAAGAAATTTGAAGATTTCTTAATTAAGAATGGAGCCAAAATGGTCGCCAAAGAGAATTGGGGACTGAAAAAATTGGCCTATCCTATCCAAAACAAAAAAAGTGGTTTTTACCACTTGTTCGAATTTACTAACTCCGGTGAGGTGGTTACGCCTTACGAACAAGAGTTTAGAAGAGATGAACGTGTAATGCGATTTTTGACCGTTAAACTGGACAAGCACGCAATAGCATGGGCAGAAAAAAGGAGAACAAGAAACAAAACAGCTAAAGCTTAAGTATTATGTCTACATTACAACAACAAGCGAAAGGTAAAAAGGATGGGGAGATTAGGTATCTAACTCCGTTGAACATTGAAACCAATACAAAAAAGAAATACTGTCGTTTTAAAAAATCTGGCATCAAGTATGTTGATTACAAAGACGCGGATTTCTTGATGAAGTTGGTAAACGAACAAGGTAAATTGTTGCCAAGAAGACTTACAGGAACTTCCTTGAAGTATCAGAGAAAAGTAGCCCAGGCTGTAAAAAGAGCACGTCATTTGGCTTTAATGCCTTACGTTGGTGATTTATTAAAATAAAAGAAAAGGAATCATGGAGCTTATATTAAAGGAAGACGTAGAAAATTTAGGTTTTAAAGACGACTTGGTAACGGTAAAGAACGGATATGGTAGAAATTACCTTATTCCTCAAGGATTGGCTGCGATGGCCACCGTTTCCGCTAAAAAGGTTTTGGCCGAGAATTTAAAGCAAAGAGCGCACAAAGAGAAGAAAGTTGTTGACGCTGCGAATAAAACGGCTGATGCATTAAAAGCATTAGAATTGAAGATTTCCGCTAAGACAGGAGCTGGGGACAAATTGTTCGGATCTGTTACTACAATGGATTTAGCTGCTGCTTTAGAGAAGGAAGGTCATGCAATAGATAAGAAATTTATCAGCATACAAGGTGGTTCAGTAAAAAGAACAGGCCCTTACAATGCTCAGATAAGACTACACAGAGAAGTCGTTTTAGATTTCCCTTTTGAAGTAGTTGCAGAAAAAAAGTAATTTTCATTACTTTAAAATGATAAGCCTTTCAGTTTTCTGAAGGGCTTATTTGTTTAGGCGATAATCGAAATTAAATGTGATTTTCCTTTCAATACCTCGTGGACTTGCCCCGAGATAGTTTACAACTATGAAGTATACAAGACTTACTAAAGAACAATTAGAGGAGTTGAACCAAGAATTCATCAACTTTTTGGCTACCCAGTCCATTACAGGAGAAGAGTGGGCTAAAATTAAAAAAGACACCCCAGAAGTTGCAGAAGAAGAGCTTGATGTGTTCAGTGATTTAATATGGGAAGGTGTTTTGACCAAGGTGAAATATTTAGAGAATATTTCAGAGCAACAAATGCATCTCTTCCATTTAGCTGAGAAAGAGATGAAACTCATTGCTGTTAAGGTGATGAATCCCGAAATTGATTTGACTACCAAATTGGGATTTGAATGGTTCAAGAAAAATTGGCAATCCGATTTTGTGGACTATATGACCGCGGCCAAGGCATATACAGACGATAAGAACTTAGACAAATTTCAATTAATACGTCAAGGGGCCATAATTACCAAGGGCGATTTATATCAATGGTTTGAATCAATGATGGAAGTTTCCTAGCGTAGGACTATATTTGCAAGAGAATTTTATTTCATGCCACAGAAACCAACCATACCCAAAGGCACAAGGGATTTTACCCCGTCCGAAGTTAGCAAGCGCAACTATATCTTTGACATTGTCAAAAAGCATTTCCAAACTTTTGGATACCAACCCATTGAAACTCCTTCTTTTGAAAACTCGGACACTTTATTGGGGAAGTACGGAGAAGAAGGGGATAGACTAATTTTTAAGATATTGAATTCGGGTGATTTTTTAGAAAAATATTTTAAAATTATAGAAAAAATAATTGAAGCTAACCTGCTGGAGTTTCAAAAATCCTTGAAAGAATTTGATTTTGATAGTGGACCATACAATTATGTAAATCATAAAAGTTTAATTAATGATATATTTCAGTCTCAAAATTTAGGTAAGATTGATGAAGCCTTTCTCGATGTCTTTAATTCTGTAGACCTATACGGATTTATTTATGGCGGGATAGGAGCAAATGGAAATCATGATAACTTCATAGAATTTAATACTTCAGAATTAAAGACTTTAAAAGAAAAAATATTCTATAATTATCTCAATGAGATAAGTTCTAAACACTTTTCTGATCAAATCTCCGAAAAAGCCCTTCGTTATGATTTGACCGTACCTTTTGCACGTTATGTGGTAATGCATCAAAATGAGCTGGATTTTCCGTTCAAGCGTTATCAAATTCAACCGGTATGGAGAGCGGATAGGCCCCAAAAGGGAAGATTTAGAGAATTCTATCAGTGCGATGCAGATGTCGTAGGTTCCGATTCCTTGTTGCAGGAAGTAGAGCTCATTCAATTATATGATACCGTATTTTTCGATTTAAGTTTAAATGGGGTTACCATTAAAATGAACAATCGTAAAATTTTATCTGGTATCGCTGAAATCATAGGTGCAAAGCACCAACTGATAGATTTTACGGTAGCGCTTGATAAATTGGATAAAATAGGAGAGGAGGGCGTTAAGAAAGAGATGTTGGCCAAAGGCATTGCTGAAACCGCTATTCAAAAGGCAGCTCCATTATTCTCTTTAAAAGGTAGCAACGCCGAGCAATTGGACAGCCTCTCAGACCTCCTGAGCGAATCTGAGGAAGGGAGTAAGGGCGTAGCTGAATTACGTTTTATTTTTGAGGCTATTGCTGAGCTAGGTCTGCAGTCAGCTCAATTAACCATAGACGTGACCCTAGCTAGGGGACTTAATTATTATACGGGAGCTATTTTCGAAGTAGCAGCTCCTGAAGGTGTCGCCATGGGCTCTATAGGTGGTGGTGGTCGTTATGACGACCTTACCGGCATTTTTGGGCTAAAAGACGTGAGCGGAGTCGGGATATCTTTTGGCTTGGACCGTATCTATTTGGTGTTGGAGGAATTGAAACTTTTTCCAGAAGCCATAGACCAATCGCTAGATGTGCTCTGTCTCAATTTTGGTGCTAGAGAAAGTATGGCCGCTCTTAAATTAACCACAGTTTTGAGAAAGGCAGGTTTAAAAGCGGACTTATATCCTACGGATGCTAAAATTCAAAAACAGTTTAAATACGCGAATAACCGCAGGGTTCCCTATGTAGTATTGTTAGGAGAAAAAGAATTGACGAATCAGTCTTTCGTAGTTAAAAATATGGAAAGCGGAGAACAGAAAACCTATAAATTACAAGAGGCTCAACGTTTTATAGATAGTCTATAGTTGTTGTCTAATAGCTTTAATTACTCGCTTAAAATAAGAAGATTCGTGAGGAACGTATTTTTTTAGCCGTTCCTTATTTTGAATTTCTTCATGAAATTTATCGATTAAAACCAAGTTTAATGCCGCTACCTCACTATCCTGTTTTTTTAACTGATGTAGTGGCAGCTGAAGTTCACAAATATAGGTGTGATGAAATTCGCAGTCTATTAGATTTTCATGATGTTTCTGAACAGATTTAAAAACACCTATTTTCTTTAATTGTTCCTTCTTAATCGGTAAACCTATTTCCTCTGCTACTTCCCTAACCGCAGAAATTTCGATTTCTTCTCCTGCACCAATATGGCCTGCGACGGAAACATCCCAAAGCAATGGGTGTGTGTCCTTTTTTTCTCCACGTTGTTGAATTAAGATAGCACCATCTTTGGTATAGCACCAGACATGTACGGTAGCATGAAAAAGTCCCATGCGATGCGCCTGGGACTTCAATTCAATTTTTCCAGTATAATCTCCTTTGGAATCTAAAATGTCTAGTAGTTCGTCCATAGATCGGTAACATCCTTTCCTTAGGGAGAATTTAGGAGGGCTCTTTAGTCAAAATAGCTAAAAGTTTCACCTTCCTTAATGTTGAGTAGGGTTTCATAAATAAGCCGTATTACATTTTCAACATCATCTCTGTGCACAGTTTCAACAGTGGTATGCATATATCTCAAAGGCAGGGAAATCAAAGCCGACGCAACACCTCCATTACTGTAGGCAAAAGCATCCGTATCCGTTCCTGTAGACCTAGAAGCTGCCATACGTTGAAAAGGGATTTTATTTTTTTCGGCAGTGTCTATGATACGTTCCCTAAGTTTGTTCTGTACGGCGGGAGCATAAGAAATTACAGGTCCCGCACCAATTTCGGTATGTCCCTGAACCTTTTTATCGATTAATGGGGTAGTGGTATCATGGCACACATCCGTTACGATAGCAATATTAGGCTTAATGGTCTGTGTAATCATTTCCGCACCGCGCAAACCAATTTCTTCCTGTACGGAGTTGGTGATATAGAGTCCAAAAGGAAGCTCTTGTTTGTTTTCATGTAATAAACGCGCTACCTCTGCAATCATGAAGCCTCCAGCTCGGTTATCTATGGCCCTACAGACGAATTTATCATTGTTCAATATATGGAACTCATCCGGATAGGTAATGACACATCCTACGTGAACGCCCATTTTCTCAACTTCTTTTTTATCCTTTGCTCCAATATCTATAAAAATATTATCCAATTTCGGTGGTTCTTCCTTACCGCTCTTTCGGGTATGGATGGCCGGCCAGCCAAAAACGCCTTTTACAATTCCGTTCTTCGTATGGATATTTACCCATTTGGAAGGTGCTATTTGGTGATCACTACCACCATTGCGGATAACATAAAGTAAGCCGTTATCTGTAATATAATTTACATACCACGATATTTCATCGGAATGTCCCTCGATGACAACTTTAAATTCGGCATCAGGATTTATCACTCCCACTGCAGAACCGTACGTATCGGTAATAAAAGTATCCACGTAGGGTTTTAGATAGTTCATCCATAATTTTTGTCCTTCCCACTCATAACCCGTAGGGGAAGCATTGTTCAGGTATTTTTCAAAAAACTCTAGGGACTTTTTTGTGATAATGTTTTTTTTGGCCATATATAATTTGTTTACTTGATAGTTGAGATTAAAAATGCTCTAAGGAATACATAGGAACTATACGATATCTTCCTTTCCAATACCCTCTAAACTTTTTACAAGGTAATTTACGTACAAACTTAGCAATATTCGCTTGTTTTTGAATACTATGCTTTCTGAATTATCATTAATTTTGGCAAGGCTTTTGCTTTAAACGGATTATGAAAAAAGGTTTTTGGTTCTTATTTCTAGATTTACTACTAATAGGTAATGCTATAGGTCAGGTGGCAGAACAACCTTTGGATTCGGTTTCTGAGAAATTGATAATCATAGAAGGAGATTCTATCGTTCAAAGTTCCATAGCCTTGGAAGAGGCTTACGTTTTTGGAAGGCTGAAATTTAGCTCTTATGATGAAAAGCTACGGTACTATATTCTGCGTAGGAAAACACAAAAAGTATATCCGTATGCCAAACTGGCCGCAGAACGTTTGGTAGAATTGAACGATAGTCTGAAGTATATCAAAAGAAAAGGAAAACGTAAAAAATATACGAAGAAGGTTCAGAAATACATTGAGGAAGAATTCTCCGAGGAACTAAAGAAATTAACAAGAACAGAAGGACAAATCCTCGTAAAGCTTATCTACCGGCAAACGGGTACGACTGCATTCGACTTAGTAAAAGAGCTTAGGAGTGGATGGAGGGCGTTCTGGTACAATACCACTGCCAAACTTTTTAAGATTAGCATAAAGGAGGAATTTCACCCAGAGAAAATAGAGGAAGATTACCTTATTGAGGACATATTGCAACGCGCTTTTGCAGCTGGAAAGTTAGAGCGTCAAGAATCTGTCTTGGACTATAATTATGCGGATCTATCCAATAAATGGAAGAAAAAACCCAAACCCAAGAGTTAAGGTTACATTACTTCTTTCCAAATAGAGAATTCATAATTGTTTTGATTCCCCTAAAACCCATTCCAATGGCGGCCATCGCTAAAAGTATCCCGACTACTAAAACAGGCCAGTAAAAAGGATGGTCTTCATTCTTAAATGCTTGCCATATGACTATAGGAGCTAAAAACATAAGCATTACCGTATAGGCTAACTGCTTAACACCCTTTACTAATATATCTTTATTGGTTCTCCTCATTCTATTATAATGCGTTCTGAATATTGTTGGAATATAGCAAAATAACCAAGAGGAAAACTGTCAGGCTGATTTACGTTGTCGAAAAAATCATCGTTGTCAATATCCGTAACATCAAAAATATTACCACGTGCCGTACTAACGGGTGTTTCAAAAATATCGAATTCTCCACTGCTCTGTTCCAACACAACATTCATAAAATTATAATAAGCTTGGTCTATGCCCATAATTTTAATAATTATCTCCTGCTCAGGTTCAATGGTATTTTCGTAAAAATGAGAGAAGGAAAAGGATTGTCCTTGATAAAAAGTGTCCTCTGTAGTTTGAAAAGTATTACCCCCAAAATTAAAAAGGTAAAAGTCCTTTCTATCCTCTTTATCCGTATAATGTATGATTATTTCTAATTCGTCGTCGTTAAAACTATTTGTGCCTTGTACGAGGCTATCAATAGGCACGGTGGGAACATACCTAGTTCTGGAAAAATAGAGTCTATCCTGATAACGCAATTGAAGAATCAATTCTCCGTCTGTCAAAAATTCGGTCCCAACTTCACCTCTATATATGCCACTATCTTCCTCTTGCTCTATCAATATAACAAAACTATTACTGTCATCTGGATCTGTTCCATTTCCCAAATTGGTTAAGGTAATTTGTGAAAGGTTGGCAACAGGTATGGTCTCGAAAAATGAATTGGTGAGACTAACCTTTACTTCAATTGGTATCGTATTCAATGAGGTGTTTACAGGTATTAGTGCTTCCACAACTAGCCTAGGTCTCGTTTCGGGTAAACTTATTTCCACTACATCTTCGCAACCGGACAGTACTAATACAAAAACTAGAAATACAGCCAAGTTTCTCATAAGCTATGGTATCGCATCCAAAAGGTTATTCTATAGTAATGGTTCTTGAGAATTGTTGCACAACGGCAAAGTAACCCAGTACAAAATTTTCTGGTTGTCCCACATTGTCAAAAACCTCTTCGTTATCAATGTTACTGGCATTGATAATGTTGCCACGAACGGTTGCAGACGGCGTTTGGAAAGGTCCCTGATCACCTCCAGATTGCACAATAAGCTGATTCATGTAGTTGTAAAACCCTTCATCGGCACCAAGAATATTAATAGCCACTTCATCACCAGCATTCAATTCATTATCGTAGAAATAGGAGAATTCAAATGTTTGTCCCTGGTAAAATTCGTCTTCGGTAACCAAGTATTCATTAAAATCAAAATCGAATATATAAAAGTCATCACGTTCCGCATCATCATTAAAAGAGACAATGATTTCCGTTTCATCCCCACTAAAGAGTGTTTCTGTACCTTGAGCTAAACTGGCAATGGGTACTGTTGGCACGTATTCCGTACGCGCTACGTAAATATCATCTTCATAATTTATACTCAAAAGAAGTCTACCTTCGGTCAGAAGGCTATTATCAACAGTTTTTTCATAAATACCACTTCCAGGTTCTTCTTCTATCAGCACCATAACATTCCCCGCCATATCGGTAGAGGCATCTAAATTGGTCACTGTAATCTGTTCTAGATTAGCAACGGGAGTGGGTTCAAAAAAAGAGCTGGTAAGTCTTACTTTAACCTGAATATTGGTTATGGCGGAGCTATCTTGTATGCGTATCAGAGCATCCACACTTAATCTGGGAGGCTCCGACGGCGTCTCTATCTCAATGACATCTTCACAGGCCAAAAAACTAAACGTAGCGATTAGAATATATACCAGTCTTTTCATCTGTTAAAATTTAAAATTATAAGTTACTGCAGGCACTACTCCGAATATGGAAGTTCTTATGGCCTCATTAACGCCCGTGTCCTGATTTCTTCTAAAATTAATAGATGCCGCATTACGTCTATTGTATAAATTGTAAATACTAAAAATCCATTCTCCCTGTACTTTTCTGTTGGCATTTTTCTTAGGTGTTAAAGTGGCCGATACATCAATACGGTGATAGTCGGGCAGACGTTCCTCGTTTCTAAGCCCAAAATAAGGTATGGTCAGTCCCTGAAATTCAAATTGTCCAACAGGATAATTGGTCGGTTGCCCTGTTTGATAAACGAAATTGGTGTTAAAACTCCATTTCTTGTTGAGTTCATAACTCGCAAAAAGGGAGACATCATGTGTTTTGTCGTAAGGGGTGTTGTACCATTGCCCCAAGTTTATTCCACTTTCTAAGTTACTCCTACCATTATCTTCAACCGCAGGCCTTCCTGGTGTTCTTTGTTCCGATTTTGACAAGGTATAGGCCAGCCACCCCTGAAATCTACCTTCATTTTTACGAAGTAGGAATTCCAAACCGTAAGCTCTCGCTTCCCCATTGAGAATAACTTGCTCTATGGCGTCGTTTGCTATAAGATTTGCCCCGTCAATATAATCTATCCTATTCTGTATGTCTTTATAAAAAACTTCCGATTCTATTGAATACTCCCCATCGTTTATATTCCTGAAATAACCAAGGGCGTATTGGTCCAAAAGCTGGGGTTCTACAAAAGGGCCACTGGGTGTCCAAACATCCAGAGGAGTAGGGGAGCTGGTGTTAGAAAGTAAATGCAGGTACTGAGCCAAACGAGTATAACTCGCTTTTACCGAACTTTTAGAGTTGAAGGTATATGCTAGAGAGGCCCTTGGTTCAAAATTACTGAAGGTGGCAAGGCTACCGCCTCTACCGGGATTAATTACCTCTATTGGCTCCGCCTCTTGATAAATGAGCAGAAATGGGTCAAATAACACCGGATTGTCATTTTCATAAATATTAAGTTCATCTTGCCCTAGCCGTATAAAATTACTGAAACGTAAACCATAACCTAAGCTAAGATTTTCCGTCACCCGATGCTCCACATCGATATAGGCTGCAAATTCATTTGCGTATTTTTGGGTAAGCTGTTCCTCAAGAATTCCGGATTCCGAATTACTAGGCTCAATTTTGCCCGGATTAAATTGGTAATAGATATTGTTAAGACCGTAGTTGATCTGTAATTTATCGTTCACATAATGCTTGAGGTCGTATTTTACATTAAAATTTCGAATTCCAGAATTCCAGTTAAAGCCTACAAAATCCAATTTAAGGCCGTAATAGTAATCAGAATATATTAAGGATAGGTTGGAGAATAATTTATCGGAGAATAAATGGTTCCATCTAAAATTGGCCACGGTATTCCCATAGGTATTTACAAAACTATCGTTTATGCCAAAAACGTCTCGACCAAAATAACCGGAGAGAAATATATTATTATTTGCATTCAGCTTATAATTTAATTTAGTGTTCAAATCAAAGAAATAGGCGGTATTATCAACATCAAAGAGCGGTAAAAATAAATGCGCATAGGACGCTCTTCCACCGATTAAGAAAGCCGCCTTATCCTTTTTTATAGGACCCTCGACCAAAAGTCTACTGGCTACCGCACCAATACCACCGTTTACTTTGAGTTCTTTGCTATTACCTTCTTTCTGAAAAATATCCAAAACCGAGGAAACCCTACCTCCATATCTGGCTGGAATCCCACCTTTATACAGTTTAATATCTTTAATGGCATCAGGGTTAAAAACAGAAAAGAATCCAAAAAGATGTGAAGAATTGAAAATGATGGCTTCATCCAAAAGAATAAGATTTTGGTCAACCGCGCCACCACGTACATTAAAACCAGAGGCCCCTTCACCGGCGTTGGTTACGCCTGGCAATAGGAGAATGGATTTTATAACATCCGCTTCTCCAAGGATTACAGGTATTTTTTTTATAGTGCTCACAGATAAGGTGTTTACACTCATTTGGGGTTTTCTAATATCCATTTTTTCCACATTCTCGGTAACCACAACTTCCTCTAGCTGTTCAGCCTCTTCAGTGAGCTTAAAATCGATTTTGGTGTCTTTATCTAAAACAATGTTCTGCACAATTTCCTTAAAACCTAAATAGCTTACCAAAACTTGATACTCACCTTCTGGAAGTGTTATGGAGTAAAAGCCATATTCATTAGTGGTAACGCCTGTACGCAACTCTGGAAAGGCAATGGTTACGCCTATTAGGGTTTCGTTACTGTTCTCCTCAGTAATTGTGCCACTGAGGGTATACTTTTGTTGGGCCGTTATTGTAATTAGGGAAAAAAAAGATAGTCCGAGGAGAAGACTTTTAAGGTTATTCATTCAAAGTTTTTTTAAAAATAAACAGAAATGTGAGACGTTTGAAAACCTTAACAGTTTTTCAATAAAAAAAGGTCCGCTAAAGAAGCGGACCTTTTTTTGAGTTTAATATGTTTTAACTTATATCATATCTAAAATCTCGTTGAACGCAGCACTAGGGCGCATGGCCTTTGAGACCAATGCTTCGTCTGGAATATAATAACCACCAATATTTTGGCCACTTCCTTGAGCATCTATCAACTCGGTCAATATCTGTTGTTCCTTTTCCTTAATGGCTTTATCAATTTTTTCGAAAATGGTCTTTAGTTCCACATCCTTGTGCTGTTCAGCAAGTGCTTCTGCCCAGTACATGGCTAAATAAAAATGACTACCTCTGGTGTCTAGCTCTTTTACTTTTCTAGAGGGTGATTTATCGTTCAGGAGAAATTTTTCTGTGGCCGTATCCAGAGCGTCGCCCAGAATCTTGGCTTTTGTATTGTTATTCTTATCACCATAAAAATCCAACGAAACACCTAGCGCTAGGAACTCCCCCAAAGAATCCCAACGTAAATGGCCTTCTTCGATAAATTGCTCTACATGTTTTGGAGCCGAGCCACCTGCACCGGTTTCAAATAATCCCCCGCCGTTCATCAATGGCACTATGGATAACATTTTGGCACTGGTGCCAACTTCTAAAATCGGGAATAAATCGGTTAGATAGTCCCTAAGAACATTACCGGATACTGAAATGGTGTCCTTACCTTCTTTTATCCTTTTTAAGGTATAGGTCGTAGCCTTGATGGGAGACATAATTTTTAGGTCCAGACCTGTAGTGTCATGATCCTTTAGGTACGAATTCACTTTTTTAATCAACTCCGCATCGTGTGCCCGCGCTTCATCCAACCAAAAAATCGCAGGATCGTTCGTGGCCTTAGCTCTGCCTACCGCAAGTTTCACCCAATCTTGAATCGGCGCATCCTTAACTTGGCACATGCGCCATATATCTCCGGTTTCTACAGTATGTTGCAGTAATACTTCTCCCGTTGCCAAATCCTCGACACTTACTGTACCACTATCCTTTATTTCGAATGTTTTATCATGCGAACCGTATTCTTCAGCTTTTTGTGCCATTAGACCAACATTGGGAACGGTTCCCATGGTAGTGGGGTCAAAGGCGCCGTTTGCCTTGCAAAATTCTATAGTGGCGTCGTAGATACCGGCATAACTACTATCTGGAATAACCGCTTTTGTATCTTGGGATTTACCCTCGGCATTCCACATTTTTCCGGAGTTCCGTATCATAGCGGGCATAGAAGCATCAATAATAACATCACTCGGAACATGTAAGTTGGTTATGCCTTTGTCAGAATTGACCATAGCTAGTGCCGGACCTTCACTCAAAATATCCGCTATATCTTTTTCTATTTCTTTACGTTCGTTGGCAGGTAATCCTTCCAATTTGGTATAAAGATTTTCAAGTCCGTCATTAGGGTTAACCCCAAGTGCATTGAAAGTCGCAGCATGTTTTTCAAAAAGCGGAGCCAAAAACGTTTCCAGTACATGACCAAAAATAATGGGGTCGGAAACTTTCATCATCGTTGCTTTCATGTGTACCGAGAAGAGCACTCCTTTTTCTTTGGCATCCTTGACCTGTTCTTTTAAGAATGCCAACAACGCCTTTTTACTCATCACCGTGGCATCTATGATTTCCTTTTCCTGTAGCTCAACTTTATCTTTCAAAAGCGTTGATTCGCCATTAGATTTGTGTAATACAATTTTAACGTTGGCGGCCTTGCTTAGTGTTAGGGATTTTTCGTTGGATTTAAAATCACCCTGCGACATCGTGGCCACATGTGTCTTGGAGTCGGAGCTCCATGCGCCCATAGTATGTGGATTCTGTTTTGCGTAATTTTTTACGGCCCTTGGTGCACGGCGATCAGAATTTCCCTCACGCAGTACAGGGTTAACGGCACTACCCTTAATTTTGTCGTATTTGGATTTTATTTCTTTTTCGGATTCGTTCTGCGGATCATCCGGGTAGTTGGGCACGTTATAACCCTTTTGTTGTAATTCTGTGATGGCCTCTTTAAGTTGTGGTATGGAGGCACTGATGTTCGGTAGTTTTATAATATTCGCCTCGGGAAGCTTTGCCATTGCACCAAGTTCTTCTAGATCATTGGTTACACGTTGTTCAGCTGTTAGACGATCAGGGAATATGGCGCAAATTCTTCCTGCTAAGGAAATATCCTTAGTTTCTATCGTTATTCCGGAAGTTTTAGTAAAAGCTTCAACGATAGGAAGAAAAGAAGCTGTTGCCAAAGCAGGCGCTTCGTCGGTTTTGGTGTAAAAAATTTTGGACATGCGTGTTAGTTTTATTTCAAGCGGAGCAAAGATACAATATTATCTAGCCTATCTATAATTGGGTGATGCTGAATATTTGGTGATTTTGTTAGATTCTTCAAATGACAAAAGCCATATCATTGTACAAGTACATTGATATGGCTTTTTAGAAATAGCTTACAGACTTTTGTCCCAACATTTAAATTGAAACGGCAACCATTGATTGCCTCTGCATCACTAATTCAACGTTGTGAAATGTTTCTGTTCTTCAGTAGTACACCAAGCAACAGCTCCGATTTCTTCTTATTGTCTTAATGCAATTTAAAATTTAGTTTTCACTATATTTTTTCACATCCATAATAGGCCTCAAAGGCGACAGCTTTTGAGCTATTAATCACCGTAGGCATATATTCTTCCTATGGAAGATACAATGCTTAACAGTTGAACAATAATATAAAGAACGTAAACTCTATAATGAACATCAGTTACATCCTTAGCGATGTTTCCCTTTGTTCATACTTAAAGATACGAAAAAAATAATAAGGAATAGTATTTCGTAAAAAATTAATAATCAACACCTTATGAACCATAGTTGTTCACAAATGTTCATAAAAAAACACCAACTTTAGATTGGTGTTTTTGTTTATCGTTTCGCTAAGTTTAAGACCTTACTTCTTTAATTCTAGCTTTCTTACCGGTTAAGCCTCTAAAGTAGTAAATACGTGATCTACGAACTTTACCTTTCTTATTGACCTCTATTTTCTGTAGTGCTGGTAAGTTGACCGGAAATATACGTTCAACACCTACTGTACCGGACATTTTTCTTATTGTAAACGTTTCCGTTGTACCAGATCCTCTTCGTTGTATTACGACTCCTTTAAAGAACTGCGTACGTGTTTTCTCACCTTCTTTAATTTCATAATAAACCGTTAGTGTATCTCCTGCGGAAAATTTTGGGAATTCTTTTTTTGTTACGAATTCGTCCTGTACGTATTTTATTAGTGATTCCATTGTCTTTTAAATTGGAATTGAATCAAAACAACTTTCACGATTTTCGTCAGAGGTTGATTTAACAGTGTGCAAAAATAGTTCTAAAATTAGAACCTACAAGTATTTTTATAAGATTTTTAATGGTTGTCTATTCTAATAGGTCCGGCCTCAGTGCTTCCGTTCTTAAGTGGGCCTGTTCTTCTCGCCATTGTTCTATTTTTCCAAAATTGCCACTCAACAATACCTCTGGCACCTTCATGCCCTTATATTCTGATGGTCTTGTGTATACTGGTGGTGCCAAAAGACCATCTTGAAAACTATCTGTTAATGCCGAGGTCTCATCGTTAAGCACGCCCGGGAGTAATCGTATGATTGTATCACAAAGTACGGCGGCACCCAGCTCGCCACCTGAAAGAACGTAATCGCCAATGGAAATTTCTTTAGTTATGAATCTATCCCTGACTCTCTGGTCAACACCTTTATAATGACCGCATAAAATGATAATATTTTTTGACAGTGATAAGCCATTCGAAATTTTTTGATTTAACCGCTCTCCGTCGGGAGTCATATAGATTATCTCGTCGTAGTCTCTTTGTTCGGTTAGGGCAGTGATGCACTTATCAATAGGTTCTATCATGAGCACCATACCTGCACCCCCACCAAATTGATAATCGTCCACCTGGTTATAACTTTTATCGGTATAATCCCTAATATTATGAAAATGAACTTCAACAAGATTCTTGTCAATGGCTCTTTTTAGAATAGAGGCGTCAAACGGACTTCTTAACAACTCAGGTAACACCGTTATGATATCGATTCGCATATTTCTTTGAAGGATTTAATTTTAGGCTGTCCAAAAATAATGAAAACAATGAGAATCCTTTTTCCACTCCAGTTTCTCGTAAAGTTTTTGCGCAGGGTTGTCAATTGCGGTCTCCAAGGCCAATCCTTTTTGCCCTTTTTCCCGACAATACTTTTTAGCGCTTTCGAGAAGTTGTGACCCTACTTTCTTTTGACGGTGATTTTTCAGAACAAATAAGTCGTTCAGAATAAGATACGGCTTCAAGGATACTGAAGAGAAAGTTTGGTACAGTTGTGTAAACCCTACAGGAATCGCCTTTTCATAGGCGATAAAAATAACGGACTCCTGTTTGGTAATCCTATCTTTTAAGAATTCGGTCGCTGCTTCCTGATTCGATGGTTGATCGTAAAACATACGATATAGATCAAACAGGGGAACTACATCCTCCAAATCCAATAAGTCGGCTTGTTTTATAGTAATCATAACGTATAAAAAAGCTCCTTTAAAAGGAGCTAAAATATTATTTAGGTTTTTTCTGTTTATTTATTTCGTCCTGTAACTGCCTACTGATTTTCTGTTCTCGTTCTAGCGCCCTTCTTCGGTGATCTTCATATTCCAATTCCAGTTCAGAAAGATTCTGCTTGGCTTCTTGTGTTAAGATATTACTATTTCTGAATTTATAAATGAATAATCCTAAAAGTAAAAATAGTCCAGCTATAATAGTCCAAAGAATGACATTGTAAGTTCCTTTGGATACCTGTATCCCTAAAAAGGACATACTATCCTTTTCTTCCGTAACAGCGGTTAAATTGGTGGTCGTTTCCTCAAGTTTCTTATTCAAGGAAGTAATTGTGGTTTCATGACCGGATATGGTCGATTTTAATTCCGCCGTTTTTTTGTTCATTACGGCGATGGAATCCAGTACATTTTTCCTGATTTTATAGAGATTGGATTCTTTGACAACTTCATACCGTACACCATCTGCTCTATAATTACCAGAACGTTTAGAGATATAATCAAACTGTTTGCTTATTGGTCCTTCGTCTAATGATAATTTTTGCTCTTCAGTAGAATCTTGCCCATAATTGATGTTAACAGTAAGTAGGACCGTCAAAACATATAATAGTCTTGTGATTTTCATTTGTAAAAAAATTGCCGTTAAATAATGATTTAGAGAGAACTAAAGTAATTGAATAAAATCAATTAAGAAAAAAAAACGGGTAAACCTTGTTCAGCTCTTTAAACGTACGTTTCAACTAGGGGAAGTGGACGTCTTAAATATTAAATTTTAATAATAGGTATACCTTCTAACTTTAGAAATATATTTAGCTAATCTGATTACTTGGTGGGAGTAGCCATATTCATTATCATACCATATATACAGAATAAGGTTTTTCCCGTTATCCGATACCAGTGTCGCCTTGCTGTCGTATATGGAAGGTGCAGAAGTACCTACGATGTCCGACGATACTAACTCCTTACTCAGGGAGTACTTTATCTGCTCTACCAAATCTCCCTCCAGAGCATATTTCTTAAGAATAGTGTTGATGCCACTTAAGGAAGTTTTATTTTTAAGGTCTAAGTTTAGAATGGCCAAAGAACCATTGGGTACGGGAACCCTTATGGCATTGGAGCTCAGTTTACCCTTTAAAGCGGGTAAGGCTTTCGCCACCGCTTCTCCCGCACCGGTTTCTGTAATGACCATGTTAAGACCAGCGGCGCGTCCACGTCGGTATTTGCCATGCATGTTATCTACTAGGTTCTGGTCATTGGTATACGCGTGTATGGTTTCTAAATGTCCCTTTCTGATACCTAGCGAATCTTCCACCACTTTCAATATTGGTGTAATGGCATTGGTGGTACAGGAAGCAGCGGAGAATATGTTAGTAGTATCCGGGTCATGTTCCAAATGGTTTACGCCATGAACAATGTTGGGAACTTCTTTGCCGGGAGCAGTGAGAAGCACCTTAGAGGCACCCTTGGCCTTTAAATGCCGGGATAATGCTTTTTTATCTCTGAAAGCGCCGGTATTGTCAATAATTAGTGCATCGGATATCCCATATTTGGTATAATCTATTTCTTCGGGTTGGTTGGCATTTATGACATGAACCGTAGTGCCGTTTATGATAAGGGCCTTGTTTTTGCTGTCAATACTCACCGTACCCATAAAATTACCATGAACGGAATCCGTTCGTAAAAGACTTGCTCTTTTCTCAAGCACTGCTTCATCCATTGTACCTCTTACCACAATGGCACGGAGCCTCATTTGATTGCCCTTACCCGTTTTAGACATTAACTCTCTTGCCAAAAGACGACCAATTCTACCAAAACCGTAAAGTACCACATCTTTGGGTTGAATCCCGTCATAATCTGCTGCTGACTTCAATTTTTCAATGACGAAGGCTTTAACGTTGTTGGAATTGTTATCGTCGGCGTGATATTCATATGTTAATTTTCCAATATCCAATTTAGAAGGAGGAAGCTTTAAATCATTGATAGCCCTTAAAAGTTCAACGGAATCAAAAATGGAAATAGGTTTTTGAACGAACTCGCCCGCATATTCATGCAAGTGTATAATATCGCTTACATTTCTATCAATAACCTGATTTTTAAAAAGGACTATTTCAATGGACTTATCATACCAAAGGTCACTTATTATTTTAATGAACTCAGTGGTGGCTTTTCTTCTGTCTGCCTGGAAGGCTAATTCTTTTTCGTAAGATACTTTACGTGACATATTTTGGGTATAGGTTGTTATATTTTTTCGCAAAATTACTATTTTCAAACGTTTTCGTAACAATTTCGCACAAAAAAAGCATCTGCTTTTAACAGATGCTTTTTTTTACGAATAGCTTATAATCTATTGAAATATCAGTCGTTCTCTTTCCCCATCTTCGTTTAGCATTGTAATAACTGTTTTACCATACCTGGAGATGCCCCCGAAGGCATTTTTCGCATCGGTAATATTTTCAATGTCCTTGTCATCTACCTTGATAATAACTTTCCCATCAAGACCGTAGCCTCTATATCTTTCTGGAACACCGGTAATTTTGACGCCGATTTTAGTTTTAAACTGCTTTTTATCCTTTTCGGATAGATTTTTTACTTCCATACCCATTTCAGGTACAATAATCGTTTGGCGTTCTTTTAGTGTCACTGCTACCGTAATCTCCTCATCGTCTCTATCAATTAGCATCTCTACCGTATCTCCAGGTCTTTTGGTACTTAAGTACCCCGTTAAGTCCGGGTATTTCTTAATTTTTATTTTATCTATCATCTTTACGATGTCACCTTCTCTCAAATCAGCCTCTTCCGCACCAGAATCTTCAACGATACCGGATATGTATACTCCTTCTATTTCGTTTAATCCTTTCTCTATGGCATAGGGGGTATTTACGGGAGCCACATTAATTCCTAGCACACCTTTCTGTACATTTCCATACTCTAGGATATCATCGATTACTTTTTTAGCGATATTACTTGGAACCGCAAAGGAGTACCCTACATAAGAACCTGTACGTGAGGAAATTGCCGTATTTATTCCTATTAAATCTCCGTTGGTATTCACTAATGCACCGCCAGAATTTCCGGGATTTACCGCAGCATCGGTCTGGATAAAGGATTGGTTAGACCTTGTATCCAAGCTCCTCGCTTTGGCACTAACTATGCCCGCGGTTACGGTCGATGTTAAATTAAAAGGATTGCCTACAGCTAAGACCCATTCCCCAATTTTGGTGTTATCAGAATCTCCAAAGGCGAGGTAAGGAAGCTTTTCATTGGTTTCGATCTTTATCAGAGCGATATCAGAATTTGGGTCACTACCCACGAGCTGCGCATCATAGGTTTTATTGTTGTTCAAGGTAACCTGCAATTGACTTGCGTTGGCAATGACGTGGTTGTTGGTGACGATATGGCCATCCTGTGAGATAATAACCCCGGACCCTGTTCCTACCTGGGGAGCTGACTTACTTCCTCCAGACCCGTAGAAGAAATCAAAAATATTGTTAGGGCTTTTACCAACTGTTACGTTTTTCACGTGTACCACGGCATTCACGGTATTCTCCGCAGCCAAGGTAAAATCTACCTCGTTGATACCTGCACCTTTTGCCGAAGTAGGGGTAAAGCTGGTATTTATTAAGGAACTGTTTTCATCTGCCGCAACAACGGTATACGAATTCTTTTCGAAGAGGAATTTGTAGGCCCCTAAAGTTATGGCTCCTGCAAATACTGCTACTATCAATAGACTTCCAATTCTTCTCATATGCTTTGGATTTTAACTTATTCCTTGTAAAATTAGTTGAAATTATAATTTTTCATTGTGATTTAACGACTTTTTAACTGCCAAAAAACCCTTAATAATGTTCTATCTTTGTTGCTTTAACTACGGCATGGAAACAACATTTTTTAAATATCAAGGGACTGGGAACGACTTTGTTATGATAGATAATCGAAAGTCCTTATTTCCAAAGGACGATTATAAGCTTATAGCGAAGCTATGCGATAGAAGATTTGGTATTGGTGCTGATGGATTGATTTTGTTAGAGAATGATGCGTCTACAGACTTTAGAATGGTGTATTTCAACGCGGATGGTAGAGAAGGTTCCATGTGTGGTAACGGAGGCCGGTGTATTGTCGCTTTTGCCAAGTTTTTAGGCATAATCGATATGAATACCACTTTTATGGCCGTAGACGGTTTACATGAAGCCACGGTGACTAAAGATTTGGTGAGTCTGAAAATGCAGAATGTAACGGAAATTAAATCAAAAACCAATTCCTTATTTATGGATACCGGCTCCCCGCATCACGTTCAATTGGTAGCAGGTCTTAAGGATGTTAATGTGGTAAAAGAAGGTGCAAAACTCAGGTACGGACTATATGGCGAGTCGGGTTCAAATATCAATTTTGTTCAACAAGATACACCAGATTCATTTTCCATTAGAACCTATGAAAGAGGTGTAGAAGATGAAACTCTGTCTTGTGGAACAGGGGTTACTGCAGTAGCTTTAGGCATGCATAATTCAGGAAAAACGAAATCAAATACGGTTAAGGTCAACGCCCTCGGAGGGGCCTTAGAGGTATCCTTTGATCTAGAGGAAGGTGTTTACCAAAATATTTATCTCAAAGGTGCCGCAAAACAGGTTTTTAAAGGAGAGGTGTCTTGGTAACGTTAGAAGGAAAACATATCTATCTTAGGGCTCTTGAGAAAGAGGACCTTGATTTTTTATATAAATTAGAGAACAGTACTGCGGTCTGGGAAATCAGCGGAACCGTTACGCCCTATTCTAAAAATGTTCTTGAACTATATCTAGAGAATGCCCATAGAGACATTTATGATGTAAAGCAGTTACGACTGGTAATTTGTAATACCGACCATAAACGTATAGGGCTTATAGACTTGTTCGATTTTGACCCTAAGAACAAGAGAGCTGGTGTAGGAATCATTATTTTGGATAAGTCGGATAGAAATCACGGTGCTGGTTTTGAATCCTTACAGATACTCTGCGCTTATGCCTTCAAATCTCTTGGATTACGACAAGTTTATGCCAATATTCTCGAGGAGAACAGCGCAAGTATTCATTTATTTCAAAAACTTGGTTTTGAACGTGTAGGTATAAAAAAGGATTGGATTTACTCCGATGGTGAATATAAAAATGAAGTCTTATTTCAAAAGATAAAACACTAATGTATATTAAACGTATTTTACTAGCTATTGCAATAATCGGTCTTTTGGCTGGGGGAGCCTTTGCCTATATGGTCTACAGTGTATTCTTCACTCCCAATACCGCCTTCAATAATGAGGAAGCTTTTGTGTATATTCCGTCTGATGCCTCGTTTGCGGAAGTTAAGACCAACCTAGAACCCTTACTGATAGATTTGGATGCGTTTGAGTCGGCCGCAGAAAGAAAAGGATACGCCCAAAACGTTCGGGGAGGGAAGTACCGTATTGCGAAAGGAATGACGAACAATGATATCATAAACACCCTGAGAGTGAACAATATCCCCGTTAAGGTTGCCTTTAACAATCAGGAACGCGTAGAAGACTTAGCCGGTAGAATAGCTATGCAGATAGAAGCGGACAGCGTGTCGCTGCTGCGTGTATTCACGGATAACGATTTTTTAGAGTCCAATGGTTTTAATGAGGCCAACCAAATTTCCTTATATATTCCAAATAGTTATGAGTTCTTCTGGAATACGACGGCCGAAGGGTTTCGGGCACGTATGCTCAATGAGTACAAAAAGTTTTGGAACAAGGAGCGTATGACAAAGGCAAAAACTTTGGGGCTAACACCTAACGAGGTCATTACTTTGGCATCCATAGTACATAAAGAAAGTGCAAAGGTAGATGAGCGGCCACGTGTGGCCGGGGTGTATTTAAATAGACTCAAAACCGGTATGCTCCTGCAAGCTGACCCAACACTTATTTATGGAATAAAAAAGAAGGCCAATGACTTTAGTCTGGTCATCAAAAGAGTGCTGTACAAAGATTTTGAATTAGAATCGCCGTACAATACCTATAAATATGGTGGTCTTCCTCCAGGACCTATAACAATGCCCGATATTAGTGCCATTGATGGTGTCCTCAATTCCGAAAAACATAAATATTATTATTTTGTGGCAAATGTTAAAAACTTCGGATATCACATGTTTGCAGAGAATTTGGCGCAACACAACCGGAATAAGGCGCAGTATATCCGATGGATCAATAGTAAAAATATCAACAGGTAGTCCATAATCGGAATTTTAAGACATGTTAACTAAATCTGTATTAATTTAACAAAGACTTCTCAAACTCTCATTTTCTCCGACATAACTTTGTACTGTGAAATTTAAGCACGCAATTTTAATGCTATAAGTCTTAAGAAAAGCAAGTTATGAGAAAATGGATATATTATGCATTTCCGATTATCGTAATATTTATTCTGTCTAGCTACGGCTTTACCCTTAATAAAGTAGAGGTGCCAAAAACACTACGGGTAAGTGAGGCATTTTTAGTAGCAAACCCCCAACGACATAGCCAAATTAATGAACAAGAAGTAATCCCTCCTTTTTTAGGGAGTAGGTTTACTGGTTTTAAAGAGGCCTTGGCTTTTAAGGAATCTCAAGGTAATTATTTTGTAATAAATACCTACGGGTACTTGGGCAAATATCAATTTGGTATAAATACGCTCAATTTGGTAGGGGTATACAGTGGTAAGGAGTTTTTAAGTGATCCGCAGCTTCAGGAAAAGGTTTTTGATATCAATCTTTCTAGGAACAAATGGATTTTAAGAAGGGATATCAAAAGGTTTCAGGGTAAATATATCGACGGAATAAAAATCACGGAATCCGGTATTTTGGCTGCGGCACACTTAGCAGGACCAGGAAACGTGCAGCGCTACTTACGTTCTTTTGGAAAAAAAGATGTGACCGATGGTTATGGTACATCCATAGCCAACTACATTCATAAGTTTTCTGGATACGACACCTCAGTAGTCACAGCGGTAAGAAACCCAAGGATATAAAAAGTTAAATTAGATATGAAAATGGGGAACCCTGGCATTAAGTTGTCAGGGTTTTTTATGCTTGAATAATAAAGATAGTGGGTCTTTTGTGTAAATCGATATGCTCGTGCTTCCATTGAGCAATAGATTTAGTGGCAATATATTCTGTGGTCAAGGTAATATCGCAAGCTACACATACTATAGTGGAGGGAAGCAAGGTTTTCTGTAGTTCTTCTAAAAGCTTGTTGTTGCGATAAGGGGTTTCTATAAAGAGTTGCGACTGTGCTTCTTCCCTGGATTTTTTCTCCAAGCGTTTAATTTCTTTTTTTCTATCCGAACTATCTATCGGTAGGTAGCCGTTAAAAGCAAAATTCTGTCCGTTAAGACCACTTGCCATCAAAGCAAGAAGGATAGAGGAGGGTCCTACCAAAGGAACTACCTTAATATGCTTTTCGTGTGCTATTTTCACCACCGCAGCACCAGGGTCTGCCACCCCTGGGCAACCAGCTTCCGAAAGAATGCCCATATCGTAACCTTCTAGACAGGGGTCTAAAAAACTGGGTATTTCAGAGGCCTCGGTAAATTTATTGAGTGCAAATAACTTTAGGGATGGTTGGGATTTTCTTGGGCTAATTTTTTTTATGAAATGGCGTGCTGTCTTTTCGTTTTCAACAATATAGTGTTCAATTTCCTCAATAGCTCTCTTAATGGAAATGGGCAATACTTCCAATGGCGGTATATCTCCCAAAGTGGAAGGTATCAAATAAAGTTTTCCAAGTTTATCGGCCATAATTTGTTTCAAGTTTTGCAGCAATTTTGGCACAGGCGCTATCAATAAGGTGATACACCATCTCAAAGCCATCATGTTCGCCATAATAGGGGTCGGGAACCTCCGTTTCAGCGTTGTCCGATTCCTCTAAAAGCAATTTTACTTTTGATATGTCATCCGCAGTTGTAGCTAGACGAACGATATTCTTATAGTTGCTTTCGTCCATAGCATAAATCATGTCAAAGCTATCAAAATCACTGGGTGTAAATTTCCGGCACCTTTGTTGGCTAATATCTATATCATATTTCTTGGCTACCGCAATAGACCTTGGGTCCGGCGCATTACCTATATGATAGCCCGCTGTACCCGCGGAATCTACAAAAACATTTGATGTATCCACTTTATTTTTGAGAATACCTTCCGCCAATGGTGACCTACAAATATTTCCTAGGCATACCATTAAAACACTCTTTTTCATCTAAATTTTAGGAGAATTTCTTTGTCAGGTCATCAATATACTTACGAAACTGCTTATCTGTTTCAGCAAGATTATCTACTGTTTTACAGGCGTGTAGCACTGTGGCGTGGTCTCTTTTACCTATCTGTGAACCAATACTGGCGAGAGAGGCTTTCGTAAACTTCTTAGCAAAGAACATTGCCAGTTGCCTTGCTTGAACAATATGTCTTTTTCTAGTCTTGGACTGTAAAGTGGCCACATCCATTTCAAAGTAGTCGGACACCACTTTTTGAATGTAATCTATAGATACTTCTCGTTTGGTATTTTTTACGAATTTCTCAACTACCTGTTGTGCTAATTCTAAAGTAACCTCACGTTTATTCAGCGTGGACTGGGCTATTAGTGAAATTATGGCACCCTCTAACTCTCGGATATTCGTTTTTATGTGTTTGGCAACGTACTCGATAATGTCTTCGGGCATTTCAACGCCGTCACGGTATAGCTTATTCTTTAGAATAGAAATACGGGTTTCGTAATCCGGACTTTGCAATTCTGCGGATAAGCCCCATTTGAAACGGGATAGTAAGCGTTGTTCAATATCCTGCATGTCTACAGGAGCTTTATCGGACGTGAGCACCACCTGTTTGCCGTTTTGATGTAGATGATTGAAGATGTGGAAGAAAACATCTTGAGTTCCCGACTTACCAGAAAGGAATTGGACATCATCAATAATCAATACGTCAATAAGCTGATAGAAATGAATGAAATCATTCCTGGTATTCTTTTTTACGGACTCTATATACTGTTGAGTGAATTTCTCCGCAGAGATATACAGCACCGTACGTTCTGGATATTTATCTTTTATTTCAACCCCAATGGCGTGGGCTAAATGGGTTTTACCTAAACCAACACCTCCAAAAATCAATAAGGGATTAAAAGAAGTACCTCCCGGTTTGTTCGCAACCGCCATACCGGCAGAACGCGCAAGCCTATTGGAATCTCCTTCCAAGAAATTATCAAAATTATAATTTGGGTTCAGTTGCGATTCTATCTTAATATTGCGGATACCTGGAATAACAAATGGATTCCGAAGTTCAGGATTTTTAGATTTAATAGGAACATCCATTTCCTGCGGAGTCATGTTACCCCGATTTGAACTTGGTATTTTCTCCGTAAAGGGTTCCTTGTTGCCATACGTGTTTTCCATACGTATGATATAGACCAATTTAGCAGTTTCACCTAGTTCCTTCGTAAGGGCTACTTTTAATAGTTTAACATAGTGCTCCTCTAACCACTCGTAAAAGAATTTACTAGGCACCTGAATGCTCAAAGCATTCTCTGTTAATTTGATAGGCTTAATGGGTTCAAACCAAGTTTTGAATGCCTGCGGTTGGATATTATCCTTGATAAATTCCAAACAATTTTCCCAAACGGAATTAGCAGTAACACTCATAGTTGTAAACGTTCTCGTTTATTGGTTAGTTAATAGTTTGCTGGAGCATCAATTTCATATAGATTTGATGCTCTTATAAGGTAGGCAAATATGTGAACAAAAATTCTAAAAAAAAAATCAATTACTATTGAATTTGAGCTTTTTTTTTACCATGTTCGCTGCCCTAAAGGGGGAGCTTCTAAATATATACCTTTTACTTTAAAAAAATGAAATGTAATACAATTTCTTTTCGCGTTAGGTATGGAGAAACAGACCAGATGGGTGTAGTTTATCACGGTAATTATGCTCAATATTTGGAGATGGGGAGAGTAGAGTGGCTCCGTAAACTGGGCATTTCTTATAAGGAAATGGAAGAAAATGGAATCATGCTACCTGTTATCAATCTCAATATCAAGTATTTAAAGTCGGCCTATTATGACGATCTAATTTTTGTAAAGACCATACTCAAAAAAACGCCCTCCGTGAGGATTGAGTTCAACTATATCATTACCAATGAGAAGGAAGAAGTTTTGGTAGAGGCGAACACCGTTTTAGCGTTCATGAACGTTAGTAAGAAAAGACCTATAAAATGTCCAGATTTTATCTTAGACAGATTGGATTCTTGATCATACTTTTTGAAAAGGAAAGAATACCGTTCAGTCCATTGCGGATACTTCAATTTTATGCAGGGTTTTTAAATCATAGACTACCGATTTCATTTCGCTCTTGCGGACCGCTAAACGAATCTCACAATCCAAATTCAGTTTTTGTGAGCTTATTCGTAACTGCTTCTTTTTAATGAACCGCATCACTTGGTCCATCTCCGCATATTCAAATTTTAGGCATAGCTGTGCCTCAATGACCTTTTCAATAATAACAGCCTGTTCTAAGACAAGTTTAGCAGTTTCCCTGTAAGCACTGATTAAACCACCTACTCCCAGTTTGGTTCCACCAAAAACACGGACCACCGCAATAAGGATGTTTGTAACCTTAAAGGACTGTATTTGTCCATAAATGGGCATTCCTGCCGAATTATTGGGTTCTCCGTCATCATTTGCCCTGTAGGATGGATTTTGAACGCCTAGCTGCCAAGAATAACACACGTGATTCGCGGTTGGGAACCGTTTTCTAAGTTCTTCGGTGTACTGTTTAGCATCTTCTTCATTTTTAATAGGAAAGGCAAATCCGTAAAATTTGCTCTTCTTTTCTTTGAAAAGTACTTCTTCCGTAGCCTTGATAATTGTTTTGTACGTGTCCCTTTCTTCCATAATTAAGAAAATGCTACGAGTAGAATACTGATGATGGCAAGACCAATACCCAGCCAGTTTCTAGATTCAAGTTTTTCTTTGAACAACAAAATACCGAGAAAGGTAGATAGCATTACAATGCCTACGTTGTTCAAGGTAAATATGGAAGCGCTGCTTAAACCTTTATAATCTAGGGCTTTTAAGAGAAAGTATATGGAAAAGAAATTAGGCACTCCTAAAAGAATACCTCCACCAATATTTCTAAAATTTACTTTTACTGGTTTTCTTCTACTGTTCGCTAGAATAAAAATAAGACCGACCACGGCCGCTGTCGCAAAAACGGTGGCAGAAAACAGGGCAAACTCATTTTCGGGAACATACAGCTCTTGAAAGAATTTAATGGCCGTGTCTATGGCCCCGGAACCTAAGAAAACCAAGAAGGGAAGGGTCAACATGGATAGTTTAAAGACATCGCTATTTCTTTTAACAGAAACGAAGTACACCGCGAGAACGGCGATAATAATCCCGATTATCTTTACCGACCCGAGATATTCGTTATAGAGGAACACCCCTAGAAACGCAGGCAGCACAAAAGACATTTTAGTTGCTACCGAGGCTACGGAAACCCCTAGTTTTTGTGAGGTTGCGGCCATGATATTAAAAACAAGAATGAACAGGACTCCTAAGGCCATAGCCCCTAAAAACCAATTTTTTTGGGGGATACTGCTCAATTCCACTTTACCTTCATAGAACAATAGCCCTACGATACAGGCTACCACATAATTGGTGATGATGGCATAAAGGGTCTCTATTTTAAACCTGGTGTAAAGTTTAAAGATCACAAAAATAAAACTGGAAAAAAGTATACTCAGGAGAAGGTATTGCATCTAAATTCTTTTGGTTAATTCCGTAATATCTTCTTGTCCTACACTGAGGTTCCAAACCTTTATTCCCAATAACGATGCGCTATCCGTATTTTCTTTGGTATCGTCAATAAACAGGGTTTCAGTAGGGCGGAGTCCGTTTTGGGCTAACACGTATTTGTAAATATCCGCATTTGGCTTGCGCATGTGTATTTCGTGAGACAGGTAAAATTTCTCAAAACAGTTTTTGAATCGGTTATAACGGTCTAAACCCATGGTTTCCTTGACGTAGGTAATATGCAAATCATTCGTATTGCTCAATAAAAAGAGGCGGTACGTGTTTTGCTTTTTTAGTTTTTCGATAAAGTCCAAGCGGTGCTCTGGAAAATCAAGGATTATGGAATTCCATGCGCTGACGATGCGCTCTTTATCCGCCTGCGGAAAAATTTCATTCAGGGCTGTCACATAACTGTCCGAACTCATCAGGCCCATCTCGTAGTCCTTTGCCAAGATGTCCAATTCCGGTGTAAGTTCCGTGAACCCAAAAAGGGCCATATGTTTAAAAATCGCTGGTTTATCCAAGTTGATAAAGATATCCCCAAAGTCAAAAATTATATTCTTAATCATTCTTTAGCACGGTTAATTGGTCGTTTTGAATCGTCTGCTGGGAAAGGATACGGCCTTTAATAACAGGAGCTGAGACACCATTTTCAAAAGAAACCACACCTGTAAATACGCGTGCTTCATCCCATAAATTAGTATCAATAAAGGTTTGTAGAGTCTGGGTACCTCCCTCTATAATGATACTTTGAAGTTGTAGCCGGTATAAGGCATCGCAGATTTCCTGGGCAATGTTTTCTGAACGAAGCACTTCACAGCGAATACTGGCAGTGTCCGCGGGCGTATCCGTTTTTCTTGTAAAAACTATCGTTTTTTGACTTCCGTCCAATACATGATAATCATCTGTAATCTTTAAACTCGTATCAATAACAATCCTAACCGGAGATTTTCCTGTCCAGGACCGTACGTCTAACCTTGGGTTGTCTTCCAAGACGGTCGTTGTGCCCACCAAAATACCCTGTTCTTCACTACGCCATTTATGCACCCATTGCCTAGAAGCGGCCGTGGTAATCCAATATGGTTCAGGATTGGCCGCTCTACGTTCTTTACCCGGGGCAATAAAACCATCGATTGTCTGGGCCCACTTTAGTATAATAAAAGGGCGCTTTTTAAGGTGAAAGGTCAGAAAACGTTTGTGATGTGCAGCGCAGTTTTCTTCTAGAACGCCTGTAACCACCTCACAATTGGCCTGTAACAGTTTTTGTATTCCCTTGCCCGCTACTTTTTCGTGAGGGTCCCGCAGCCCAATGACCACCCTTGGGATTTTATGTTTCACTATCAAATCCGCACATGGAGGTGTTTTTCCGTAGTGGGAGCAGGGTTCTAGGGTAACGTACAGACAGGCATTGGAAAGTAAAGACGTATCGTCCACCGAGTCAATAGCGTTCACTTCGGCGTGCGGACCACCAAAAGGACTGGTATATCCTTCACCGATGATTTTACCATTATGTACGATAACAGCACCTACCATAGGATTCGGGGCCGTGGTACCCAATCCGTTTTTGGCAATTTCTAGGCAACGCAGCATGTAGCGTTCGTCTGTGGAAAGGCTGTTCTTCTTTTGGTAGGGCATCGGTCGCAAGGGTTTATTTCTAGCGCTAAAAACTTTAGGATTATACGCAATTCACGTATCTTCACGCATCAAAAATAGTACATTAAAACCTATTGAAAAGCAATATTATGGCAACTGCGCTAATCAGGGAAATAAAGAAATCGGACAACGCCCAAGTAGCTCGTGTAATTCGGAAAGTATTGGTTGATCTTGGGGTTCCAAAAGTAGGTACTGCCTATGCCGATACCGCTCTAGACCACATGTACGAGAATTATGATGTACCCAGGGCCAATTATTATGTGGTGGAGGAAGATGGCGAGATACTGGGTTGCGCTGGCATTGCCCAACTGGAGAACTATGAGGGTAACGTTTGTGAGCTACAGAAAATGTATTTTCTGGAAGAAGCCAGGGGAAAAGGATTGGGCGCACAAATGATGAGCATTTGCCTAAAAAAAGCTAGGGAACACGGCTTTGAGCAGTGCTATTTGGAAACCATGCCCTTCATGAAGGCAGCTCAAAAACTGTATCAGAAATCGGGATTTAATTATATTGATGCTCCTATGGGCAATACCGGGCATTTTTCCTGTCCCGTTTGGATGTTAAAAACGCTGGATTAAAATCGTCGAAGTGTGACTAAAGTTTTACGAAAACATCATAGTATAAATTTAACGGAGTCCTTTCCCGGTCAGGTTGAGGCTTTAGTAGAGGGGCTATGCTGTTAAGCGAAATAAATAACATTTTCCATGAGGAATTGAATCCGCTTTATGGAGAACAGGAAGTTTCTAGCTTTTTTTACCTGTTAATTGACCATTACCTAGGACTGGAAAGATTTGTACTGGCCTTACAACCCAACCTTGTTTTGACCAAAACGGAGGAAGAGCCTCTTTTTTCAGGATTAAGTGAACTAAAACAACATAAACCCATACAGCATATTATAGGGTACACGGAGTTTATGGACATGAAATTCAAGGTGGGCCCGGAGGTGCTTATTCCACGACCGGAAACCGAAGAATTGGTTCGGTGGATTCTAGAGGATTGTAATACTCAAAAAGAGGAGCGGTTACAAATTCTGGATATGGGCACGGGAAGCGGTTGCATCCCCATTAGTCTGGCCAAGCATTTAGAGTCGGCCGTTGTACATGCCTTGGATGTTTCACCGAATGCTTTGCGTATCGCAAGGAAAAACGCAGCGATGAATGCAGTGGATGTACACTTTTTTGAGGCGGATATCTTTCAATTAGAGATCCAAGCTACATATGATATTATTATATCTAACCCGCCTTATGTCAGGGAGTTGGAGAAAAAGGAAATGAGTCCAAATGTTTTGGAATACGAGCCCGATGTAGCCCTGTTCGTTAGCGATAAAGACCCATTGGTATTTTATAGGGCGATTGTTAATTTTGCAGCACAAAGTTTATCCGAAAAGGGTTGTCTGTATCTAGAAATAAATCAATATTTGGGCGAGGAGATGGTGCAGTTGCTAGCGACGCATAATTTTAAGCATATAGAACTAAGAAAAGATATGTTTGGAAATGACCGTATGATAAAAGGGGTGGTGAGTTGAGAGCTGGGAGTAGGCGGTAGGCAGTTGACAGTGGGCAGTAGGTAGTTTTAGTGAAAAGGAGTATCCCATATTTCACAGTTCAGCTTAATTTTGAACTAACTACTAAGTACTGAATACTAGTTACCAAGTACTCAATACTAATTAAGGAATATTTGATTTTAACCGTTATAGTGTCGTAATGAAGGGAATTGTAGTTTTTTGTGGAAGTAGTACAGGAGCGGACCCCAAATTTGCGCATGATGCGCACGAGTTAGGTGCTACCATGGCAAAACAGGGCATAGACCTGATATATGGCGGTGCTAAAATTGGTATTATGGGTAAGGTCGCCCAAGGCGCGCTCGAAAATGGTGGAAAGGTAATAGGCGTTATTCCAGAATTTTTAAAGCGAAAAGAAGTATATCACGATGGCCTTTCCGACCTCATCATTACCCAGAATATGCACGACCGCAAATTAAGAATGCATGAGCTTAGCGACGGCATAATCATGCTCCCGGGCGGATTCGGAACTTTGGAAGAGTTTTTTGAGATGCTCACATGGGCGCAGTTGGGCCTACATCCTTACCCCATAGCTGTCTTAAATACCAATGGGTTTTATGATGAATTGTTACAGATGTTGGCGAAGATGGTAGAAAAAGGCTTTGTGAAAGCAGAAAATCTCAATGCTATTTTGGTGGATACCAATGTCGATGCGCTACTGGATAAAATGAAAGCGTTTCAACCGCTCCCCAGACCGCAATGGATGACTAAAGAACAGATATAATGAGTATTGAACGTACGATTAACGCGCTGCGCGAGGAACTTAGAGGACATAATTACAATTATTATGTACTTGATAGTCCAACGATTACGGACTTTGATTTTGATATGAAATTGAAGGAGCTACAGCGTTTGGAGGCAGCGCATCCAGAATTCTATGATGAAAGTTCCCCGACAATCCGGGTGGGTGGTATGGTCACCAAGAACTTTGAGACCATTGTACACGAGCATCGCATGTATTCCTTGGACAATTCGTACTCCAAGGATGATTTAGAGGATTGGGAAAAACGGATTCAACGTAACCTGGGCGATGTTCCCGTGGCCTACACCTGTGAGTTGAAATACGATGGCGCATCTATCAGCATCACCTATGAGGACGGAAAATTGGTACGTGCCGTAACGCGTGGAGATGGCTTTCAGGGCGATGATGTCACGACGAATATCAAAACGATAAAATCGGTTCCCTTGCAACTAAAAGGTGATTATCCACCAAAGTTCGATATCCGTGGAGAGATTGTACTGCCCTTTGACGGTTTTCAGAAAATGAACGAAGAACGTGTTGCCAATGGGGAAGAACCCTATATGAATCCTAGAAATACCGCTTCGGGAAGTTTAAAATTACAGGATAGTGCCTTGGTGGCGCAACGTCCCTTAGAGTGTTTGCTGTACAGCATCGTTGGGAATAATACGGGAATCAGTTCGCAATTTGAGATGTTGGAAAAGGCCCGTGCTTGGGGGTTTAAGGTGCCTACAGTGGCCAAATTATGCCAAAGTACGGCAGAAGTCATGGAATTTGTGGAGGAGTGGGATGTGAAACGGCACAGCTTGCCCTATGAGACCGATGGCGTGGTAGTCAAGGTAAATAGCCTACAGCACCAAGAGGAACTCGGATACACGGCCAAAGCGCCACGTTGGGCCATGGCCTATAAATTCAAGGCAGAGCAGGTGTTTACCGTGCTCAATGAAATTACCTATCAGGTAGGGCGCACAGGGGCCATTACCCCCGTGGCCAATCTAGCACCTGTACTGTTGGCAGGTACCACGGTAAAAAGGGCTTCGCTTCATAATGCCGACCAAATTGAAAAATTGGATATCCGTGAGGGCGATACCGTTTTTGTGGAAAAAGGAGGGGAGATTATCCCTAAGATAATAGCGGTAGACCTTACCAAAAGACCGGCTCATTCTGTACCTACGGAGTATATTTCCCACTGTCCGGAATGTCATACCCCTTTGGAACGTACCGAAGGCGACGCCAAGCATTACTGCCCCAACGAGTATGGTTGTCCGCCACAGATTACGGGACGCATACAGCATTTTATTTCGCGCAAGGCCATGGATATTGAAGGTCTGGGGGGCGAAACTGTAGAATTGTTGTTCAAAGAAGGCTTGATTAAAGATTATGCCGATTTGTACGACTTGACCAAAGAAGAAATCTTGCCCTTGGAGCGTATGGCAGAAAAATCCGCTGACAATCTCATTAAAGGCGTGGCGGAATCGGTTAGCATTCCCTTTGAGCGGGTCATGTTCGCTTTGGGAATTAGATACGTGGGTGAAACCGTAGCTAAAAAACTGGCCAAGGCCTATAAAAATATTGATGCCCTTTCTAGCGCTACCCAAGAAGAATTGGTGGCTGTGGACGAAATTGGGGAGCGTATTGCAGAGAGCGTTGTTGCCTTTTTCAGTAACGAAAAGAACTTACAGGCTATTGCCCGTCTAAAGGCCAAAGGTGTGCAGTTTGAACTCTCGGCGGAGAAACTGGAAAATCAGACCGAAATCCTAAAAGGGAAAACAGTGGTGGTTTCCGGTGTTTTTGAGACGGTCAGTAGAGACGAGCTTAAAAAACTGATTGAGGATAATGGGGGCAAGGTAGGGTCGTCCATATCTTCCAAGACCAGCTACTTGGTCGCCGGGGATAAAATGGGACCCAGTAAAAGAACAAAGGCCGAAAACCTGGGAGTGCCCATCATCACGGAACAGGAGTTTTTGGAAATGCTATAGTGGCTAAGCCACAATTATAAAATTAGACCATGTCTTTTCCGGGATAAAACCGGTATTTAGAGGAGCATGCTTTTAACATAAAACTATGGATTACTTTATCATTGCCGCTGTACTCGTTTTTATATCCGCCATATTCGGCTATATCAATGTGCGCTTTCTAAAACTGCCCAATACCATTGGGCTTATGCTCATAACCATTGTGTTTACCCTTGCGGTCTTTGGTATCAGTTATTTTGATGATACGTTGCTTAATGCCGAACGGTATATCATCAGTCAAATCGATTTTAAGACCGTTCTTTTGGATGTTATGCTGAGTTTTCTGCTTTTTGCAGGGGCCTTGCACACCAATTTTGAGCAGTTAAAAGTACAACGCTGGCCCATATTGGTATTTTCTACTTTGGGCGTGCTGGTCTCCACCTTCTTGGTCGGCACCATCATGTTCTATGTATTGCAGGCTTTTAGTTTGCAGGTAGATTTTATTTACTGCCTGCTTTTTGGCTCCCTGATTTCTCCGACGGACCCTATTGCCGTACTTGGAATTTTAAAGCAAGCGGGAGCACCAAAGAAACTGGAAACCAAGATAGTAGGAGAATCCCTTTTTAACGATGGGGTGGGCGTCGTGGTATTCTTGACCATTTTTCAGATTGCCTCTTCCGGGATGGATGCCATTACCCCTTTGGAAATCGCCGAACTTTTTGGTGTGGAAGTCATTGGTGGTGTTGTCTTGGGATTGGTCATCGGATGGATTACCTACCGCCTCATGCGCTCCATAGACGATTACGATATTGAGGTCATCATTACCCTTGCCGCCGTTATGATGGGCACCGTAGTAGCACAGAAATTCCACCTCTCCGCACCCTTGGCCATGGTTACGGCCGGTTTGGTGGTGGGGAACGATACCGTTCGTCATTCCGCCATGTCCAAAACTACGGAAACCTATGTAGATAAATTTTGGGAGCTGCTGGATATTCTGTTGAATACGCTCTTGTTCGTATTGATAGGGATGGAAATGCTGGTCATCTCCTTTGAATTCAATTATGTCGTGGCCGGCTTGGTGGCCATACCCATCGTATTGGCCTGTCGTTATTTATCCTTGCTGTTACCCATTAAATTCTTTGAAGAAAAGCTGGACTTTGTACCCGGAACCAATCTCGTGATGACCTGGGGCGGACTCCGCGGCGGTATTTCCATTGCCCTGGCATTGGGCTTAACGCAAGACATGCACCGCGACCTCTTTTTGGTCATCACCTATGTCGTTGTGGTCTTCTCCATTATTGGTCAAGGGCTTACCGTAGGCAAACTAGTGAAAAAAGTAACCGCTGATGCTACCTAAGGATTATACCGAGTTTAAGGAAACACTTGAGCAATCAATACCACCTGTGGACTGGCCCTAAGCCCTCAAAGCCCTGTGGTTTGACGCCAAAGGCGACTGGGAAAGTTCCCATAACATTGCCCAGGACATGCATAACGAGCTAGGCAGCTGGATGCATGCCTACCTACACCGCAAAGAAGGTGACCGTTTTAATGCCGGGTACTGGTACCGCCAAGCAGGGAAAAGCTATCCTGAAATGAGTCTAGAAACGGAATTAAAGAAAATGGTGGTGTTTGTTTTGGAGCGCTATTAGAATCGCTTGCATCGGTCTCGTATAACCGAAAATTACGGATTAATATGCATTAATTTTACCTTAGCATGATGTCCAGGATGTGTTACCTGCTGTCTTTTTTGAAGATTTAATCTATTCCATTGCATATTTTTTTAACTGATATAAGGAAAATAGTCCAATTAGCAGTTCCGCAAATATTCCAAAAATATATCCACCAGTTGGAAATCCATCCATTATCATACTCAACGCTCGCCCTGTTGCCAGCGTTAGCATAAATAAAACATTCAGTTGAGTAGCAATTTTCCAATATTTTGATTTCCAGATTCCTAAAGCCCATATGAGCGATATTCCCAGATATAAACACATAATAGCTTTCAGCATATTTGAAAGGTCAACCGTATTTACTTCAATATCTAAATGTTCGGGCAATACTGAAGGTGAACCATAAATTATTGCTGTAGGAACTACTATGGATAAGGAAATGATAAGATGTAAACTTTTAAAAATCCACTTTAAATTGTTGTTCATTCGTTAAGAATCAAATTGTCTTAAATGATGGTCAATATGTTTCCATTGCGCAATTGCCCATTCATTTGGTGTTAAATTACCGAAGAATGGGTGAGGTTGTTTTGTGCACTGTTCAGGTCCATTATCATAAAACTGCTTTATTAGCGACATAGCTCTATTTTTTTCCTTTTCAAAGTCCTTTTCACCAGTAAAAATATAATTTTTACCCGTTGGTGAATTTTTAGAAAATTGTTTTTTACTTACATAGCGTTCTTTAAAAAACCTGCCTAAAATTTTTCCTATGAATATTCTTTCTTGGAAATTGATATTCAACGCGGTTTCAAGAAAAGCATTTAAGTGAGCTAGCATTTGAGCTGTATTCATTTTTCCCCACTTTCTTTCTGCATTTGGAGTTAGTTTTTCCAACCTTTCTATAATTCCGTTTACGTCGGATTGATTATATAAGTTATTCATGATTTTTGCAGGTAAAACTTAGAAAAGTGAAGACTATATTTCATTTATAGGTTTGTAACGAAGTTCGTTGATTCTTAACTGGTTTTCAAGTCTTACTTAAAGTATTTACGCTCTAATAGTAAATTCTTAACGATACTGTTGTATATGTTTCTTTATGTAAACCGTTGCGAACGAGCACCAAGCGGGTGCGAGCTATCCCGAAATGAGTCTAGAAAAGGAATTACAGGAAATGGTGGTGTTTGTTTTGGGAAGCCACTAGAACCGTTCGTTATCGGTCTTGTATATGCATAGCGCGGGATTAAAAAGCATTTCACTTTCAGTATTCCGTTATGTTTTTTTATGTTCAGTTACTTTAGATTTAGCACCAAAACCCGCAATACTCATAGCCGTTGTTGTAGTGTCGTATTTTATTTTCAAATTGGAAATCCTTCTCTCCTTAACTCACTTTTTTCTTGTTCGTTAAAGTTCTTTCTAATCAATTCCATTCTTGTTTTATTTTCCCTTTTCTGTCTTATCCAAAAATACAAATTCCCGATTTTGGATTCGGTTAAAGACCAAATACCATCTGGATTAATCGACTTGTTATAGCGAAATGATTTCCATTCTTCAGTTCTGTCTTTTTGACGAGTTCTAATTCTCCCCAATGGACGCTCTTCGTCAAATACTAAGTACCAAGCATCAACAATATCTTGTTTGATTTCATCGGGAAGTTCATCTATTCTATCTCTTAAAGCACTATTAAACCTATTTTGAAAATTGGCTTTATTCGGATTTTCTCTTTCTAAAAGGTCGTTAATAAATCTTGTGGCAGTATCTATTGGAGTTCTACTTTTTGAAGACAAATCGAGTATGTCATTTATTTTTTCCATAATATCTAACTTTTTGTCTGATTTGTTGGCTTTTTTTATTCCCTGAATCCAAGTACCAAGTCGTACGCCCTTATATTCATATCGTTGACTCAATCCAATATTTTCTCCTTCATCAACTGCTTCTTGGAGCAACTTTAATTTAGTTTCCGCTTTCCATTCTTGCCACAACTTATGGGCATCTCCAAAGTAAAAATGTTCCCGTTTTAGTTGTTCTTCGTGGTCTTGTGGTAGTATTTTATTTTTATGATAAATCTTTTGTTTCAAATACCAATTATAAAGAGAAGGGTTTTTGTAATCTCTTGGTACTGTTACACTATATTTTTCTCCTTTATCACGATTTTCCTTTTTAAACTCTTTAAATAATTGAAAGAAATCAGGCCAAGAGTTTAAATAGTCTTCAGTTATTGAAGGAATATAAGCTGAGTCATTATTGTATGAAGGCGGTTTTGATTCAATTTTCCCTAATGAACCTTTGTCGAATTTTAGTTTTATTCTTTTGCCAAAAGCTTTCTTATTTGACTTTACAAATTCATATTCTGCATTTGTCTTTGATTCAGGCCAAATAAATCCTGAACGTTCCAAGTCAACAAGAACTTCTGTTGTCAATTTTTGAACGTTTTTATCTATTTCATTAAGAATTGGGGCAAAGTATTCTTCAAATTGTCTAACTAATTTTTTTCCTTGCTGATTAGACTTTGAAAACTCAAAAAATGTAGAGGCTTCTATATTATCAAATAGCCCAAAACTTGTCAAGTTTGAAGAACCCGTAATAAAGCGATAATTGTGCTTGCCTTGAAAAAAATAGATTTTTGGGTGAAACATTATTTGGTCGCTTGTACAGAAAATCCAAGTGTCAATGTTATTATCGATTAAAAATTGAAGAGCTTCTCTCGAAGTTCCTTTTGGTACAATTCCAAGATAGAATTTTATTGATTTAAATTTTTTAGAAGCTTCGAGCAATTCTTTCTTAATTCGGTTTATTCCCGACATTTTCGTAAAAGCAGAGAACCCAACAAAAGAGTAGTAGTCATCATTTTTGAACGAATCAATCATATAGTGTCCAACCGTATTGGTATGGTCTTTATGTAGTCCGTGTCCTAAAAATTCAACTCTCATTTAATTTTTTTATATGCACCATAAGTCATAGATAAGTGGAGTTTCAATACGTCGGCAAGCTCAGCACAAGTTTCATTTATCGGTTGCTAACGAATTTCGTTGATTCTAAATTAGTTTTCAAGTGTTTCTTACAGGACTTGTACGAAAGTTTTTAACAGGATAGGCTTGGGTTTTGCTCATTTACAATGAGTATTAGTCCTAAAGGAGGGCCAATTGGGGTACTTATTCTTCATCTTTTAAATTACTTTTTACAAAGTCCAAAGCATCTGACATTGAATTGGCCACACATGTTTTGTTATGCGCCCCATCAGTAACCCTAAATTCGTGTTCCACCTTCTTTTTATGGAACACTACATGCAGTTCGGCGTTAGGAAGGGAGTGAAAATCATTATCGCAGGTCTGGATATACCACTTTTTGCGTTTCAGTATTTCCGCATCAATTTTTTCAGCAATGTAGCGTGGGTTGTTATTCATATAGACCTCATTGGTGCGTTCTGTTGGTCTTAGATTTTCGCCATACAAATGCGCATGAAAGCGTTGGTAATATTGTTCCAAATCTTCTACCATCTGCTTTTTGGTGCTTATTGCTCCCATAAAACTTACACAAATCCCGAACTCTTCTGGATTTAACATGGTAAATCGTAAAGCTCCGAATCCTCCCATGGACATTCCCATAACAATGGTATTTTGTACAGATTTGGTCACAGCATATCGTTTTTTCATTTCAGGAATAAATTCTGAGATGAACATGGTCGCATATTTCTCTTTACCGGCATAGTCATCCATGTACCAAGATTTGCCGCCGTTGGGAAAGATTATGATGGTCTCCGGGAAATGTCCTTTACCAATTAAAGAATCAATTTTTCGGGAAATACCTTTGCTATGGTCGCTATTGTTATTTCCCCCGAATCCATGTAAGAAGTATAGGGTTGGATAGGTTTTTAAAGTATCGTAATTGGGAGGTAAATAGACGTTGTACTTCACTCCTCTGTTTAAAACTTCACTTTGCACTGTTTGATTTTCAAAAAGTGTTCCTTCCTGACTAAAAATAGGGCTGTGTATACAGAGGACGAAAAATATTACAATGCATCTATAATTCATAAGCTGATATAATGGAATAAAGTCGCACTTGAAGTAACTGCTCCATGTATCGGTCACCAACGAAGTTCGTTGATTCCAAGATAGTTATCAAGCGCTTTCTACATGATTTGCACGAAAGTTTTTAACAGGATAGTTTGCGGTTCTGTGGTTTATCCTTTGGTACCCTTTATGGGGAGAAGTTTCCTTATCCTCTTATTATAGCCTTCTATGGTATCTCCTTATCGTCATTTAGATACCAAAACGTTCCTTTAAGGCTTCCGTTAGTATGGCATAGCCTTTTAATAAATCTTTCTTTTCGGCACCGATTCCTATTCTAAAATGCTTATCCATCCCATATACATCTCCCGCCAGAATAAATACGCCTTTTTCCAAACGTAACCAATCCGAAAGTTCGGTAGAATTAATCGGGAATTTGTATTTAATAAATACCATACCTCCGGCTTTTGGTGGTACAAACTCAATAAGGTCTTTATATTGTTTGGCCCATTCCGTCGTAACTTTTAGGTTCTCGTTAAGCATGGTAATGTTACGGTTCAGTATCTTTTTACGCATTTCCGGTTGCAAGGCTATTTCTCCAATTTTATGACTTAAGATTCCTGCGGTTATGGACGTGTAATCGTGATAGGCCCACGTATCTGCAATTAGCGCTTTAGGCCCTATTAACCAGCCTAAACGTAGACCTGGCAATGCATAGGCTTTAGATAAACCGCCGTTGACCATGACCTTATCGTACATTCCGTAAAAGCTAGGTCCTTCTACACCGTCTAAACCTGCTCCTTTGTACACTTCATCACAATAAATCCAAGCACCGTACTTTTTGGCTATAGCAACGATAGCTGCCATTTCTTCATCCGTAAGTACATAACCTGTTGGGTTGTTCGGGTTACACAAGGCTATCATCTTTGTTTTAGCACTCATTTGCGCTTCTAGTTCTTTTAAATCGGGCTGCCAGCCGTTTTCTTCAACCAGATGAAATTTCTTTGGCGTACATCCCATTTCTTCTACAATGCCCCAAATCTGCATGTAGTTGGGCACCATCATCACCACTTCGTCCCCTTTTTCTAGCAAGGTGTGGCAAGCAATGAAATTAGCTTCCGCAGAGCCATTGGTTACCAGCACATTGTCATCGTCTCCAATAGGGTAGAGGTTGGTAATGGCCTTACGCAGCGGAATGGAACCGTTCGTTTGTCCGTAACCTAAAACGGTGGTCGTTAGCATTTTTATTTGCTCTGCCGTAAGTAATTCTTCCAAGGTATACGGGTGAAAACCACTCTCCGTAAGGTTAATAGGTACGGTATTTTCATAAAGGGATTGAATACGCTCTAAGTCAAAAGTTCTAATGTTCATCGGTTGTGTTTTTATAGGAATTATAGACGGCCGTAGCGATCATTATATCTTGAACAGCCACGCCAGTTAAATCCGCTACGGTTATTTGCTTATCGTTTACTCTACCTAAAGCGGGGTTTTGAATCAGGTTGCCTAATTCAACAAGTTTAGTTTCGTCTAGGTACTGCTGTTGTCTTGCCCTGAAAATTTCCCCTCTTGTTTTGGACTGTGCAATACTGTCCGAAATGATGATATCCGCTTTTTGGATAATAGCCGTATCCAGTTCTATTTTTTCTGAAGTATCGGAACCAATAGCTGTAATATGCGTGCCTTTTTTTATTTCAGAAGCTTGTAACAAAGGAGTGGTAGCTGGTGTTGTGGTAATGATGACATTACATTTTTTGGCTAGCTCCGCTATGGAATTTGCTATCTGAATCTGATAATCACTGTCTTTAAAGTGCTCTTTAAATGCATTCGTTTTTTCCGGATTCCGCCCCCAAACTACGATGTTTTTACAGGCAGTAACCTTAGGTAAATAATCTAATTGAAGTTTGGCCTGCGTTCCTGTTCCAATAATTCCAATGGCTTTGATGGCTTTTGGTGCTAGGTGTTTAATGGTAATTATACTGGCAATGACCGTGCGTATGTCCGTTAACCGACCTTCATCTAAAAGTACCGCTAGTAATTGCCCCGTGTGTTTAGAGAACAATAGCATAACGCCTTGGCTAGAAGAAATGCCCAAAGTAGGGTTATCATAAAAGCCGGAAGCGATTTTGATCACATAGTAATCCTGTTCTTTTATATAACCGTATTTAATATGTGCTTCGCCTGGCGGGTCATCAAAAAGCAACTCGCCAACGGGCGGTACTACGGCTTTTGATAAGGATAAATCCACAAAGCCTTGTTCAATAGCGGAAACTAAATCTAACTGTGGCAGATGACTCAGAATTTCGGGAAGTGTAAGTATTACGGGTGTTTGTGGTATCATATCTAATAAAAATATCCATTATTTTTATTAGAGTAGCGCAGTATCGGCGCAAGAACGAAACTTATTTCCCAAAAACCTTCTCTAATGTTAGAAATAAGCACAACACATGATTTCGTGTCTAAAGTTCTCCTGAGGTAAATATAATATCTTTTATTGGCAGCGCCAAAGGGGGTACTATCCCGAGTCTTACCTCTAAATGAAGTGTTTAATTCCTAAGAATGCCCAACGAGCTTGCCCTGGAGAAGTCTACTTAAATTTTCGCTCTTGTTCCGTAATGACCAAATCATTGATGCTAGCGAATCTTTTTTTCATTAATCCATCAGCATCAAACTCCCAATTTTCGTTTCCGTAGGCTCTAAACCATTGTCCTTCTTGGGTTTGGTATTCATATTCGAACCTAACTGCGATACGGTTGTCCGTATGGGCCCAATATTCTTTTTTAAGCTTGTAGTTGCGTTCTTTCTCCCACTTGCCGGTTAAAAAATCAACTATTTCTTCCCGCCCGTTTATGAAGGTATCTCTATTTCTCCATTCGCTATCCTTAGAATAGGCCTTGGAGATTTTTTCAGGGTTCCTACTATTCCAGGCATCTTCTGCCTTTTGTATTTTTTCAATAGCATCTTCTAAGCTAAAAGGGGGAAGTGGAAATTTTTGTTCCATGTGTCGTGTTTTATCCTTTTTGGGCTGTCTTAGTCGTATAGAGATGCCATTAAATTACATGAATTAACTACTATTATGTTATTTACATGGACGTACTAAATCGTTGCAACAAAATCCAAAAAGACTTTTTTATGAAGTTCAAGGTCCATATCGGGTGAAAGTGCCACACGTGCAATATAGTCCTTATCACCTTCCTTGGTGGTTCCTTGGGTAGACGTTGCCGGTATGGTCCAATAACATCCTTTTAATTGGCCATAACTTACGCAGTATTTACTTTCATGCGGTATTTTTGTAATCATTAAATGAATCAACTTATGGTTCAAGGCTCTTTTGTAGGATTCTTTTTCTTCGGCCGTATTTCCTTTTGTGGGGAGGTCCAATGAAAACACGGATGGCGTAAATCCTTTCGCTGCCAATTCCTTTGAGACAAAATTTATTTTCGCTTCGGGTAAGGTCTCCTTGATAAAATCAACAAAGGCACGTGTATTTTGATACGCATCTTCAATCCTTTGATTCATAGAAGGTAACTGCGTTGCCAGTATTTCTTGTTGAAGCGCTGTAGCCTCATTATCACATAATTTTAGATGTAATGCTATTTTCTCCATATAGCGTTCTGCCTTTTTATTGGAAGTGCAATAACCAGCCGTACATTTGCCCCCACTTGGGAATTTGGACCCACTTACATAGGCAATCGTATTAACGTTCGATAGGACTTCGCCTTCGCCTAAAAAATTGGTGTTGGGACAAAAGGTTTGGTCTAATATAAAAACAGGTTCAATTGCGAGCTTACCCCTTGGTGTTTTTCGTACTTTGGTTAACGCCGCTTTTAGTTTTTGCATATACGGAACTTCCACCCGAGGGTTGGTCGGTATTTCGGCGATGATATAGGGGATGGCATCTTGGTTGGCGATTTCATCTAGAATACGGTCAATACTTTGGGCCATATCGTTATCACCATCAACCGGTAAGTCCACCACTTCCACGTTAGAGACACTAGCGGCCACACGTCTGGCTTGGTCATTTGTACCGCCATAACAATTTGGCGGAACAAGGATTTTAATGGCCTTTCCCTTGTGATTGTCCAGCGCATGATGAATTAAACCCATTACAACGGCATATTGTATGGAAAGTCCGCTTGAGCCTACAACCGCCTTTACATCGGTATCCGTAATTTCTTCAATAGCATCCAAGACAAGCTTATTCGTATCGCTTAGCGCTACACTGGTACTATGTGAGTCATTATTGGGGCTAGCATCACTATCCGAAGTTTCCGTTAACCTTTGTAAGGCAATAAGAGCGTTCGCCGGGGTCATGGCAATGCTCTCCCTTCTTCTTACATGCTGAATGGCTGCGATGTAGGGTTGGTTCTGTGCTCCGTTTACCGCAATAATGCTTCCAAGCTTAGGGTAAAGGCCTATGAAAAAATCAATATTTGGATTAAGATTAAAATCACCTATCGTGTCTTCTTGGGAAATAAAAATAGTACTACCATTGAACGTTGCAATCGCTGATACATCATCAACTTGCTTTACATCAAAATCATAACCATATATGCGTCGCACTACATCAGCATCAAAGCCTTCTGGGAGTTCCCCTTTATAAATAATTTGTGTGTCTCTGCCTTCCAATGCGTTTTTTCTCAATACGGCTAAAATAGGCATCGTCTTTGAGGAAAAACTGATTACATTTTCAGCTTTTAACCTGTTCTGTTCGGCAATTGCCCATTCTAGTACAGAGGATAAGGGATGGCCCAATCGTATATAGTCATACGCCGTGGGTAAGTCATTAAGTGCTGCTGTTGTTGTGTTATTGTCTTGATATAGCTTTTCAAACTGGGATAAAAACTGAGTTTTAGCCAGTTCTTCTTCGTAGATATCCAGTCGATGCGTTGTTAAATTTAACCAGTCCGGCGGTAGATTTTCTAACACACCTTCAATATACTTTACTGTTTTGTTTGGCTCCATAATTGCTGAGGTTAACGAGGTCACGAAGATATTAATAAGGATGATGTATACGTCGCACCACCCTTGATTAAATTACAGTAAACTACTAGTGTTCTTTTACCTGTGTTTGGGCACTTTGTTAGAATGGCCTAGGATTATCCTAAACCATTCTCGTTTAAAGACCTTAAATATTGATTTTATCCAATATGGGTCATCTCGTTCAAGGAAAAGTCGGCTATGGCTCCCTCGGTTGCCTGTAAATAATCGGCCAAATGGTCATTGGCCATATGGGTTTGCCATAAAGCCCTCGTTTCCCAGATTTCATAAAAGAGAAACCTGTTTTCATCTTCATTGTCCTGGTGTAGGTCGTAGGTAATACAACCTTTTTCAGCTCTAGTTTTATCGATGAGTTTCAGTAGTTCTGCTTTAACCAGTTCCTTCTTTTCAGGTTTGGCTACGATAGTCGCTATAATTGTCAAATTTTGATGCTCCATGGGTATGATTCTAAATCTTTACTCTAATTTTTGGCAAAACTACGCTAGATTTTGGGTTTTCCATAGGCTAGGCCAAAACTTCTTCATAGGTTGGTGAATTACGCAACTCCGAATGATTTTAGTGGGAAGTGCGATTTCGTTTCAGGTCGACTAGGGTTGCAAGGCACTATAAACTATTTCCTCCAATTTAGAATTGATATCATTGTTGTGAGCGGATTGTAAAACCTGACGCAGTTGTATCACGATGAGTTCGTTCTCAGGGTCTATCCAGAAAACGGTACTAAAAGCACCGCTCCAACTATAGGTGCCATCGGCTCTATGTGGGTGATTTTTTGCCACGTCAAATCCAAATCCAAATCGGGCGGTTCCCCAGGGATAGGAAAGAGTATCAATCTGGTCTTTGTGCATCGCTTGTGCGGTTTCGGACTTTAAAATGCGGGTGTCTCCCAGTATTCCGTCGTTAAGAAGCGCTTGGCAGAACAGAAAATAATCGCGTGCCGTACCCGTCATTCCGCTGCCTCCGGACAAGTAGGTCTTGGCACCCTGAGTGGGATAGTTGGCCATATAGAATTTACCCATGACCATAGGAGCTTGTCTAATTGTTCCGTTTTGGTCAGGTATAAAAATTTTGCTAAGGTCATTGGTAAGCGAATCATTGAAATAGAAGCTAAGCTTTTCAATTCCCAAAGGTGTCGTAATGTGCTCTTGAACATACTCGTCCAGCGCCTGACCGGAAGCTACCTCTACCACACGCCCTAGGACATCTGTATTAAGACCGTACATCCATTGAGCACCCGGTTCGTGTATAAGGGGAAGGTCTCCCAGCTTGCTTGCCGTTTCTTCAATGGTAATGGGCAAATGCGTACTTAAATCCGGAATGCCGTGCTTTGCCAGAATGGCACCGTTCACTGGCGGATTCACAAAACCATAGGGAACTCCTGCGGATTGCGTAAGCAATTGACGCACGGTAGGGGTGTTGTTCGTAGGTACGCTGGTCCACGTGGTGTCTGCGACATTAAAACTGGTTAGCACTTCCGTTTTTTTAAATGAGGGGATGAATTTTCCCACGGGGTCGTCCAAGGTCATTTTTCCGTTCTCTATCAATTGCATGGCCGCAACCGAAACGATAGGCTTGGTCATTGAAGCCATTCGGAACAAGTGGTCTTTTCGGTAAGGTTCGGTTTTTGAGGAGTCTGACCACCCCACTTCGGATTCATAGATGATCTTACCATTTTTAGCAATCAAGGTAACCGCACCTGGATACTTCTTGGCCTCTACAAAATCCATGACCATTTGGTCGATTTGTTTTAAGCTGTCAGTAATCATCCCTACCTCTTCCGGTGTGGCCAACTGGTATTTTTCGGGTGGAACATTAGTTTTGGTCTCCGTTCTGCAGGCACTAAGAAGGATAAGGAAGATAATAGAAAGGATAAGACTATAAATTTTCATAGGAGTCGGTTTATGCTTCTTTGGAAAGTTCGTTAATCTTGGCAAGAGTACCAAGAAAAATACCTTGTATACAACTACAATTTTTAATAATGGACCAACTTATAATACAGGAATTTTTTGATGGTTTTTCGGCTATTTTTTCGTAAATTTAAAAGACGAACTTAAAATCCATTTATCATGAAAAAATTTGTGTTATTTGTTTTTTTTATAAGCTTATCTTTAGTCACTAGTAAGGCTCAAAGCTCAGATTATCCGGTGGAAATCGGAGCTGTTTTCATTATCGGTGAAGCCTCTTCCAATACCTACAAACACATACATTTCCCCAGACCGAATTTCATCATTAAACGGGGCGGAATAGCATCGTTTAAAAATCTACAAGGGAAAAAAGTAACCGTTACGAGGGTAACCAAGGATGCTAAGGGACAATCCGTAGCTACCATTACCTTGGTATCCGGAAGGTATTTTTTTGGCAGTCACAAGTATGTGAAAGTCGCCATCGATGAGGCTATCGCCGCCGAGGAGCTTTTAAAAGCTTAAAGCACTTTTCTAAAACATACGCTATTGGCTACGCCTTCATAGGGTGGGTAATTAGGAATAATGTTGTATTTGTTCTTCTTGTAGAGTGCAATGGCTTCTGGTTGGCGTAAACCGGTTTCTAAAACACATTGTTCGTAGCCGAGTTCTTTGGCCCAATTTTCCAGTGCTACAAGCAGGAGGGAAGCAATACCTTTTCCCCGTACTTCTGGGTTTACGAACATTCGTTTTACTTCCATGCTATTCGCATCAAAACTTTTCAGTGCGCCACAACCCAGAGCAATTCCGTTTTTATAGTAGACCACACAGTGTTTTAAAACGGCAATACCGTTAAATTGGGCGTAAAAGGCATTGTCTTCCCCATCGCGTAGTGCTAAATCTTCATCCAGCAAGGCCACTAAGGCTCTAAAATCGGTATTTGACGAATCCGTTCGTAGTATCCGACCCATAGTAATGTTTTATCAGACCGTAATGGAAACCCCGTTTGAAGTAATACCGTTCGTATCAAAATAAAAATCGATACGGCCTAAATTAACGCCGTAGCATCCTACTTGATTCACTAGAACCTCCTTGTCCATAGCATTCTTAACTATACTGGGTTTATCCAGAAAGGTATGGGTATGTCCGCCGATGATGAGGTCCGTATGCTTCGTTTTTGTGGCTAATTTCATATCATCCGGTTTATTTTCGTCCTCATAGCTATAACCTAAATGGGACAGGCAAATGACCAGATCACATTTTTCCTCATCTTTTAGGCGTTGTTCCAAATCATTGGCAATCTCGTAGGGGTCTAAATACCGTGTTTCTTTGTACAGTGTTTTGGTCACTAATCCCTTTAGTTGAATTCCCAGGCCGTATACTCCAATTTTAATACCATCCCGCTCATAAGTCTGAAAAGGCTTGGTAAAACCAGCTAAAACCGTATTGCTAAAATCATAATTGGAAGAAACAAAGTCGAACTTACCATAGGGAATCTGTGCCAGTAGGCCTTCAATCCCATTATCAAAATCGTGATTACCTATTGTGGCAGCATCGTACTTTAGCATTGTCATTAGTTTCATCTCCAACTCCCCACCGTAGAAATTAAAATACGGAGTTCCCTGGAAAATATCGCCGGCATCGAACAACAAGGTATTGGGATTCTCCTTGCGAATAGCGTTTACCAATCCCGCTCTCCGCGCCAGGCCTCCTAAACCTGCAAAACTGGAGTGGTCTTTTGGAAAAGCATCGATATGGCTATGTACATCATTGGTATGTAAAATAGTAATATGGCTGGTCTTAGCACCCGAGCAGGAGCTTAAACTTAGTCCACCAGCTCCTATGTATGAAGCTGAGGCTACGGTATGCTGAATAAACTTTCTTCTTTTCATGCTACTTTTTTTTGTAAAAACGGTCATCCACAGTTGCGGCCAAAGTATCGACCTTTGAAAAATAATCGATCATGGCATTTCTAATCTTGTAATCCGTATCGGTAATGGTCAGGGCATTTTTGAAAAACACCATATCGTCTCCGCCGCTAACCAAATAATCGGAGGTAGCTATGAAATAGTGTTGGTCAACATCAAATGGTTGGCCTTGTATTTTTATGGTCTTGATGCTCTCGTCCCTGTTGAGCACAACTTGGATACCGCTTAAAGCGTGCGCTCTTTTAGATTTAATGATATAGCCTATCATTTGTAAGACTGCTTTACCGTCTAGCTCCACCACGGAAATATTGTTCTCAAAGGGCATTACCTCATAAGCCGTTCTGGCAGATACATTGCCTTTGGAAATAGCGGCACGTATACCTCCATGGTTCATAAGCGCAAAATCGATGGACTTACCAGTTCTTTCTTGAAATATGGGGTTCGCCTCCAAAAGCATAATATCCGCCATAAGATTGCCGGCCGAGCTATTGTACCTCCCGTCCATTTTGGAGATTTCAGCAGGGGCATAGGCCAAGGTACTGTCCAGCATTTGATTGACTCGGTCGTGATAGGGCTTTATAAAATCTTTTACGGCTTGGGATTCTTCGTGCATATGGTCCACTGCAATGCGTTCTGCGGTGATACGATGCAGCGTTCTAGCATCTTCCTTACAAGAGTTGAAACCTAGTATTGTTACAAATAAAACAAAATGTTTTATTTTTAAAATCCCAAAGTGTTTTAACTTCGCCATAGAGTTGAACGGATATTATTTACATTTGTGTAAATGTAAAAATACATGTTTTTAAAAGGAATTAAGGACAAGTTTAAACAGAAATCCGGGCGTAAATTTATTAAGCAAGCCTTAGAGAAAGGTGCTTCCGAAACCACGAGGTCCAAAGGAATCACAAAACTAGGTTGCATAGTGGATTTGGATAAATTTCAAAATGCTGATTTGTTCTATCAGTTTTTGGAAGATTTTAAATTGAAGCCCAATGCGGTGAAAATTATAGGGTATAAGAGTTATTACGATAAAAATTCGCCTTATGCTACACCGGTTTTTTCTGATAAGGACTTGGGGTGGAACGGAGCTATCGAGAATAGCTACGCATTAGAGTTTCTAAGTAGGGAATATGATTTATTGGTCAATTATTACAATGAGGATAACCTACTCTTAAATTTAATGTCCGTACAGACGAAGGCTCGCTTAAAAGTGGGTTTTAAGGAGGTGGACCCCAGTTTCAATGACCTGATATTGGACACACCGATGTCCGATTTTAAAACGTTCAAAGCTGAATTAAAAAAATATTTAGGCGTTTTTAAAGAGATTTAATATGGAAGCATTAAGAGGTACTGGAGTAGCATTGATAACACCCTTTCGAGAAGATGGCGGTGTTGATGTGAAGGCCCTTATTGATATTGTATCGTTCTGCAAGCAAGGCGGAATAGATTATTTAGTGGCTTTGGGAACCACGGCAGAATCAGTTACGTTGAGTAAAACTGAAAAACAACTGGTATTGGATACCATAGTTAGTGCCAATGATGGAGTGCTGCCTCTAGTCGTAGGAATCGGAGGAAACCATACCACCGCAGTAGTCCAGGAACTAAAGACGTTGGACTTGTCCAGTTTTGATGCTATTCTTTCCGTTTCTCCCTACTATAACAAACCTACCCAGGAAGGCATCTACAGGCATTTTGAAGCACTGGCCGTGGCCTCGCCAAAACCTATTATTATGTATAACGTTCCCGGTAGAACCGGTAGTAATATGCTGCCGTCTACCACGGTTAGGCTCGCAAAGGATTTCGATAATATCATCGGGATAAAGGAAGCCTGCGGAGATATGGTACAGATTATGGAAATCATAGCTTCTAAGCCTCAAGACTTTTTACTACTCTCAGGAGATGATTTAACGGCCTTACCTACCATACTGGCAGGAGGAGACGGTGTTATTTCTGTCCTAGGTCAGGGCATACCTACAGAATTTTCAACAATGGTTCGTTTAGGACTACAGGGAAACGTCAAGGAAGCCTATGTCTACCATTATAGGCTACAAGATGGCATGCAGTTGATATTTGAAGAAGGGAATCCCGCGGGTATTAAAGCCATTTTTGAAGTATTGGGCCTGGCAAGAGCTTCCGTAAGGTTACCACTTGTAGCTGCCAGTGGCGCCCTAAAATCTAAACTTACTGATTTTATAGCATCAATGTCCAAGGTTACAGCTTAATTTATTTTTAGTTAAAACTTACCCAAAGGACCTTATTTGAAAGGAAAATGATCCTATTTTAGTGGATTAAAAATGTTTTTTAAATCCATTGATAATCATTAATTTTGCAAAATGTTTTTTAGAATAAGGCACATTTTTCTTTTAGGTTGTTTACTTATAGCATTTCAATCCTGTAACGAGTACCAAAAAGTACTTAAGAACGAGGATGTAAAGGCTAAGTACGATATGGCCGAAAAATACTATGAGGAGGGCGATTTCAAGAGAGCTAATCGTTTGTTGGAGCAAATTGCACCAAAGTACATAGGTAAGCCACAGGGAGAACGCGTAATGTTCTTTTTGGCCAATACGTATTTTGAGCGTGAGGATTACAATATGGCGGGATATCAATTTGAGCGTTTTATCAAGTCCTATCCCAAAAGTGATAAAATAGCGGAAGCATCATTCTTGGGTGCCAAAAGTTATTTTATGCTATCCCCGAAGTATTCTTTGGACCAAACGGATACGGATAAGGCCCTGTTGAAATTACAGAATTTTATCAACGCCTATTCAGAATCTGAATTTTTTGCCGAATCCAATGTTATGGCAAAGGAACTCACTACAAAAAAGGAGAAAAAGGCTTTTGAGATAATGAAGCAATACAATAAACTGGGAGAATTCAACTTTGATATGTTGAAATCTGCGGTAGAGGCTTCGGAAAATTTTGTTTCAGATTTTCCAGGGTCCGTTTATAGAGAGGAGGCAATGCTAGTAAAAGTGGACGCTTTGACCAATATGGCCCTGAACAGTTTTGAAAGTTTACAAGAAGAACGTTTGCTGAATGCTAAAACGGCCTATTTATCGTTTAAGAAAAAGTATCCTGAAACCGCTTTTGAAAAAGAAGCTTCAAGGTTGATGGAAACATTAGAAAGAGAATTACAAAAATTCAATACAGAATCAGAATCCAAATAAATAGTTTCAATTATGAACATGAACGATTTAAAAACTTCTAAAGCTGCGGTTTCTACGGTAACCCACAATAAGAACGAATTTGATGCCAAGACGCAGAATATTTATGAAGCTATTTCCATCACGGCAAAGAGAGCTGTTCAAATTAATTCTGAGATTAAGAAAGAGCTTTTAGAGAAATTAGAAGAATTTGCGACCTACAGCGATAGCTTAGAAGAGGTTTTTGAAAACAAAGAGCAAATAGAAGTTTCTAAGTTCTATGAGAAATTACCTAAACCACATGCTCTAGCGGTAGAAGAGTGGTTAATGGATAAAATATACCACAGAAATACAGAGAAAGACGCATAGGTCTATGTTGAACGGCAAAAATATCCTTTTAGGCATTACCGGAGGAATTGCTGCTTATAAAACTACATTCCTAGTCCGACTCTTCATAAAAGCTGGAGCTAACGTTAAGATTATACTTACCGATAGTGCCAGCTCTTTTGTTTCTCCGCTTACACTTGCCACCCTCTCAAAAAACCCCGTTGTTACCGATTTCGTCAAATCTGATGCCACCACGGTCGATTGGAATAACCATGTGGAACTGGGACTTTGGGCAGATTTAATGTTAATTGCTCCTGCCACGGCCAACACCATGTCTAAAATGGCCTCCGGTGGTTGCGATAACTTACTCTTAGCTAGTTACCTATCCGCAAAATGCCCTGTTTTCTTTGCTCCGGCAATGGACTTGGATATGTACAAGCATCCTAGTACAGTGGCAACCTTAACTAAACTGCAGTCCTTTGGAAATGTAATGATTCCGGCAACCTCCGGAGAATTGGCCAGCGGCCTGCACGGAGAAGGTAGAATGGCAGAACCTGAGGATATCCTCCGATTTATCGAAAATCATTTATCTGATGGACTGCCCTTGCATGGTAAAAAAGTCCTGATTACCGCCGGACCAACCTATGAGGCCATAGACCCGGTACGTTTTATAGGGAACCATTCCTCAGGGCTCATGGGTTTTGAATTGGCACATGCAGCGGCTAATCTTGGTGCAAAAGTGGTTCTCGTTTCCGGCCCCTCGCGCTTCACCGTTAAAAACCACGCTATTTCTTTGGTGCCGGTCGTTAGCGCGGATGATATGTACGCAAGTGCGCATGATCACTATCCCGAATCCGACGTTGTTATCTGTGCAGCAGCAGTTGCGGACTATAAGCCCAAGACGATGGCCACGCAGAAAATAAAGAAATCCGATGAAGCGTTGAACATCGCTCTGGTAAAGAATAAGGATATTCTCCTTTCTCTTGGGAAAGCTAAGAAAGACCAGTACTTGGTAGGCTTTGCCCTAGAGACGGAAAACGAGGTTGAAAATGCCAAAGGAAAACTACAGCGCAAGAACCTGGATGCTATTGTGTTAAATTCATTGAACGATAAGGGAGCCGGTTTTGGCGGGACCACCAATAAAATTAGCTTCATAGATACCAATTTGGAAATACTAACGTTTGAATTGAAGACCAAGGCAGCAGTGGCCAAGGATATTTTGAACGAAATTATTAAAAGACGCTATGCGTAAACTGGTATTTTTTATTGCTCTTTTCTTCATAAGCCTGAGTATTAAGGCACAGGAGTTAAATTGTACCATTACCGTAAACTCGGATCAAGTATCGCAGACCAATCAGCAAATTTTTCAGACGCTAGAGCGCTCCCTGAACGATTTTGTGAACAAGAACAAATGGACGAACAGGGTCTATAAAGAAAATGAACGGGTCAATGCTCAGATGTTCATAACGATAACAGAGTATGAATCCGACAGGTTTAAAGGAAATATTCAGATTCAGTCCTCTAGGCCGGTTTATAATACTTCCTACGAGAGCCCCATATTTAATTATAAGGACAACCAGTTCAACTTTCAGTATATAGAGTTTCAACCGTTGGTATTCAATGAAAATGTTTTTGAATCTAATCTGGTGGGCGTTGTTTCTTATTACATCTATATTATGCTAGGCTTGGATGCGGATACCTTTAGTTTAGAAGGTGGTACGGATCACTTTAGAAAAGCGCAGAATATCGTCACCCAAGCTCAGGGAAAAGGATTTAAGGATTGGGGACAGTCCAGCGACCGTAGTAGATTTGAGCTGGTAGACAATTTACTTTCCAACACCTTCCGTGAGTATAGAGTGGCCATGTATAATTACCACAGAAAGGGGATGGATATCATGGGCGATAATAATAGCACCGGAAAACAAGTCGTTGCAGGGACCATGAAACTTTTCGAAACCATGATCAAGAGGCGTCCCAATGCTTTTTTGATACAAACTTTTTTTGATGCGAAGTCAGAAGAGATTCAGAATATTTTCTCCGACGGTCCTAAAGTTGATATCGTAAAACTTAAAGAAACACTGAATAACATTGCCCCTCTATATTCCAGTACCTGGAACGATATAAAATACTGATTCTTTTTTCAAATCATAATATAGATTACCTTTGCTTTACTAAAAGCAAAAGTATTGTTAGCTCATCTTTCCATTGAAAATTATGCATTAATCGACAGCCTTAAAGTTGGGTTTGATAGCGGTTTTACGGTAATTACTGGTGAAACGGGAGCTGGAAAATCAATTCTTTTGGGAGGTCTTTCACTTGTCTTAGGCAATCGTGCGGATTTATCATCACTTCGTAACAAGGAAAAAAAATGTATTATAGAAGCCGATTTTACCATCGCGGACTATAAGTTGAAATCTTTTTTCTCTAAGGCCGATTTGGACTATGAAGATGTAACGGTCATAAGACGTGAAATTTTACCGAGCGGTAAATCCAGAGCTTTTATAAACGATACACCCGTTACTTTGGATGTATTGTCCAAACTGGGCTCTCGGCTAATAGACGTTCACTCGCAGCATCAAACTTTAGAACTAACGGAGAACGATTTTCAGTTTAAGCTGATAGACGCTTTCGCAAATAACACCAAGCGTTTGCTTGCATACACCGAGGAATTACAAAAATTTAGAACTACGGAGAAGGAACTCCAAGATTTGGTCCTATTTCAAAGTAATGCCACAAAGGAACAAGACTACAATTCGTTTTTACTTACGGAGCTAGAGTCCGCCCCATTAAAGGAAGGAATTCTAGAGGAGCTAGAAGAACAATACGAGCAATTGAACAATGTAGAGCTTATTATGGAAGGGCTTTCCAAAGGTGAACAGTTGTTCAACGATGAACAGGCAGGCGTACTGTCCTTGATGACAGCGATTAGAGCAACATTCACTAAACTTGCGGGTTTTGGCAATCAATATCAAGAGCTAAACGAACGTGTGCAATCGGCCTTTATAGAGTTGGATGACATCAACACAGAACTGCAAGGTTTTCAAGAGCGTGTGGAGTCCAATCCTTCGCTTTTGGAAGAGGTGAACACCAAACTGCAATTGTTATATAATCTTCAGAAAAAGCATAATGCTAGTGAGATTTCCGAATTGATCCGTATTAAGAACGATTTGGCGGATAAGGTATTTGAAACTGCCCATCTGGATGAGAAAATTGCATTAAAAACCAAGGAATTACAGGAATTAAGGTCATCCTTAGAGGAGCAGGCACTTTTGATTAGGGAAAAGCGGAATAGTGTAATACCCAATCTAAAGAAACAACTGGAATTCAATTTAGGGCTTTTAGGCATGCCAAGTGCTTCTTTTGACATTTCATTATTGCCATCCGATAGTTTTAAACCCAATGGCATGGACGAGTTGTCATTTCTGTTCACGGCGAATAAGGGTAGTAATTATGGTTTACTGAAGAAAGTGGCCTCTGGTGGTGAATTGTCCAGAATTATGTTAGTGATTAAATCCATCTTGGCAAAATATGAAAAACTGCCTACAATTATGTTCGATGAAATAGATACCGGTGTATCAGGAGAAATCTCGAACCGTATGGCAGATATCATGAAAGAAATGAGCGGTGCAATGCAGGTATTTTCCATAACCCACCTGCCACAAGTTGCCTCAAAGGGTAACCATCACTTTAAGGTCTTTAAGAAAGATACGGCAGATAGAACGGAAACGAATATGAGGAAGCTATCCAATGATGAGAGAGTGGTAGAACTTGCACAAATGCTAGGCGGGAAGGAACTGTCCGATTCGGCGCTAGCACATGCCAAACAATTATTGAATTAATAAGGCGAACATTAAAATAACGATTGATATATTTTAAATATCTTTGATTTATAAATTTTAAACACTAGAACCAACGAACATGGCTTACAATTTATTAAAAGGTAAAAAAGGAATCATATTTGGCGCATTGGACGAGAATTCCATTGCTTGGAAAACTGCGCAAAGTATACACGATGAAGGAGGAACCTTTGTGTTGACAAATGCCCCTATTGCCATGAGAATGGGTCAGATTAAGGATTTGGCCGAGAAAACGGGTTCTGAAATCATTCCTGCGGATGCCACCAATGCAGAAGATTTGGACAATCTGGTAACCAAATCCATGGAAATCTTGGGAGGAAAATTAGATTTTGTCCTTCACTCCATCGGGATGTCCGTAAACGTGCGGAAAGGTCGCGCCTACACGGACGAGAATTATGATTTTACCGCAAAAGGGTGGGATGTATCCGCATTGTCTTTTCACAAAGTAATGCAATCCCTGTACAAGCATGATGCCATGAACGAATGGGGAAGTATAGTTGCCTTGACCTACATGGCCGCACAACGTACTTTTCCGGACTATAACGATATGGCGGATAATAAAGCCTATTTAGAATCCGTAGCCCGTAGTTTTGGATACTTCTTTGGGAAAGAGAAGAAAGTAAGGGTAAATACGATTTCACAGTCTCCGACAGCTACAACGGCCGGACAGGGAATTAAAGGTTTTGACGGATTTATCAATTACGCTGAAAAAATGTCCCCTTTGGGCAATGCTACAGCCCAAGATTGTGCAGATTACACCATGACCCTATTTTCTGACCTAACCCGAAAAGTTACCATGCAGAACTTGTTTCATGATGGTGGTTTTTCCAATACAGGCGTTAGTCAAGAGGTCATCGACAAGTTTTAAAAACCCTTTCTCATTAAACCTGGTCGGTTGTAGAATGGCTTTCAGGGTTAAAGTATAATAAAAATGGAGCTGTCCTTTTCCTTTATTATCCCAGTTTATAATAGACCAAATGAAGTTCAAGAGCTTTTAGAAAGTCTCTTGGAGCAAACGTATACTAAGGATTTTGAGATAGTCATTGTTGAGGACGGGTCTACCCAATCTTCGGAGAAGGTGATAGAAAACTTTAAGGAAAGCCTTAATATTACCTATTATCAGAAGCCAAACTCAGGCCCTGGTGATTCTAGGAATTATGGAATGCGCCGGGCCAAGGGGAATTACTTTATTGTATTGGATTCTGACTGTATTCTACCTCCGCAATATTTGGTTGAGGCGGAAAAAAGTCTTACTCATGCTTTTGTGCATTGTTATGGCGGACCGGATGCTGCCCATGAATCTTTTAGTAGGGTTCAAAAGGCCATTAATTATGCCATGACCTCATTCTTAACCACTGGTGGGATAAGAGGCGGCAAGAAGGCCGTAGATAAATTTCAGCCTAGAAGTTTTAATATGGGTATATCTAAAGAGGCTTTTGAGAATGTTGGGGGATACGGTAACATACACCCTGGTGAAGACCCGGATTTGACCATACGAATTTGGAACGCAGGTTATGAAACCAAGCTGATACCGGAAGCGTACGTTTATCATAAAAGAAGGATAGACTGGAACAAATTTTATATTCAGGTAAATAAATTTGGTATGGTCCGGCCTATACTTAATAAGTGGCATCCGTCTACCGCAAAATTAACCTATTGGTTTCCAACACTGTTTTGCTGCGGATTTTTGTTAGCACTTGTAGCATTATTCGCTGGTTTCCCTTTACCATTTTATCTTTTCGTTTTTTATTTTGTTCTTTTGTTTACAGATGCGTTTTTAAGGACTAGAAATTTAGCGGTTTCCTTAATGGCACTCTTTGCCACAGTTGTTCAGTTCGTTGGTTATGGAATTGGTTTTTTGAAGTCAACGATTTACACTACTTTTAGTAAAAGGAGTCCTGAGGAGATTTTCCCCAAGTTATTTTTTAAGAATAATCAATGATTTTAGAGCGAATAAAAATAGGTGTAAAGAAACGTAAATTCAGGGTGTTTCTAGTATTTCTGTTTTTTTCGACTTTGGCTTGGCTTATTAATAATCTCTCACAATCATTTGTCAGCACAACAAATTTTGATATCGAATACGTAAATATTCCTGATGCCTTTTTACTATCGGAAATTCCAAAAAGTCAGTTAGATGTAAAGTTGAAGGCAGTGGGTTTTCAATTTTTGGGATTTGGTATAAAAAAAAAGGTCGTACAACTAGATTTATCTAAGGCAAATAAAAAAGGAGCACTATACTATATAGCTCAAGAGACGTATAGAAGACAAATTGAGAATCAGCTTCCCAAAACAATGACTTTATTAGAATTGGAGACGGATACCATTTTTTTAGACTTCACTAAAGTGATTACGAAAGAAGTACCCGTTGTTCCCAGGATTAATTTTAGCCTTGCCAAGAATTATATGTTGGAGGATAAGATAACGGTTAGTCCTTCGACCATAAAAATAAAAGGACCTAAAGAACAAATTGACACGATAGCTCAAGTAAGAACGGCATATCTGGACATGCCCAATGTAGATGAAGATTTTACGGTTACCACGGTAGTCCTTAAATCACGTGAGCTGAACAAAACTACCTTTGTGCCTAATGCTGTGGAGGTATCGGGAAAGGTATATCGTTTTGCGGAAAAGGAGATTTCAGTTCCGGTTACCATGGTCAACGTACCAGAGGGCACCAAGGTTAGGATGTTTCCCGATGCCGTCATCATTTTGTGTCAGGGTAAGATTGAGGATTTAAAGAGCTTGGATCCTACTGATTTTATTGTGACGGCAGATTATCTGAATCTAAAAGGAAATAATCAGAGTAGACTTCCAATTGCACTCACAGCTGCACCTGAGGGAATCAGTAATGCATCACTTTCAACGGACGAGATAGAATTTATTTTAAGGGTAGAAGAATGATTGTTGGTTTAACTGGAGGCATAGGTAGTGGCAAATCTACGGTAGCAAAGTTTCTAAGGACATTGGGCGTACCTGTTTATGATTCTGATGCACAGGCAAAACGTCTAATGGAATCTTCTAAGAAAATTAGAAATAAGATTATTGCCCTTTTGGGGGAGGAAGCCTATGATGGAGAATCACTGAATAGACCCTTTATAGCTAAAGCAGTGTTTGCTGATAAAGATTTATTGGAGAAACTGAACGGAATCGTTCATCCGGCAGTTAGAAAGCATTTCATCAAATGGTCGGAGAAGCAAAATCACCCCTACGTGGTGCAAGAGACAGCGCTCTTATTCGAAAATAAAGCCGATTATTTGTACGATAAGATTATTCTGGTAACGGCGCCAAAAAAGATGAGGGTGGCGCGTGTTATGAACCGAGATAAGAGTTCGGAGAAACAAGTATTGTCCCGGATTGAAAATCAATTGGAGGACAAGGTCAAAATTGCGCGTTCCGATTATATTATTGAAAACATAGATTTAGAAGAAACTAAGGATAAAGTAATTGCCCTTCATACGGCTCTGCTTGAATATTGCTAGGAATCCCGCAATTTTAACATTTGTGTTAAGGTTAGGTTAAACGTACTATTGACCTCCTGTTAAATCTTTAATTTTAACACTAAATGAACAAGAGGTTATTTGTGCTCTTAGTAGTTCTAATGAGCTTATCCCTTATTGGATTAATATTTGTTCAAAGTTTTTGGATAAAGAAGTCCGTTGAGGATAAAGAGGATCAGTTTTCTAATATGGTTTCGGAAGCACTCAACAGTGTTACGGACAAGATTTCTAAACGTGAGTATAAAAATTATTCCGATAGATATCTCCAAGTTAAGGATAGTGTAGGGGAGCTGAAAGAGGCACAATTCAAAAATTTCTTTTTTATTGACCGAGATGTCAATTCCAACGAAATACTGCTTTACGAACATGGTATTTTAGAAGAGGACTACGGCATTTCTTCCACGTTCTTTGATAATGCTGACGGTAGTGATACCACAGTAATACGAAATTATACGAGCAAAAGAACCACATCTATATTTAAAGAAGATTACGATTTAGATGGGAAGGGTTATCGGCTAACACCCATACAGCGTATTGAGAAAATCGGTGGTCTTTCCAAAATAGACAAAGTGGCCATGGAGGAAATGTTCAACACTTTTGCCCAAAGAGTACCCATTCATGAGCGGGTGTCTACTCAGGAGATAGAATTGTTAGTGCAGCGAGAATTAGAGAATAGGGGAGTTGACATTGATTTTGAATATGGAGTTTTTAGTAATGGGTTTCCCACCAAGGTAAAATCTAAAAAATTCAAGTATTCTGAAAAGAATATTTATAAATCGGCAATGTTCGCTGATTTCGAGGGAAATTCAAATTTTGACCTGCTCGTTTCCTTTCCGAAAAAAAAGCGCTTTTTGGTGCAATCCATTCTTGGGTTGGCCTTATTGTCTTTATTGTTCACTTTGATTATAGTTGTCGCCTATTCCGGAGCTATTTATCAGTTGATAAGGCAAAAACAGATTTCGGAGATAAAAACCGATTTCATTAACAATATGACGCATGAATTCAAAACGCCTATAGCAACTATAAATCTTGCGATAGAGGCGATACGAAATCCAAAGATAATCGCTGATGAAGAAAAGGTGAAGCGTTATTTGCAGATGATACGGGATGAGAATAAACGAATGCATGCGCAGGTAGAGAACGTACTTAGGATATCCAAGTTAGAAAAGAATCAGTTAGACATTAGTAAGGATAGGGTAGACGCACACGACATAATTGAGGATGCCATTACGCATGTGGAATTAATTGTGGCCGATAAAGGAGGTTACATAAAAACACATTTGGAGGCAGAACGCTCCGAAGTTTTGGCGAACGAAATGCACTTTACCAACGTCATCGTAAATATGTTGGATAACGCAGTGAAATATTCGGTAGAGCCCCCGAAAATAGACGTGTACACAGAGAAAGTAAAGAATTATATCATTATAAAGGTTAAGGACCAAGGCGCGGGAATGAGCAAGGCGGTCGTAAAAAGGGTTTTTGAAAAGTTCTACAGAGAACATACAGGAGATATACATAATGTAAAGGGACATGGTTTAGGCCTGTCCTACGTAAAAAAAATAATAGACGATCACCAAGGTGATGTATATGCAGAAAGTGAAAAAGGCAAAGGCAGCACATTCTTCATTAAATTACCTCTAATTTAACAAGTTATGGAAACAATTAATAAGAAGATACTTTTAGTAGAGGATGACCCGAATTTCGGAATCGTTCTGAAGGACTATTTGTCAATGAACGATTTTGATGTAACCTTGGCCAAGAACGGTATGGAAGGTTTTGAAAAGTTCAAAAAGGACAATTACGACATCTGTATTTTAGATGTCATGATGCCTTACAAGGACGGATTTACCCTTGCTAAAGAAATCAGGGAGAAGAATGAAAATGTTCCCATCGTTTTCTTGACGGCCAAAACCATGAAAGAAGATGTTCTTAAAGGTTATAAGGCTGGTGCCGATGATTATTTGAACAAACCTTTTGATTCGGAGGTACTTCTTATGAAACTTAAAGCAATTCTTCAAAGAAAAGCTTCTAATAGCTTAGCGGACAGTAAGAAATTTGAATTTACGATAGGTGGTTTTCATCTTAATTCCAAACTAAGATTTTTAAAGTATAAAGAGGAAGAGGCCATTAAGTTATCACCAAAGGAAAACGAACTTTTGAGACTACTGGCACTTCATGAAAATGATCTGATGCCTAGAGAATTAGCCTTGACCAAGATTTGGAGAGACGATAATTACTTTACTTCAAGAAGTATGGATGTATATATTGCCAAGCTTCGTAAGTATTTGAAAAGAGACGATACTGTAGAAATTTTGAATATTCATGGAGAAGGTTTCCGTTTGGTCATAAAGACGAACGAATAATAATTCTTCTTTCCATAAATGAAACAAAAAGCACCTTGAAAGAGGTGCTTTTTAGTTTTTTAGAGATTCTAGGGCAAGCGCTACTATTTTATCTGGACTATTGGTAATGTTTATGGTTATGGCATTCTCTGGAACTTCCAAGGCTTCAAATTGTGATTGAAGTAGTTCTTTTGGCATAAAGTGATTATTACGCTGATTAAGCCGGGAACTGATGGTTTCAAAGCTTCCCTCTAAAAACAAAAAGGTGCAGCACGTATCAAGTCCAGTTTTGAGGATAGCCCTATATTTTTCTTTCAGTGCAGAGCACACGATGACCGCTCCGGTATCCATATTATCATGTGCTAAACGATTTAAGCTTTCTAGCCAACCCATTCTGTCGTCATCGTTAAGGGGTTTTCCATGGGACATTTTTTCAATATTGGACTTAGGATGATAATCATCGCCATCATAAAACGGGTAGCCTAATTCTTTGGACAGCATAGTCCCAATAGTAGATTTTCCCGAGCCTGAAACGCCCATAATATAAATTATCTGCTTAGTATACATGTTGCAAACGGGTTAGTTCTGTTTTTGCCAATTCAAAAATGGTGTCTTTGTCATAATCATGTGGAATCCATTTAATACCCTCTGTTTTCTTGAACCACGTAAGTTGTCGTTTGGCAAATCTACGGGTGTTTTTTTTGATTTCAGATACGGCGAATTCCAAATCCCAGTTCTCATCTAAATACTGAAAGAGCTCCTTATAACCTACCGTCTGTAAGGCGTTCATTGCTTTATAGGGTTCTAAACGAGTAACTTCGTTCAGAAGTCCTTCTTCTATCATTACATCCACTCTTGCGTTTATACGTTCATAGATAACACTGCGTTCTGCGTTAATACCAATGGAAAGAACTTTGAAATCCCTTTGCTTTGAGGATGATTTTAAAAAGCTAGAGTATGGCTTTCCTGAGCTTATGCAAACCTCAAGGGCACGTATAATTCTATGTGGATTTTCAATGGCTACCTTGCTATAATATTCAGGGTCTAAGGCTTTTAATTTAGTTTGAAGATGCCCTAGTCCTAATGTTTCTAGCTCTTTATTCAAGTCGGTTCTAATGCCTTCTGCAATCTTTGGAAATTCATCCAAACCTTTGGTTACTGCATTGACGTAGAGTCCGCTTCCACCGACCATGACTACAACGGCTTTTTTTTGAAACAGTTCCTTAAGTTTCTGCAGTGCTTCCTTTTCAAAGTCGCCCACGGAATAGAATTCCTTAATACTTTTGTTTTGAATAAAATGATGGGGAACAGCAGCTAGTTCTTCGTCGGAAGGTACAGCTGTACCAATACTCATTTCCTTGAAAAACTGCCTGGAATCAGCGGAAATAATTTCCGTTTGAAAATATTCCGCTAGAAGAATAGCCAATTTGGTCTTTCCTATTGCGGTAGGGCCGACGACTGATATTAAAACCTTATTCATTTAACAGATTACCACAATTATAACAGTGTTTTGCGTCATCTCTATGGCGTTCCTTTGCGCAGTAGGGACAGGCTTGGGTATTAAGATGTACATCAAAATTATCCGAAGCAACTGGTTTGTCTTCTTCTTTATCCGAGTTGTTTTTGGAAAACTCCACGGTAACGATGCCGGTGGGCACCGCGATAATTCCATAACCTAAAATCATAATGATGGTAGCAATGAACTGGCCCAGATTGGTTTGGGGTGCGATATCACCATAACCTACCGTAGTTAGCGTTACTATGGTCCAATAAATACTTCTGGGAATACTAGTGAAACCAGCTTCATCACTTTCTATAAGGTACATAATGGTGCCCATGATTACGGAGAGAATCAATACCACGTAGATGAAGACTGCTATTTTGGTTCTACTTGCTTTAAGCGCTTTTTTAAGTTGTGAAGCCTCCCCGATAAATTGCACGAGCTTAAGAATCCGGAAAATACGAAGCATTCTAAATATTCTAAACGCTAGAAGTACTTGAGAACCTGCAAATATGTAGGATAGATATAATGGAATGGTGGAAATAAAGTCGATGATACCATAGAAACTAAAAATATATTTGAAAGGTCGCTTTATGGATATTATCCTTGCGATATATTCGATGGTAAAAAAGATAGTTACTATCCACTCTAGTATAAGAAGGGTACGATGGTATTCCACATCAATTTCCTTGACGCTTTCTAGTAATATCAAAAGAACGCTTAGAAGGATGAGAAAGATAAGAACTAAATCAAACCATTTGCCCATGGGGGTATCGGCCTCATAAATAATTTCATGAAGTCTGTTTTTCCAATTGCTCTGGTGCTTTTCTTCTTTCAATTCTTGGTCGTAATAGGTATAGTCTTCAGAATACGTTTCTTTCTTAGATAGGATTCAATAATAAAATTAGCATTAGCAGTTCCGTTCATCGGCGTTATAATACTTTCTAATATATGAATATTATTTATTTGATGGTTTAAATTGTAATATCCTGTCCCAACTAAGGAACCGTTTCTTATCAGGATGGCACTATTTTCGCCCACTTCTCGGCCTTTATCCACTAAGATGATATCATCCGTTGGTAAACTATATTTTTTTAGGCCCTCCTCCAGTCTTTGGTTGTATTCAGTTGGACTCTCTTTTTGAACGCAGGCGCCGTAACACTCCCTATCATTGTATTTAGCGCAGTTTTTTTTGGCATCACTGAATCCATTGAGCTTGTCACAAAGGTTAAACTCTTTGGTTATTTTGAATAGATGGTTCTTTGCGCTGAAAACCCCGTTAAAGAGACCTACCTCACTTTTACAGTTAGATACGTTTGAAACTACTAGCTGAAAATATCCGTTTTCGTTTTTGGTTTTACACAAGGCGTGAGAAAACATTCGCTTACGGGGAAGACTACTATACTTTGGTTTGTTTTTAAGTAATTCCTGATGTTCTTTAAGGAGGGCCACCAATTCGCTTCCGGTTTTCTCAAAGGTCACTTTTTTGGTGTCCTTCGCCAGTTTTCTAGACCTCGTGCCGCTCTTAGTGAAAAGTTGATTCACTTTCTTCTTTATATCCGTGCTCTTGCTCAGATAAATGATTTCTCCATCTTTGTTATGCATATAGAATACCCCTGTTTCATTGGGCAGACTTTGCACCATATCCAGTTGTTTTTCAGATAACTCTCCATGAGCTTCTTTTCGTATAACGTCCTGGATGATGGTCTTCTCGGTGTCTTTGGCTAGTAACAGTTTAAATAGTTGCACCGTGGCAAGCGCGTCACCATTTGCACGGTGTCTATCGCTTACAGGAATACCTAAAGAACGAACGAGCTTACCCAAACTGTAAGATTCTGCATCCGGCAGAAGTTTTTTGGATAAGTCTACAGTGCACAGCGTTTTGCGTTCAAAATTATAGCCCAATCTTCTAAATTCTGTGCGTAGAATACGATAATCAAATTGCGCATTATGCGCGACGATTACAGCATCTTGGGTTATTTCTACAATACGTTTGGCAACCTCATGAAATTTAGGGGCTGTCCTTAGCATTTTATTGTTAATACCCGTTAGGTTTACCACAAAAGGTTGAATTTCTTTCTCGGGATTAACCAAGCTAATAAAAGTGTCCACCACCTCGTGTCCGTTAAACTTGTGGATTGCAATTTCCGTAATACCTTCCTCATTGAATTTGCCTCCGGTCGTTTCAATATCCAGTATTACGTACATGTATTTATTTAATGATTATAAGAAGAAAAGTTGAAAACTTATGCATAGTTTCTAGCCCCAAAGATACTACTTCCTATGCGTACCATGGTGCTACCTTCTTCAATAGCAATTTGGTAGTCTCCACTCATACCCGTGGACAGAATTTCAAGTCCGTCTAGATTTGTCTTTAATCTTTGGAACAGCGTATTGAGGGATTTAAACTCTCTTCGTATTTGATTTTTATCATCGGTAAAAGTGGCCATACCCATAAGGCCTTTGATTTCAACATGGTCTAATTCTAAAAACGCCTTGTCCTGAACCAGTTCCAGAAGTTCCTTTTCATCAAACCCAAACTTCGTATTTTCTTCGGCTATATGTATCTGCAATAAACAAGGTATTTTTCTATGGTTCTTTTTTCCCTGTTTGTTTATTTCCTTTAATAACTTAAAGCTGTCTACTCCATGAATTAAGGAAACAAAACTGGCCATGTATTTCACTTTATTCCGCTGCACATGACCAATCATGTGCCATTGAATATCCTTTGGCAGTTCTTTCCATTTACGGGTCATTTCCTGAACCTTGTTTTCACCGAAAATGCGCTGACCGGCATCATAAGCCTCCTGCAAATCCTCGTTTGGTTTTGTTTTGGAAACCGCAACCAGCGTCACATGGGCTGGAATACTTTCTTTTAGTGCTACTATTTTTTTTTCAATCGACATATATGGGTATTATAATTCGTAAATGGCCATGCCACTTCTTAGTTTGGGCTCAATATAGGTACTCTTTGGGGGCATAACGAGACCCGCATCTGCAATTTCCTTTATTTCTGATATGGTCACGGGCAACATGCTAAAGCCAACCTTGTATTTAAGCGCATCAATTTCGTCTTTCATGCGGATAATGTTGTGTTTTCCATACCCATATGTAATACGTTCATCGTTACGCAAATCCGAAATACCTAGAATAGGCTGTAATACGGTCTTGTAAAGAATCTGGGTATCCAAGGCACTGAGCGGGTCTGTAAATTCGTAAACTTTCTTTCGCAAGTAGAGCGAATAGAACTCACCGTCCAAATACATACTAAAATGATGTTTTTTGGTTGGTCTGTACAGCATTGCGCCCTTATTTTCGATTCTAAAATAGGTATCCAAACGAATAAGAAACTCCTCTTTGGAGAGTCCGTTCAAGTCTTTGACCATTCTATTGAATTCAAAAATCTGTATTTCGGACTCTGGGATGAGATAACTCATAAAATAGTCCGAAGCTTTATCATCTCCTTCCTTCTTATCGTCCATCATCTTGGATAATAAATAGGAAGAGGCACTTCTATGATGCCCGTCAGCGATATATAAGGTATCTACCTCTTCAAAATAGTCCTGTATTTGGGCTGTGATTTTTTTATCAGCAATCACCCAAAGCTTATGCGTTGCCTTATCGGTTGTGGTAAAATGATATTCTGGCGTTTTTTCCTTTTCTCGCATTAACAAGTTGCTTAGGGCCTCTTTATCCTCATAAGTCATTAAAACGGGTTCCGCATTAAACTTTACTGTATTTAGATAGTTTGCAAACAATTGTTCCCTTCTTTTAATGGTATCCTCGTGCTTCTTAATGATGTCATTCTCGTAATCCGCTACAGAGGTAGCGCAAAACAAGCCACTACATTTTAATCCGTTCTGTTCAATTTCGTACAGATAAAAACCAGGGGTATTGTCTTTTTTAAGAATAGCATCCTCTAAAAACTCTAGATATCGATTGTAGACTAAGGAAAAACGTTCGGTACCAGTCACTTCCTTATCAAACTTATAGCCCGGATTTATAATGTGCAAAAAGGAAAACGGATTGAATTTTAGATTGGCGTTCAATTCTTTTTTTGAATATTCTTGGTATGATCTAGAAACTACAAAAGGGGCCTTGTCTTTTGTAGGTCGTATGGCTTTAAAAGGTTTTACGGTAGCCATTTATTTTTTGTCGAACTGATTGGAAACTACTTCGGCTTTTCTGTTAGTGCTGTAATCATAGAAACCTTCTCCAGATTTTACACCTAATTTGCCTGCCGTTACCATATTTACCAATAGGGGAGATGGTGCATATTTCGGATTCTTAAAGCCGTCGTACATCACATTTAATATTGATAGACAAACATCCAATCCAATAAAATCTGCAAGTTGCAGGGGACCCATGGGGTGGGCCATACCCAATTTCATTACCGTATCAATTTCAGAAACTCCCGCCACGCCATGATGTAGGGTTTCTATTGCCTCATTTATCGTGGGCATTAAAATTCGATTGGCAACAAATCCGGGGTAGTCGTTTACCTCGGTCGGGGTTTTTCCTAATTTTTCGGAAAGCGCCATTACGGTATTCGTGGTCTCGTCAGAAGTGGTATAGCCCCTTATGATTTCTACTAATTTCATTATCGGTACCGGATTCATAAAGTGCATCCCTATTACGGATTCAGGTCTATTGGTAACCGCTGCAATCTGTGTGATGGAGATAGACGACGTATTGGTCGCTAAAATGGTACCCTCCCCACTATGTTTATCCAATTCCCTAAAAATTTTAAGCTTAAGGTCAATATTTTCCGTTGCAGCCTCTACGACCAAATCGGTATGTTGCACGCCTTCCTCTAAAGCCGTAAACAGTGTAATGTTTTCTAAGGTTTTTAACTTGTCCGCCTCAGTAATTTTTTCCTTGGTCACCATCCTATCCAAATTCCTTGAAATGGTAGCGAGACCTTTATCTAAAGCTTCCTGCGAGACATCTATAAGATGCACACTAAAGTTCTTCTGTGCAAAAACATGGGCGATTCCATTCCCCATGGTACCGGCGCCTATGACAGCTATATTTTTCATATTTCCTTGGTGTCAAAAGATTCAATAATCTGTAAAGCTACTTTTAAGGCCTGTGTTCCTTGTTCAAGGCTTACCACGGGAGTTGTGTTATTGTTAATAGCATCTGCAAAAGATTCCAGTTCGTCCAATATGGCGTTATTTGCCTCAATTTTAGGATTCTCAAAATAAATCTGCTTTTTTAAACCCTCGGCATTCTGCAACACCATATCAAATTCTCCAGGTGCTTCCGGGGCGTCTTTCATTTTAACTACTTCTACCTTTTTTTCTAGAAAGTCCACTGAGATATAGGCATCTTTTTGAAAGAAACGTGATTTACGCATATTCTTCAAGGAAATTCTACTCGCCGTTAGGTTGGCAACACAACCGTTTTGAAACTCTAATCTGGCATTCGCAATATCGGGGGATTTACTGATGACGGATACACCGCTGGCGTTTATTTGTTTAACATCCGAGTTTACTACGCTTAAAATGGCATCTATATCGTGAATCATTAAATCTAGTACAACCGGCACATCGGTTCCCCTAGGATTAAACTCCGCCAAACGATGCGTTTCAATAAACATAGGTTCGTGAATGGCATCCTTGACCGCGGTAAACGCCGGATTAAAACGCTCTACATGACCTACCTGACCTTTAATGTGATGTTCTTTTTCAAGCGCTAACAAATGCTCAGCTTCCTTGTAAGTGGTGGTAATCGGTTTCTCGATAAAGATATGTTTTCCTTTTTCTATCGCCTTTTTGGCGCAGTCATAATGCGAAAGTGTAGGGGTGACGATATCGATTACATCAACCGCGTCCATTAAATCGTTCATGTCCTTGAAATATGTATAACCAAATTCCTCGGCTACGGCCGTTCCGTTCATGACGTCCGCGTCGTAAAAACCTACCAATTCATATTCTTTAGACTCATTTAGCAAACGAAGGTGAATTTTACCTAAATGTCCCGCTCCTAAAACACCAACTTTCAGCATAGTTTTTCCTTTTTATCAAAAATAAGCATACTTTGATAAGATGTCTTTAATAGTCTTTTCAAATTTGCGGATAGCTTGCAAATTTTTTAAAACTTCTTCTTTAAGAAAAAGGAACTTTCCTAACTTTGGTTTCCAAACCAACTACCATTGAAAGATACCTTAAAACATAGGGGAATGCGAAATCAGCTCGCGGAAGTGTTGATATCCAAAGGAATAGCCGATAAGGTTGTTCTACATGCCATACGAGATATACCAAGACATCTGTTCATGGATAGCAGTTTTGAAGGACATGCTTACCAAGACAAAGCTTTTCCCATAGCAGCTAACCAAACCATTTCCCAGCCATACACGGTTGCTTTTCAAACTGAACTCTTGGAGTTGAAACCCAATGAGACCGTTTTGGAAATAGGGACAGGGAGTGGTTACCAGACCGCAGTCCTTTTAAAGTGTAAAGCTAAGGTCTATACCATTGAACGGCAATTAGAACTGTTCAAAAAAACCAGTCTTTTCTTTAAGAAAATGGGCTATAGGCCCAAAAAATTTATTTTTGGTGATGGTTATAAGGGACTACCTGAAAATGCACCTTTTGATAAGATTATTGTAACTGCCGGGGCTCCAGAAGTGCCCAAAGCGCTGCTTTCACAATTGAAAGTAGGGGGCAGATTGGTAATACCGGTGGGTTTTGAGGAGCAAATAATGACGCTATACACACGTACGACTGCTAAGGAATTTGAGAAGAGTACCTATGGTTCTTTCAAATTTGTGCCCTTACTAGAGGATAAGAATTAAAATCAGTTGTTGAAGCTTTTCTTAATACGTGCTAAATCTCTCTTGTTATCACGATCCTTTATAGACTCCCTTTTGTCATAAAGCTTTTTACCTTTTGCTAGGGCTATCTGTATCTTGGCCAGACCGCGGTCGTTAAGGAATAAATTTAATGGCACTATAGTAAGTCCCGAAGCTTTGACTTCTTTATGCAGTTTTTTTAATTCTCTTTTTTGAAGCAATAATTTTCGCTCAGCTTTTGGTTTGTGATTAAAATGCGATGCATGGGAATATTCATCAATTTGCATATTGATGACGAAAAGTTCACCACGCTCATTAAATTCACAAAAACTCTCGGAAATTGAAGCTTTTCCATATCTGATGGATTTAATTTCCGTACCGGCTAAGACAATACCTGCGGTATACTTATCTAGAAGCTCGTATTCAAAACGTGCTTTTTTATTCTTTATGTTGATGTTCTTCTGCATTGTGGACAAAAATAGGAACAATTATATAATCGGCTTTGATTTTAAAAGGAATTAAAATGTTTCCTTTGTATACTGATAAATTTGATGTTGTTCCTAACTAAAGTCTTTATTCATGTATAGAATCCTTCTTCTCACGGGTATCGTATTATTTATTGGTTGTAAAGAAGCTAAAATTGAACCTACCGCTCAAGAAATTGTCGACAGAAGTATTGAGATATGCGGAGGTGAAAACTATTTGTATAATACCATTTCATTTGATTTTAGGGGTAAGAAATATCAATCCATTCCTCAAGGAAAACAAAAGATTCTTCAAAGAAAAATTTTGACGGATTCTACGGAAATTCTTGATGTCCGGTCTCCAAACGGATTTGAACGTTTCGTGAACGATTCTCTCGTAATACTTCCCGATACGCTGGCCACGGCCTATTCGAACGCTGTCAACTCCGTTCATTATTTTGCTTATTTACCTTACGGACTTAATGATAAGGCCGTGCAAAAAAGATTTCTTGGCATGGCTACAATTGGTGCCACAGAATATTATGAAATAGAAGTTACGTTCAATGAAAATGGGGGTGGAGACGATTTTGATGATATCTATATCTATTGGTTCAACACTAAAACATATAAGCCAGATTATTTAGCATATGAATTTCATTTTGATGGGGGAGGACAACGCTTCAGGGTTGCTTATAACGAAAGAATAGTTAAGGGAATACGCTTTGTAGACTATAAAAATCACAAAAGCCCAAACACAGCTACACCCATTTCCAGTATTGATAGTCTTTACACTAATGAAGGCTTGGAGTTGCTCTCAGAAATTAAATTGGAAGATATAAAGGTTACTCAGGACAGTTACAATTAAAATTAAGTTTGGAATCCGTTGCAATATCATTCACTAATTGCACGATGTACAGATTACCGTTTTCACTATCGTCTATCTGACCATGTTTCTCCTCTCCAATGAGTTTGTTGACAAAATCTGGCGTAGTATTACTATGACCTACTACAAGTACTTTTTTTCCTAGATTGTCCATTTTAAATTGCGCTATGTCAATTGTTCTAGGGTCATAGTACTGCATATCAATATTCTTTTTAACCGACGTGGGAGCTGCCGTCATAGATGTCCTATTAAAGTCGGTCGTGTAAATCGCATCAAGATCAACTTCATCAAGTATTTCTGCCCAGTGCATAGCTCGGCCCAATCCTTTTTGGGTTAGTTCAGGATCTGCGTTTTCTGCGTCACTTCTGTCCTTTTCAGCATGTCTTATCAGATAGAACGTACTTATCGTTACGGGTTCCTGTTCGTTGTTTGCTGGCTTATCTTCCTTGCAGGATAGAAAAAGTAGTACAAAGCTTATGGTTAATATCTGAATTGTTTTCATCGGTATATTTTGAAATGGTAATTATTAAAACTAAAATTACAGGAAAATAGTACTATAAATAGGCTATTTTTTGTTTTTTTTGCATATGAAAAATTTTTGTGGGGCACTTCTTATTCTGTTTGTAGTTCTTGGTATTCATGCCCAGGAGCCATCGTTACCTGGGGATTTTAGGCAACAGAATCTTACTGATTATAATTCAAGCTTGTTAAATCCTGCGTATTCTTTAGACCGGAACAATCCATCTTCTATAGCATTTTGGTCTCGATGGCAATGGCAAACAATAGATGCGGACCCTACCTCACTTTTTTTGAATTATACGACACGGATAAATCCTGCCTCCTCTGCGGCCGCAGGCTTTTTTCAACATAATACCGGTATATTTCTTAATACTGGTGCCGCTTTGAACTATGCCTACCAGATAGAACTTAGTCCTAAGATGACGCTTGGAGTAGGTCTAAATTTATTTGGATACCAGCAAGAACTCGCGGATCAACGTTTTATTCAACCAAATCCGTTTCAGAGAACGCCTACTAACGATTTTATTTTACAGCTGGCTCCGGGAATCAACCTAAGAGTGGATAAATTTAGCGTTGGTTTCGTTTCAGAGAACCTCTTCGATTATAATTTTACGACCAACGAAAGAAATACCAGCCCTGACGATAGAATGTTTTTTGGACTTGCCAGTTATGATATTCCCGTAGGTATTTTAAATGCCGATGGCAATTCCTTTTTACGTCCGGCGGTTTATTTTAAAACGATTCCGGGACTTGATACTCAAATAGGATTTAATTCCGTGCTGTCTACCAGTAAATTTTGGGCCCAAGGAGGTTATAATAGCTTCTATGGTGTATCAGGTGGTGCTGGTGGTCGTTTCTTTAAACGATTGTCAATCGGAGCGATTGTTGAGTTTGGTATCGGTTCTGAACTGGACGGTAAAGACCCGTCCTTTGAAATAGTTACTGCGTATAAATTAGGTAAAATAGAAACTGCCGCAGAGAAGAAGGAAGAAGAATTGATTGCCGCTGAAACTGAAAAAGAAAAGGAGCTTAAAGAAGAATTGTCCAAAGCGGAAGCATTGGCACAAAAAGAAAAACTTCAGGAGCAAAGACGTCTGGATAGGGAACAAAAGCGCCTTGACAAGGAAATAACAAGACAAATGAACGATTCTATTCAAGTTGCGAATAGAAATGCCGAAACCTCTGCTAATGAATCTAGAAGAGAACTAAAAAGGAAAACGGATTCTATAAACGCTGCTAAAACCGCACAGGCCCTAGCTGAAAGGGAAGCCATTGCGCAACAGCGAAAAACGGATTCCATCCAAGCGGCTAAAAAAGCTGAAGAAACGGCCCTTGCGTTGGCCAGACAAAAACGTAAGGATTCTATAGCGCAAGCTCAATTGGCCGCAGCTGAAGCAGCAGAGAAGAAAGCAGAACTAGAACGCTTAGCGCGTCAAAAGGAAGTGGTTACACCAGAAGCAGGTGAAAAATATGAAGAAGTGGTAACAGAGGGATTATTGGAACCTGGTTATTATTTGATAGCGAATGTCTTTGGTACCAAACGCTATTTCTACGCCTTTATGGCCGACTTAAAAAAGAAGGGCTTGGCACCCAAATCATTCTACAGAGAATTGAATAAATATAATTACGTCTACCTAAAAAGATACGATTCAATTAATGAAGCAAGAAAAGCTAGGGATTCTAAATTTAATGGACAGTACTCCGAAAAGACTTGGATTTTTAGAGTGGTAGGGGAATAGTGCCGTATGGTTCAACGAGCTTATTCGCCACGAAGAAATCAATAGGAATAACAAAAGATTTTGACGGGTTCAGTTCTTCAACTCTCGTTTAATCAAGACCTCGAGATAAGTCACCGTATTATGCAAATATTTTCGGTCTTTTGTGATGGTGGCCATTGCTATTGCTCCTTGCAACATGGTTATGAGTTGCTTTGCGAATTGCAGCGGAGTTACTGGAATCTTGAATTCACCTGCATTAATGCCATTTTCCAGAACAAGAGCCAGTTTGCCCTCAATTTCCTTTAGGGTCTCCCTTGAAGCTGCGGCCAGTAAACTATTATTATGTTGGGCGTCCACACCTACATTGAGTATGGGGCATCCTCCCATATCTAAGGTGAAAATATCATATTTTTTATAAAAATCGGTCAGACTAAAGACCTTGTCCAAAGCGTTACCGGGATGATTCAGTTGTTCATCGATAGCTGCCAACAGAATTTTACTGTTGTATTCGAAGGCAGAAAGGGCCAAGGCCTCCTTGTTCTCAAAATTTCCGTACAAGGCTCCTTTAGTGAGTCCCGTAGCTTCCGTTAAATCGCTCATGCTCGTGCCTACATAACCATGCTTATTAAAAACGGGTGCCACTGTTTTGATAATGTAGGCGGTAGTTCTTTCGGCTTTGGTAGACATGTTTGGTCGTTTTCTACGAAGATAGAAAATCTATACTGTATGGTATATATTGTTTATAAAAAAAAACGTCCTTTCCAACTGGAAAGGACGTTCGTTCTTAATATGTTCTCCCTTAAACGACAAGGTCATTCTGATTGCGAAACACCAAACTGTTATCAAAAGAGTCTAGAAGAATGATACTATCTGATTTGATATCACCACTTAAAAGTCCTTTGGATAAATTGTTCAGTACCTCTTTTTGCAAGGTTCTCTTTACGGGTCTTGCCCCGTATTGCGGGTCGAACCCTTTTTTAGAGAGATAAGCAATGGCATCTTCCGTGGCATCCAAGGTAATTTGTTGTTTCTCCAGCATTTTTTTCAATGCCTCTAGTTGGAGCCTTACAATGTCCTTGATATTATCCTCGTTAAGAGGGGTGAACATAACCATATCATCTATTCTGTTCAAGAATTCAGGACGAATCAGTTTTTTAAGAAGACCAAGAACCTCTATTCTAGCCGCTTCAGTTGCACTAAAGATATCCTTAGAATTTTCAAACTTTTCTTGAATGATTTCACTACCCATATTGCTGGTCATGATAATAATGGTATTTTTAAAATCCGCTACTCTTCCTTTATTATCCGTAAGTCTACCTTCGTCCAGTACCTGTAAAAGAATATTAAAGGTGTCCGGATGTGCTTTTTCTATTTCATCCAAGAGTACCACGGAATAAGGACGTCTTCTAACAGCTTCAGTCAATTGACCTCCTTCATCGTACCCCACGTAACCTGGAGGGGCTCCTACCAATCTACTCACGGAATGCCTTTCCTGATATTCGCTCATATCAATTCTGGTCATGGCACTCTCATCATCAAAGAGATATGATGCTAATGTCTTGGCTAATTCTGTCTTTCCTACCCCCGTTGTACCAAGGAACAAGAAAGAACCAATAGGTCTCTTGCTATCCTGCAAACCGGCCCTACTTCTCCTAATGGCATCGGAGACCGCCTCAATGGCCTCATCCTGTCCAATGACCCGTTTGTGGAGTACATCCTCTAGGTTCAATAGTTTCTCACGTTCGCTTTGAAGCATTTTGGTAACCGGTATTCCGGTCCATTTTGCTACTACCTCGGCTATATCCTCGTTGGTAACCTCTTCTTTTATCAATGTGCCAGATTGCTGCTGTTCCTGTAACTCCTTATGGTACGTAGCAAGACTTTCCTCTGCTTGCTTTATTTTTCCATAACGTAATTCTGCAACTTTTCCGTAGTCTCCATTACGCTCTGCCCGTTCCGCTTCAACTTTCAGGTCCTCAATTTCTTTTTTGGTTTTCTGAATATGGTCCACTACCGACTTTTCACTGTCCCATTGTGCAAAAATTTCATTTCGCTCCTCCTTTATATTTGCCAGTTCTAGATTTAAAATTTGCAATTTTGGCTTATCATTCTCTCTTTTGATAGCCTCGATTTCAATTTCCAATTGCATAATTTTTCTGTCCAAGACATCGAGTTCCTCTGGCTTAGAATTGATTTCCATTCGCAATTTGGAAGCGGCCTCGTCCATGAGGTCTATCGCCTTGTCCGGCAGAAAACGGTTGGTAATATATCGTTGGGATAATTCCACTGCGGCGATGACTGCCTCATCCTTAATTCGCACTTTGTGGTGGGATTCATATTTTTCCTTAATCCCTCTAAGAATGGAGATTGCACTTTCTGTATCCGGCTGGTCTACTACAATTTTCTGAAAACGCCTTTCTAGTGCCTTGTCCTTTTCAAAATACTTTTGATATTCATCCAAGGTAGTAGCACCAATAGCTCTTAATTCACCTCTTGCCAAGGCAGGCTTCAGAATATTGGCCGCATCCATAGCACCTTCACCACCGCCAGCACCCACAAGCGTATGTATCTCGTCGATAAACAATATGATTTCTCCCTCGGCATCGGTAACTTCTTTAATGACGGCTTTGAGACGTTCCTCAAATTCGCCTTTATATTTGGCTCCAGCGATTAGAGCACCCATATCTAGGGAGAAAAGTACTTTGTCTTTCAAATTCTCCGGAATATCCCCTTGAACGATTCGGTGCGCTAGACCTTCCGCTATAGCCGTTTTACCAACACCGGGTTCGCCAACTAACATTGGATTGTTTTTAGTTCTACGCGATAATATTTGAAGTACCCGTCTTATCTCTTCATCTCTGCCAATAACAGGATCTAGCTTTCCACTATCTGCAAGTGCATTCAAGTTTTTGGCATACTTGTTTAAAGAATTGTAGGTTTCTTCGGCACTTTGGGAAGTGACGTTGGCTCCTTTTCGTAATTCTTTTATGGCCGCATCAATATTTTTCTCTGTTACTCCTTGATCCTTTAGGATTTGTGCGATTTTACTTTTTGATTTAAACAGTGCTAAAAGCAGATGCTCGATGGACACGTACTCATCCTCCATTTTCTTGGCGATGATGGTAGCTTCGTTCAAGGTTTTACCTGCCTCTTTGGAAAGCATTATGTCCCCACCTTCTACCTTTGGAAAGCTGAGCATCTCCCTATCGAGAATTTGTTGGATTAAATGAAGGTTGAGTCCCAGTTTCTTAATGATAAATGGAATAACATTTTCTTCCACTTGGGACATTGCCTTAAAAATATGTTCATTCTCAATTTGCTGATGCTGCATGGATTGCGCCAATAGTTGCGCTTGCTGTATCGCTTCTTGCGATTTTATAGTGAAATTATTAAAGTTCATTATATGTATTTTTAAATTGAATCTTATTTTTGATGTTGAAATGGCAACAACTCTACCAATTAAACATTAAAGACAAAATGTCATTATAATCGGTATTTAACAAGACATTTAGTCATTTTTGTAAGGTTGACTAAAGTTGCAGACCAAAAGGAAAAACAATTATGGGATTATTTGGAGGTATTTTTGGAAAGGGAGATGGCGAGGGTAAGAAAAGCAAGCCTGAAATACCGTGGATTGCTCTGACGAGTATTGAACAATTGGACGAAATAGTAGCCAAATCTTCCGGAAAGCCACAATTTATTTTTAAACATTCTACTACCTGTGGTATTAGTAGAATGGTACTGAATATGTTTACCTCTGGCTACTCCTTAGAATCGAATCAGGCAGATTTTTATTTTTTGGACCTACATGCGCACCGAGAGGTCTCTAACGGTGTAGCACAAAAATTTCAAGTGATGCATCAATCACCGCAATTACTGGTTGTTAAGAATGGAGTAGTTGTAGCCCATAGTTCCCATGGTGCTATATCAGAAATTGCTTTGGAACAATATATATAAAAAGGCTCCCGAGAGGGAGCCTTTTATCAATTAAACCGCTGTCTTTGCAGTATATTTTTAAGATTATTTTTTAAATCTTCACCCGCGTCGTAGACCATTTGTTCATTACTAGGAAAAGGCACCCGTGCCAATTGCAAGAGTGATATCAAATCATTATCCAAAGCTCGTTTATCGCCATCATAGTTCGCATATACATGTTCAAAGACGAATTCACTAGCTAAGGGGTATTGGTTTATTTGTTGCTGCTTTCTTAAATCGGTAAAGCTAACAACACCTGTGACCTGAGCACTTTTGAATTGGGTGAACTGGTAAAAATCCGCTTTTACGGTCTTAAAGTTATCTATCTTTATTTTATTGCCAAGACTATCTTTCACCACATTTCCATTTTGGTCTCGTGCATATTTGAAACCATCTTTTATCTGCTTTTCTTTGATAATCTGCCTTTCATTGATTTGTTCAGGAGAAATATTGATATCTTGAAACGCAACCTCCATTACATAATCATATTCTTGGTCGGTAATCTTATTGGTATGATATTCCGTCCACAAATCGTTCAATCCAAAAGTGTTAAGGTTTAGCAGTTCTTCTTCTAATCTAACGGGGATTACCTTGTCCGTGGTATTGTTCATTTCTACCATTACGTAATCAATCCCTTTTCTATAAGCGATATCCATTTTTTGAACCGCGTCCTTAAAATTGGGATTAAGCTCCTCTAAATATTTTAGGTCCTGGTAGGCCTTTCTGTAATCTGCTTTATAGACGGCATTATCCAAGAGCGATACAGCATTATTGTAAAGATAAACCGATAGCTTATCCTTGGCAGCAAGCAAATTATTATCATAATCCTTAAAAGTGAACTGAGCAGTCCTGTTTTCATCGAATAATTGCAAAGGTAATAAGGGTCTGATCTGTTGTTGAATAGATCTTAACCTGGAATAGGTTGTATAAATTTCCTCAAAATTTGCAGGATTACCGTCCTTTTTTAAAAATTTGATATGTTGAAGCTCCCTATCCGTATTTTTCTTATAGGCTTCCTCTAGCATGGCTATGAAGGGCTGGTTGCCCTTTTTGTTTTTATTTTCCGCAATATTATCAATCGCCCTTTGAATAGCCCTATCATAGTTTCCCGTATTCAGGGCCTCCTGCGTTCTTTTCACTCCATTACAGGAACATAAAAGAACTAATACGCTGTAAAGTAGAATTTTTTTCATGGCTATAATATTTAAAGTTTCAAAGCATATTTCAATAGCTATGCCATAATTGGTTTTTGCTATAACGCAAAAGGATGAAGAATAGTACAAACTCGTTTAAATACGTAAGTAGGCGTTTTTTACCTAATCCCACATATACGTTTAGTTGTTAACTTTTGTTTGATAAATTATTTCTCAAAAAGCGTAATTTTTCCAATTAACCAATAGGTATTTGTATTTTTATACTTTATTAATAATTACAAAAAGACATGCAAAGGGATAATCGCATTTTTGATTTAATCGAAGAAGAAAGACAACGTCAAATAGAAGGTATTGAGTTAATTGCCTCGGAAAATTTTACGAGCCCACAAGTAATGGAGGCTTCTGGTTCCGTGCTAACGAACAAATATGCCGAAGGATATCCTGGCAAAAGATATTACGGAGGTTGCGAGGTTGTAGATAAAGTAGAGCAGTTGGCTATAGACAGGGCAAAGGAGTTGTTCGGAGCGGCTTATGCCAATGTTCAGCCGCATTCCGGTTCACAGGCCAATGCCGCGGTTTATCATGCTTGCCTTAAGCCGGGAGATACTATTTTAGGATTTGATTTGTCGCATGGCGGACACCTAACGCATGGGTCACCGGTCAATTTTTCAGGTAGACTGTACAATCCCGTTTTTTATGGCGTGGACGAAGCCACAGGATTACTTAACTATGATAAAATTCAGGAAATTGCTTTAAAAGAACGACCTAAATTGATTATCGCAGGTGCGTCCGCATATTCAAGGGATATGGACTTTAAAAAGTTCAGGGAAATAGCCGATAGCGTTGACGCACTGTTATTAGCGGATATTTCGCATCCTGCAGGCCTTATAGCTAAAGGATTATTGAATAATCCTTTGCCACATTGCCACATTGTAACTACAACTACACATAAAACGCTAAGAGGACCAAGAGGAGGACTCATTTTAATGGGCGCTGATTTTGAAAATCCTTTCGGAATTAAATTGAAGAACGGAAACTTGAGAAAAATGTCCGCTTTATTGGACTTGGCAGTATTTCCGGGAAACCAAGGAGGTCCATTAGAACATATCATTGCAGCCAAAGCAGTAGCTTTTGGCGAAGCGCTCACGCCTGAATTTGGTCAGTATATGGAACAGGTGAAAAAAAATGCCGATGCTATGGCGAAAGCCTTTGTTGATAAGGATTATCATATCATATCAGGAGGTACGGACAACCACATGATGCTTATTGATTTGCGGAACAAGAATATTTCAGGAAAAGATGCTGAGAAGGCCCTAGTACTGGCTGATATTACGGCGAACAAGAATATGGTTCCTTTCGATGATAAATCACCATTTGTTACTTCAGGTATTAGATTTGGAACACCTGCTATAACCACTAGAGGACTCTTAGAGAGCGATATGGAGATTATTGTCTCCTTAATAGATAAGGTAATTACGAATCCAGAAGATAGTGCCGTAATCAATACTGTTAAGAAAGAGGTTAACGCCATGATGGGAGAAAGACCTATTTTCAATATACTTCAAAACGCGTAAGGAAAGCAATCCTAGTGCATAGATAAGTCCAAATCAGCGGGGATGAACGTATTCCTGTTTAAATCATAGATCAGGGCATCCTCCTGAGTTTCTAGATAAATACCCCAAAAGTCAAAATAACTTTGGGGTGTTTTGTTCGGTGTATCTAATTGTGGATTGTCAATATTATCTTCGAATACCGGAATAAAAATTTCATACGGTTTTTCGGTTAGCCCTCTGGTAAAATAGACATAGTGGTTAGCAAGTTCTGTAATAATAGCATTAAACTGTTGCACTATACTTTTTTCTGATGTGCGCTTTATGATGATACTGGTGTCATTTAGAAAAAGTGTTAGTTCTTCAATATCTAAATCGATTGACGGATTATCTTCTGCCAGATGATTTAAACCCTTAAGAAGTGGAGAATCTGATAAGTTGTTACTTTTACCCCATCTGTTCTTATTAAAATGAGCAAGCATTTCTAACAAATCTATGCTACAAGTCATGTCTAGTGCCATGTCTATGCCTTTCTCATGGATATTGTAATTTCTAAGTGAGATTTCAGAAAAATAGTGATACCCAAGAAACTTTAAGTAGTCGTCCAGACCGTTGATTTCAAAATTGACATTGGGACGTAAAAAATTTGAGGAACTTTGGTTATTTAAGTTTGCCGACATAAACGAATGAAATTATTTAATATCCTATTATAAAGGTAGGTTTAATTAAATTTCGTTCGACCTAGGAAAACCTTAGATTTTCGGAGGATATTATGATAAAATGCCTTGCGATATCAAAAAATAAAGAATTAGACTACAATACAGATGGAATTCACCTGCAATTATAAAAACCCTCTTTTTCTGGCTTCTTCAATAAGCGCCAAATCATTACCGTTTTTAACACCGAATATGGCCTTCAATTGTCGTTTTCTTGCCTCTACGGTCGTATTTGCTGAAGAAATCAAGGGTCCAATATCTCTTGTATTCACACCCAACGATAGATGATAAAGTATTTTCTGGTCTTGATTATCGATGACAATATCGTTGGCCATCTTTTTTCTGATTGCTACCAACGCACTAGACGTATAATACGGTGGATTACGAAGAACGGTCTCCACCATGGTTTTCAATGACAGTTCGTCAATTTCTGATTTCACCATATACCCGTCTGGGTTTACAGTAACGAATATATTATTTATTCTATAATTGTCGCTAAAGGACGACATGAATACTATTTTAGATGTAGGGACACTATTTCTGGCTATAACCCCTAAATCTACCCCGGTCCTTGGGTCTTTTGAGCCCGCT